>NC_021500.1:0-314939 GCF_000410515.1 Enterobacter sp. R4-368 | reverse complement strand
GTGCTGACCACTGTGAACGGCCAGGCCGTGCAGGGTAATGGCCCGGCCCCGGAAATCCGTTTTGATAAAGACCTGCGCGTGTCCGGCAAAATGTGCAACGGCTTTATGGGCCAGGGAAAACTCTCTGAAGGCAAATTGACCGTCAAACAGATGGGCATGACCATGATGCTCTGCCCTGACCAGCAGCGTAATGAACTGGACCACACCATTAATGCGATGCTCAGCGAAGGTGCGCAGGTTGATCTTACTGACAACCAGCTGACGCTGGCGACGGCGACGCAAACCCTGATTTACACGCGCGCGGCGAAGGCTCAGTAACTGCCGCAGCTTCCGGTGGCAAGCGACTGTTCACTGCAGCGTTTGCCATTTGGTAAGGCGCACATTCCCACCATTGAACCATCGAGTTGCCGGGCAACAGACAACGAACCACCAATCATCGCACAGTTCGCCTGACCACCATTTGACATTGCGGCTTTAAGCCCCGGCGCTACGTGTGCTGCAGTCGCTTGCTGAACGGGTTCACTGCTGCATGCCGATAATAATAAAGCGGCACATCCTACTAAAAACGCTGCGCGCATTTCTCTCCCCCTGCCCCTGTGTCCTCAGGATAATTTAAAAAAGCGAAACCCAAGCATCATAGGCAGCAAGACGCAATACGTCGAGAGCTGAAAAGCATCTTTATGCGACCTGGAAACATTTTTTTGCGTTTTTTTGGGCGGGTGAACACAATTCGTCGCAAACCGCGATTCAGCGGGTTCGTCAACTCAGGTTCAGTGGCAGGCGTTCCGCAGGCTACATCGCCACGAATGGCACGCTTTGGGCGTATCACGCAATTTGGCGGTTTGAGGTAACAACACGGTCGCGTCCTGAAGATTTCGCTGCGTAAAGCGCCTCATCGGCGAATTCGATGAGCATCGCCTCGCGCCCCTTCAATGCGGTGGCAGATCCGGCGGCAACACCAATGCTCACACTCACGACGCCAAGCGGGCTTTGCTGGTGGGGAATATTCGCAAGCTTAATATTATGGCCTATCTTTCTGGCAATATTTCCGGCGGAATTCTCATCCGTTTCAGGCAGAATGACCACAAACTCTTCTCCGCCATATCGGGCGGCCAGAAAAGAAGTTTCGCTAATGGTCTTTTTCAAATTTTCGGCGACTGCCTGTAAACAGCCGTCACCGGCAATATGCCCGTAATTGTCGTTATATTTTTTAAAGTAATCGACATCAATTAATAGCAGTGCAATCTGCTGTTTGTTGCTGGTACATTTTGCCACTTCGTCCACTAAAGCCTCATCGAATTTGCGCCGATTCGCCAGCCCGGTTAAGCCATCTTCCGTGGCCATCACTTGCAATTCGGCATTCGCCGACGCCAGAGACTCTTTTGCTGCCGACAGCTCTTTGCCGATGCGGATACGGTTGCGAACATCCTGAATAAGGTAATAGCTGGAGAAACTGACGCAGCCGATAAGAAACAGAATGATCGCAGCAAGAATTTCAGACTGACGACGCCATGAAGCCATGGCTTCATCGATGCTAACGGCAACGGTTGTCACCAAACCATAGCGTTTATTTTTTTGAAATGAATAAATGCGCTCTATTTTATCGAAACGCGATACTGACGTTGCGATCCCGGAATTCCCTCTTTTTAAATAATCCGTAAATAATGGCGAGTCCGAAATTTCCTTACCCATATATTTATCATCAAAAGGATAACGTAAAAGCACGATCCCCGCGTCGCTGGTTAACGCAATCGCGCCCTGCTTTCCAATGTCCAGCTTTCCATAGGTTTGCAAAAAATTGGCGATGTTCAGCGTCAATACAGCAACCCCTTTAAAATTCCCTTCGTTATCCTCCAGCCGTCGACTCACGGTGATCACCCACTGGCCATTTGTTCTGCTCACCACAGGCGGGCCGATAAAGATCTCCTTTGAATTATTATCCCGGTGGTGGATGAAGAAAAAGCGGTCAGCGCTATTACTCCTGCCCAAAAAATTCTCCTGCAAAGCGATAACTTTATTTCCTTTATCATCATAAATAATAATGTTATTCAGCTGGGTGAGAAGCAGGTTCTGGTCGGCGAGTATTTTCTTAATATTCACTAACTGAGCGGGATCCATGCCATATATTTCCGTTATGTCAGAAATGTTTTTTATCAACATCTCGCTTTGCCGGATAATTCCCTCTGAATAGGTATCGAGGGTATGGCTCAGGTTGGATATATTCGTATTAAGTTCATTCCGCGTATGGTTTTTGGTACTCAGGATCTGAACAATCAGCGTGATGGATATCGCGAAAAAGACAACAGTAATGAAACTTGCCGCAAAAAAGATCTCTTTTTTCATCTTATTTTTACCCGCTACGACTCCTTCACAAGCACGACTGTAACTGTAAATCTTAAGTATCAAAAACACACATCTAAAGTTTTGAGAGCATTTAATTCAGTAAGTTATTTACTGTACTCAAACGCAACGGCCGATAATAGCAGGATTGCAAATCCTTGTTTGTTAAGAACTGATGACCATCTTCTTTTTAAACAAGGCGCGATTACCCACCGCCATCATTTACCGTACATGGTCATTGCGATGATTCCACGTTCTCTTATCGTGCAGCGCGACGATCGTTGCTGCTTTACACGCCCAATTTATGCGGGAAATTGTCGACGATACGCTTTTTTAGCGTCATTAAGACTCTGCGCATTAGCCCCACCAGCCAAATCGGGGTTGTCTGCCTGCAGCGGATCATCTTCCCAGTGGCAAACAGGGCAGCTCTCCCACGCACCGCTTTGTTTCGCCACCGCAGCAAGGGCAGCGCAAAAGCTGTCTTGTCATTGATTTTCTCCCTCATTAAATGCATTCCGGCGCGAGAGTAACAGGAAACGCCTGCACACGTGTCACCAGGTCTCGCCATCACCTGCCATTAAATCGCAATTCATTGATTCCCGTTATACCTCAGGACACAAAAGCGAAAATTGCGCGCGCAGTGGTTTGCTAAAATAACAGGATAACTACAGGGCTTGCCGCCGTTTCACAAGCCCCTTCCTATTGAGCAATGCAAGGGTGCCATATGATTACTATTGACGGTAATGGCGCGGTCGCGTCAGTCGCTTTCCGCACCAGTGAAGTTATCGCCATATACCCCATTACTCCCAGCTCGACGATGGCTGAACAGGCCGATGCCTGGGCCGGAAACGGCCTGAAAAATATCTGGGGCGACACGCCGCGCGTCGTGGAAATGCAGTCGGAAGCGGGGGCGATTGCCGCCGTACACGGAGCTTTGCAGACCGGTGCGCTCTCCACCTCGTTTACCTCATCGCAGGGTTTGCTGCTGATGATCCCCACGCTTTACAAGCTGGCGGGCCAGTTAATGCCATTTGTTCTGCACGTCGCCGCGCGTACCGTTGCCACCCACGCACTCTCTATTTTTGGCGATCATTCCGACGTGATGGCGGTTCGCCAGGCCGGTTGTGCGATGCTCGCTGCCGGTAGCGTGCAGGAAGCACAAGATTTCGCGCTCATTTCGCACATGGCGACACTGAAAAGCCGGGTGCCATTCATTCATTTCTTTGATGGTTTTCGCACCTCGCACGAAATTAACAAAATCGTGCCGCTGGCGGATGACACCATTCGCAACCTGCTTCCTCAGGCGGAAATTGATGCGCATCGTGCCCGCGCGCTCAACCCGGAACATCCGGTGATCCGTGGTACTTCTGCCAACCCGGACACCTATTTCCAGTCTCGCGAAGCGACCAACCCGTGGTACAACGCGGTGTACGCGCACGTTGCGCAGGCGATGGACGATTTCGCTACCGCCACCGGGCGGCAGTACAAACCTTTTGAATATTATGGTCACCCGCAAGCCGATCGCGTGATCGTGCTGATGGGCTCGGCGATCGGTACCTGCGAAGAGGTGGTCGATGAGCTGCTGACGCGCGGGGAAAAAGTCGGCGTGTTGAAAGTGCGCCTCTATCGCCCGTTCAGCGCCGCGCATCTGTTGTCCGTGTTGCCGGAAAGCGTGAAAACCGTTGCCGTGCTGGATCGCACCAAAGAACCGGGCGCCCTGGCCGAACCACTGTATCTGGATGTGATGACCGCGCTGGCAGAAGCGTTTAATAACGGTGAGCGGGAAACCCTGCCGCGGGTGGTTGGCGGGCGTTACGGTCTGTCGTCAAAAGAGTTTGGCCCCGAATGCGTGCTGGCCATTTTTAACGAGCTGTGCGCGGCGAAGCCCAAACCGCGTTTTACCGTCGGTATTTACGACGATGTGACCAACCTTTCTCTGCCGCTACCGGAAAACACCCTGCCGTCGCATGCGAAATTAGAAGCGCTGTTCTATGGGCTCGGCAGTGACGGTAGCGTGTCGGCGACCAAGAACAATATCAAGATTATCGGTAACTCTACGCCGTGGTATGCGCAGGGTTATTTTGTCTATGACTCGAAAAAGGCTGGCGGCCTGACGGTTTCGCACCTGCGCGTCAGTGAAAAACCGATCAACTCGGCTTATCTGGTGTCGCAGGCGGATTTTGTCGGTTGCCACCAGTTGCAGTTTATCGATAAGTACCCAATGGCCGAGCGCCTGAAACCGGGCGGTATTTTCCTGCTCAACACGCCTTACAGCGCCGATGAAGTCTGGTCACGTTTGCCGCAGGAAGTGCAGGCGGTGCTCAACCAGAAAAAAGCGCGTCTCTATGTGGTTAACGCCGCGAAAATCGCCCGTGAATGTGGACTTGCCGCCCGCATTAACACCGTCATGCAAATGGCGTTCTTCCATCTCACAAATATTCTGCCGGGCGACAGCGCGCTGGCTGAATTGCAGGGTGCGATTGCCAAAAGCTATAGCAGTAAAGGTCAGGAGCTGGTGGAGCGAAACTGGCAGGCGCTGGCGATGGCCCGCGAATCGCTGTTCGAAGTACCGCTGGAAGCGGTTAATCCGCAAAGTGCCCATCGCCCGCCGGTGGTCTCCGATTCGGCCCCCGATTTTGTCAAAACCGTGACGGCGGCCATGCTGGCCGGTCTTGGCGATGCATTGCCGGTCTCCGCGCTGCCGCCGGACGGCACTTGGCCGGTGGGCACCACGCGCTGGGAGAAACGTAATATCGCCGAAGAGATCCCTGTCTGGAAAGAGGAGCTTTGCACCCAGTGTAACCACTGCGTTGCCGCCTGCCCGCACTCGGCGATCCGCGCCAAAGTGGTCTCGCCGCAGGCGATGGAAAACGCCCCGTCGAGCCTGCATTCACTGGATGTGAAATCCCGCGATATGCGCGGGCAGAAATATGTGCTGCAAGTCGCGCCGGAAGATTGCACCGGCTGTAATCTGTGTGTGGAAGTTTGCCCGGCAAAAGATCGCCAGAACCCGGACATCAAAGCCATCAACATGATGTCGCGCCTTGAACACGTTGAAGAAGAGAAAGTGAATTACGACTTCTTCCTCGACCTGCCGGAGATCGACCGCAGCAAACTGGAGCGCATCGACATTCGTACCTCGCAGTTGATTACCCCGCTGTTTGAGTATTCCGGGGCGTGCTCAGGCTGCGGCGAAACGCCGTATATCAAACTGCTGACGCAACTGTATGGCGACCGCATGATGATCGCCAATGCCACCGGTTGTTCATCGATTTATGGCGGTAACCTGCCTTCGACGCCTTACACCACCGATGAAAACGGGCGCGGGCCGGCGTGGGCGAACTCGCTGTTTGAAGATAACGCCGAGTTCGGCCTTGGGTTCCGCTTAAGTGTGGATCAGCACCGCCAGCGTGTTATGCGATTAGTTGATCAATTCGCTGAACATATTCCGGCGGAACTGAACGCGGCATTGCACGCGGAAGCGACCCCGGAAGCGCGCCGCGCACAGGTGGCAGAGCTGCGCACCGCGCTGGCGTCTGTGGAAGGTGCGCAACAACTGTTGACCGATGCCGATGCGCTGGTCGAAAAATCGATTTGGCTGATTGGCGGCGACGGCTGGGCGTACGATATCGGCTTTGGCGGCCTCGATCATGTGCTGAGCCTGACCGAGAACGTCAATATTCTGGTGCTGGATACCCAGTGTTACTCCAACACCGGCGGCCAGGCCTCAAAAGCCACCCCGCTCGGTGCGGTGACCAAATTTGGCGAGCATGGCAAACGCAAGGCGCGCAAAGATTTGGGCGTCAGCATGATGATGTACGGCCACGTTTACGTCGCGCAGATTTCGCTCGGCGCGCAGCTCAACCAGACGGTGAAAGCCATTCAGGAAGCAGAAGCCTACCCCGGCCCGTCGTTGATTATTGCTTACAGCCCCTGTGAAGAGCACGGCTATGATTTGGCGCTGAGCCACGATCAGATGCGCCAGCTCACCGCGACCGGCTTCTGGCCGCTGTACCGCTACGATCCGCGCCGTGAGGAAGAAGGGAAAGTTCCGCTGGCGCTGGACTCGCGGCCGCCGTCCGATGCGCTGGCGGAGACCCTGCTTAATGAGCAGCGTTTCCGTCGTCTCAATGCGCAGCAGCCGGACGTGGCGGAACAATTATGGAAAGATGCCGCCGCAGACCTGCAAAAACGCTATGACTTCCTGGCCCGGTTGGCAGGGAAAGCGGAGAAAAACGCGGCGGAGTAAGCCAGCCGCTGAAAAAGCCACCGGTTAACGCTGGTGGCTTTTTTAACGCACCGATTTAGCATGACACCCGCAGGAAGCGCGCTGATAATCACAATTTCAGTCCGCACGGCAAGGAGCGAATTTATGCATCATCACTCAGTTACCTCATCACGCATCGCTTCTGTCGGTTATGACGAACGCACCCGCACGCTGGAAATCTGTTTTCACGATAAAAGTGTCTACCAGTATCAGGGCGTGCCGGAACGTATCTTTTCCCTGTTTCTTACCGTGGTGTCCAAAGGCCGTTTTTATGATGGCGTGGTAAAAGGCAAATATCCGGAAAGAAAAGTCGCCTGAACAGGTAGCTACCGCTGCGTAAAATTCCTGTCAGGATGGAGAGCAGACAACCCGCATCAGGAATCGCCATGCCAGCATTTAACCACCCCACTCCCTATTACGCAGTGATTTTCACCTCCGTGCGCACCGCCGTTGATGATGGCTACGGCGCCATGTCCGATCGCATGATGGAACTGGCGGTGACTCAACCCGGCTTCCTGGGCGTGGATTCCGCCCGTGAAGAGGTTGGTATTACCGTCTCTTACTGGACATCGCTTGACGCTATCAAAAACTGGAAGATGAACGCCGGGCATCTGATTGCGCAGAAAACCGGGCGTGAAAAGTGGTATCACTCGTTCACGACCCGCATCTGCCTGGTGGAAAAAGAGTATTCTTTTCAGGCGCAGGACCAGTAACAGTGTGCTCGTGCACCACGCACAATGAGCGCAAAACGCACCGCATTGAACAAATAAGCGCACGCTTTTTCGTTACGCTGTATTCGATATTCAACGGAATGTGATGAAAACAGAGCGAGGATTATGATGACATCCCGGACGCTTGAGCCAACGCCCGTAATCAAACGCCAGCAATTGCAGGACATCACCGTCACGATACTCAGTGACGGTTACCTTGAAGGCAATTTTGCGCTATTGAACGGTATTGAAACCGACCAGGCCGAAGCGTTACTGACCGCCAGTGGCGTTTCGCCCCTGCCGCGCATGAATATTAATGCCTGCGTGGTCGAAACCGCCGGACACACCATTCTTATCGATAGTGGAACCGGTACGCCCGACGGCGCAAGCGGCGTGTTACCGGCTGCCCTTGCCGCAGCGGGCATTGATCCCCGCCGTATCGATACCGTCCTGTTAACCCATGGTCACCGCGATCACATTGGCGGTCTTGCCGGCCCGCAGCAGACTCCTCTGTTCAGTAACGTGCAGCGCCTGTTCGTGCATGAGAAAGAGCTCGCCTTCTGGCGGGATGAAACGTTGTATGCCAGCGCACCGGAGGGGCTCAAGCGCTCATATGACATCGCAAGGAATGCATTCAGCGCATACGACGATCGGCTGGTGACCTTTAAGCAAGAGGATATTCTGCCCGGTATTCAGGCGGTGTCGCTTTTTGGTCATACCCCAGGTCACAGCGGTTTTCTGCTTGGCAATGAGAAAGACGCTTTGCTTATCTGGGGAGATATTGTCCATTTCCCGCACATTCAGATAGCCCGGCCTGATGTCTCGATTGCTTATGACCGCGACCCGGCGCTGGCGGCCAAAACGCGCAGCGCCCTGCTGGATCGCGTCGCGACAGATAATATTGCCGTTTGCGGTATGCACTTTAACCTCCCGACCACGGCAAAACTTAGCCGTAGCGGTAAAAGCTACGCGTTGCATTACGCGATGTAAGTTTCTCCGGCACGAAAACCTGCCGGAACCAGCCTTGCAGAGAAGACAAATGATAAGCCCCGCTTTACACGCCGATGCACGCGAAACAGAAATCCTGCTCAATGAATTACTGGAGCTGGCCTGTTCGGAACTCGCCTTCCCCTGCTGTTGCCTGCGCGCCATGCAAAGCTGGCAGGTTAATAAGTTTCAGGTCGACGGTGCGACCTTCTCCTTCCCCCTGCGCGGCACGTTTCGTTACCGCGAGCAGGATAAGTGGGTCTGCGTACCGCCCGGCGAGATGCTGGTATTCCCCAACGCCCGTAGCATTGATATTGAGTGTACGCCCGATCCCGACAGCGGCGAGTTTCTCGCGCTGACGGTGTTAATGGCCGAGGAGCAACTGGAGGCCGCCCGGCTGTTACTGCGCGTTTTACCCCCGGCAACGCCCGGAAACGTCGGCGCTGAACCGCTGGCACAATTTATCGCCCCGATGACCCGCTGGGTCGCCGCGCTGCGGGCCGGAAACCGGGCACTATCAATACATGCAATGCTTGAGATTGTGATCAGATTGTTTGAGATGGGACATCACGGTTTGTTGCGTCTTCAGCCGCCGGGGATCGCCATGATGATACGCAACATGGTAAGCAGTGATCCGGCGTATCACTGGTCTACCGGTGAGATTGAAGAGCGGCTCAATATTAGCGGCGCCACACTTCGCCGCCGTCTTGCGGCTGAAAATACCACGCTCAGCGCGGTGATCACCGATGCACGGATTGCCGGTGCGCTTCAGTTACTGATGACAACCCGCATACCGATAAAAACAGTTGCCGCGCGTGTTGGCTACGCGTCGGTCGCCAGTTTCAGCCGTCAGTTCAGTAAACGCTACGGCGCAGAACCTTCCGTTTTTCGCTAAAACAAACAGGCTCAATGGCATATTAAGCGCGAATCACCTGCGCCCCGTTTCTTTAGCAATGTTCGGGGCACAGGATTTTACAGCGGGTCGTAAGATTCAGTTTTCTGGCGAAAGCCGTGTTTTTTATAAGCCACAGTCTGCAACGCGCACCGATTCAATCAGCTTTGCAAAATTGTTTAAGGAGCACATTCCCTGCGCATTCTTCTCACTGCACGCCTTGAGCGCAAGATCCACCCGCCCCGGCGGGTTATCCAGCGAGAAAGCGCGCATCTCTCTCATCTCCTGCAAGGTCTGATAAACGAACGACACCTGAACCCAGTCTGTGTTGTCGCTTACCCGTTTCCAGCGTTCGAAAACCAACTCTCCGCCCGGCGGGGTATTATCGGGTTGCGACGGCAGCGACCAGTTAAGATCTAACGCACCGCTGAGATTGGCGAGATTGGTATCATGTCCGGCAATAAACAACACAGAAACAGGAAATGTGATGCCGTAGTAATGCTGATCAGCGCCGTTGGTGGTCAATGCCGTGCGTATTAAATCAAGTAAGGGGGTCGCCCGGCTCCGCGCCACTTCAGGTGTTCTTTGTAACAGATCAAACTGGGCATTATGCAGGCTTAATAGCGATTGCCATTCTTTTTCTCCTGCGATCCTGCCCCACGCCACGTCCGCCATCCCCTGGGCTTGCTGCAGGAGGAAGATTTCCGTAAGTGTTGAAGAAAGCCCCCATGCGCCAGGCAAGGAGACGTTATCAGGCTTGATGTTGAGTCTGGTGGGGATGTTTTTGGTGAATGAACACGCACGGCTATCCCCGGCGGTTTTGCATTTCTCTGAGGCAGGGAAATTTAAAACGTGCTCCAGAGTCTGAAAAGCTGGCTGATATTTCTGCGTGAATTGCTCAATATTTCCTCCCGCTTTCGTTAAAATCGCCTCATTCACCGCCGATGTGTTAAATGAACATTTCCCCGTTTTTATCGGGTTAAAAAGCGGGTCTGTCTTCGATTTGTCTTGCTGATAATGCACAGGAACAGGACATTCAGGCGCCAGCCCCGCCAGGAACGCTTCACCTGTTTTGCGGGTTCGTTGATCGGTATCGGCAATCACTGCCACATGCCTCTCATCCGGGCAGGTTTTATCTGTCAGTAACCCCGTATCTGCCAGCCGCAGACGCTGATAATGCCCCAGAGCCGCTATAAGTTGTCCTCCGCGCGGCGTGAGCCATCCCAGCGGCACATCCCACTGGGGCCACTGAAAGGGTGTCACTTCGCGCATTTGTGGCGTGAACTTGGTTGGCGCGCGAACCCCGTGACGACTAACGATCACGACGCGCTCCAGCTTCATTCCGGGGTCTTCTTTTGCCTGTAATTGAAATGAAAAAAAGAAAAGGAGTAACACTCCTGCGCGAACAATCATTGCTCTTATCACTTTTACCTCCCTTCGATGATTAGATAACGGCTTGTTTCTTCACAAGCTGATTACACATCCTGGCGAAAATGATTTTACTCCTCTATTGATCAATAGGTTTTATACCGCACCTGAAAAAAGATGAGCGATGCCCCTTTCATTTATTGCCTGCGCCTGGTACCAGCCGTAAAACGTGCTGGTATTCGCCGCCGGAATCCGTACCATACGCGACATACTTTTGCCTGCTGGTGTTTGACTGCCAGCACAAGCCCATTTTCATCGCCAGTTAATGTGCATGAAAAGGGCAAAGGGTTTACGAAATTTACGGTGCATGGCGAGAGGAAATGAACCAGGATCAGAAAGGCATGCTCATCAGCAGCAGCCCTATCATGATGTGGTTTGCCCCTGCGGTGCCCCTGACGCTTCCAGAGACAAAATAATGATTGAAAAGCAAGAGATTACAAAGAAAGAACAGTACAACCTTAACAAACTGCAAAAGCGTCTGCGCCGTAATGTGGGCGAGGCCATTGCCGACTTCAACATGATTGAAGAAGGCGATCGCATTATGGTTTGCCTTTCCGGCGGTAAAGACAGTTACACCATGCTGGAAATTTTGCGCAACCTGCAACAGAGCGCGCCGGTCAACTTTTCGCTGGTAGCCGTTAACCTCGACCAGAAACAGCCGGGTTTCCCGGAACATATTCTGCCGCAGTATCTGGATACGCTGGGCGTGGAATACAAAATCGTGGAAGAAAACACGTACGGTATCGTTAAAGAGAAGATCCCGGAAGGCAAAACCACCTGTTCGCTCTGCTCACGCTTACGTCGCGGCATCCTTTACCGCACAGCGACGGAACTGGGTGCGACAAAGATCGCCCTTGGTCACCACCGCGATGACATCCTGCAAACGCTGTTTTTGAACATGTTCTACGGCGGAAAAATGAAAGGGATGCCGCCAAAACTGATGAGCGATGATGGTAAACACATCGTGATTCGCCCGCTGGCGTACTGCCGCGAAAAAGATATCGAGCGCTTCTCGGAAGCCAAAGGGTTCCCCATTATTCCGTGCAACCTGTGTGGCTCCCAGCCGAACCTGCAACGCCAGGTGATTGCCGATATGCTGCGTGACTGGGACAAGCGTTATCCTGGACGTATCGAAACCATGTTCAGCGCGATGCAAAACGTGGTGCCTTCGCACCTGAGCGATATTAATTTGTTCGACTTTAAAGGGATCACCCACGGCTCTGAAGTGGTGAACGGCGGCGATCTGGCCTTTGATCGGGAAGAGATCCCGCTGCAACCGGCGGGCTGGCAGCCGGAAGAGGATGATTCGCAACTCGATGAGCTGCGCCTCAACGTCATTGAAGTGAAATAACGTTGTGCCTCTCTGGTGCGCCAGAGAGGCTTTTTGCTTTATTTCAGCAACCGCACACGGCAGGTCTTGCCCTTAATTTTCCCGTTCTGCAATTGCTTCCACGCCTGACGCGCCACGCTTTGGCGCACTGCGACATAAACGTGCGCCGGGTGGAGGGTGATTTTGCCGATATCCGCGCCATCCAGCCCCATTTCTCCCGTTAACGCCCCGAGTACATCACCGGCGCGCATTTTGGCTTTCTTGCCCCCATCAATGCACAACGTTGCCATTTCGGCTTCCAGCGGAACGACTTTGACGTTAGCCGGAGGATTGAGCCAGTTCAGCTTCAGTTGCAGCATCTCGGCCAGAATATTCGCGCGCTGTGCTTCTTCCGGCGCACAGAAACTGATGGCCAGACCGCTGTTACCCGCACGCGCGGTACGCCCGATGCGGTGTACGTGAACTTCCGGGTCCCACGCCAGCTCGTAGTTCACTACCAGCTCCAGTGATTTGATATCCAGCCCACGCGCGGCAACATCGGTGGCGACCAGCACACGGGCGCTGCCATTGGCGAAACGCACCAGCGTCTGATCGCGATCGCGCTGCTCCAGATCGCCATGCAGCGCCAGGGCATCCTGCCCGGCGGCGTTCAGTGCATCACACACTTCCTGGCAATCTTTTTTGGTGTTGCAGAACACCACACAGGATGCCGGGCGGTGTTCGCTGAGCAGCTTTTGCAGCAAACTGGCTTTGCCGCTGCGGGAAACTTCAAAAAATTGCTGTTCTACTGCTGGCAGTGCGTCAACGGTGTCGATTTCAATTGTTTCCGGATTGCGCTGCACACGACCGCTAATGGCGGCAATGGCTTCCGGCCAGGTCGCAGAAAACAGCAGCGTCTGGCGCGAAGCCGGGGCAAAAGCGATAACCTCATTGATGGCGTCGCTAAACCCCATATCCAGCATACGATCCGCTTCATCCATTACCAGCGTTTGCAGGTTATCGAGAGCAACGGTGCTTTTTTGCAGGTGATCCAACAGGCGGCCCGGCGTGGCAACAATAATGTGCGGCGCGTGCTGTAACGAGTCGCGCTGCGCCCCGAAAGGATGCCCACCGCACAAGGTCAATATTTTGATGTTCGGCATATAACGCGCCAGGCGACGCAGCTCGTTTGCAACCTGATCCGCCAGCTCACGCGTGGGGCATAAAATGAGGGACTGCGTTTGAAAACGGCTGGCATCGATGTACTGCAATACCCCTAAGCCAAACGCCGCTGTTTTACCGCTGCCGGTTTTCGCCTGTACCCGGACATCCTTACCCGCAAGAATCGCGGGCAGCGCCGCCGCCTGGACGGGCGTCATGGTGAGATAGCCCAGTTCGTTGAGGTTTTCGATCTGGGCTGCGGGCAAAGTATTCAGGGTTAAAAAAGCGGTCACAATGTTTTCTCGCGATAAAAAGGCTTACGTTTAGCAGGCGCGTATCCTCTCAGATCTGCCTTTATAACGCGACATTTTAATCGGCTCTTCATCCGGCGGCGGATCCGGCATTGGTTGCGGGCGTGGGATCGGGTCGGGGATTGGAACCGGATCGGTTGGCACCGGATCGCTCAACTGTGGGGAAGAAAAATAGAGTGCGTTCATCATTGCCTCCTTTTTGTGGGCTTCTCGTTAAGGGTAGACGGCGAGAACACGGAGGCAAAAAAAAGCCGACTATTAAGTCGGCGTCGTACGAATCAATTGTGCTATGCAGTAATTCAAAAAAGGAAGTAAGACAATATGGAGCGCAACGCCCATCGCTTGACGTTGCATTCACCTGCGAGATGAATATTGCCCTGAACAGGTGTTTCGTTTATTGACCTCGCTCAATTAATGCGGCGTTTTTATGTTCAATTTTTGTTAAAAAAGTGAAATTTTACAGCCAGTTACTACGATGCAACCACCAGGTAACACCACCGATCAGCACCACCAACATCATGCAAAACAGCGCAAAGCCAAAATGCCAGCCACCGCCGGGGATACCGCCAAGGTTGACGCCAAACAACCCGGTTAAAAATGTGCTCGGCAGAAACACCATTGCCATCAAAGACATCGTATATGTGCGTCGCGCCAGTGATTCCTGCATCACCTGGGTAATTTCATCGGTCATCACGCCGGTACGGGCGATACAGGCATCAATCTCATCGAGCCCGCGACCAAGGCGATCGGCAATATCCTGCATCCGTCGGCGCTGATCGTCACTCATCCACGGTAAACGTTCGCTGGCCAGCCGGGCAAACACATCGCGCTGCGGCGCCATATAGCGGCGCATCACAATCAATTGCTTACGCAGCAACGCCAGGATGCCGCGCGGCGGAATTTGCTGATCGAGCAGGTTATCTTCAAGGTCGATAATCCTATCGTGCAGCGATTCGATAAACTCGCTGGCGTGATCGGTCAGCGCATCGCACACATCCACCAGCCAGCCGCCACAATCCGTCGGGCCGGTTCCCTCCTCCAGATCGCTGACCACATCGTCCAGCGCCAGCACTTTGCGCTGGCGTGTCGACACAATCATGCGCTCATCCATATAAACGCGCACCGCTACCAGTTGATCCGGCCGCTCGTCCGTGCTGCCATTTATGCAGCGCAAGGTAATTAACGTCCCCTCACCCATGCGGCTTACCCGTGGGCGCATGCTCTCCCCGGAAAGCGCCGTGCGTACGCTGTTCGGCAACACCGGTGTGGTTTCCAGCCACTGGGCGCTCTCCGGGTTGGTATAATTCAGATGCACCCAGCACGGTGTGCTTGCGGTAATAACATCATTATCTTCCAGCGGTTTCACGCCGCCTTTTCCGTCCAACAGCCAGGCAAATACCGCATCCGGAACGTTCACATCAGTTCCTTTAATTGCTTCCACAGGACCTCCACAATCCGCATGGTGTTTTGGCAAGTCTAGCCATATGGCAACGTTAAGCAATCATCACGCTGAATTTATTAACAAATTAACAAACAATGCAAAAAAGAAGGCCCGGTTTCCCGGGCCTTTACGGCTATCACCGCAATCAGAACGAGTGCCAGTAATTTTCCTGCTTACCCAGCAGCGGAGCACTGACGCGTGGAGGGGAGACTTTTTCTGGCAGTACCGCATCCTGTGCTTTTACCGCCGCCAGGCGGAATTTACCAATACGTTGCAGTAAGCCCTCCACCTGGTGTTGTAAAACATCCGACGAGCCCGCCAGTTCATCCACCATGGTGACGTTGCTTTGCGTCACTTTTTCCAGCTCCGCCAGCGCCAGAGTGATCTGCGAGATCCCCTTTTCCTGCTGCAGCGTCGTGACGGCGATTTCATCCATTAATTTACTCACCACGCTCGCACCAGAAACAATCTCGTGCATGTTCTGCTCGGCTTCACCAACGACGGTCGCGCCCTGGTTAACGTTATCGGTGGTAACAGCAATCAGCGATTTAATGTTTTTCGCCGCTTCCGCGCTGCGATGCGCGAGACTGCGCACTTCGCCCGCCACGACGGAAAAACCTTTGCCATGATCCCCGGCGCGTGCCGCTTCTACTGCCGCGTTCAGCGCCAGAATATTTGTCTGGAAAGCAATACCATCAATGATGGAGATAATTTCGGTCATCTGACCGGCACAATCGGTTATCGATTGCATATTTTTCGCCACCTGCCCCATTAACATGCCCCCTTTTTGCGCGCAGGTTGTGGCATCTTTTGCCCGGGTACTTGCGAGGCGGGTATTGTCAGCGTTGTTCTTCGTGCTGGAAGCCATCTGCTCCATACTGGACGCCGTTTGCACCAGCGCGGCAGATTGCTCTTCCGTTTTAACAGACAGATCGGCGCTGCGTGAGGCCAGTTGCGCCGAAAGCTCCAGCGCGGTATCGGAAGAGGCGCGAATTTCTTTCACCAGGTTCGCGATACTGGCAGAAAGGCTGTTAATGCCCGGAATTAACCGACCCGCGCAATTATTACCAAACTCAGGAATAACGATAGAAAGGTTTCCCGATGTGACTTCTTCTATGCTTTTTTTTACCGTGTTTATCGGCGTCACCAAATATTGCGTCATATAAAACCAGAGAAGCGTCAATGATGTGAGGGAAACAACACTTGTCATGGCAAATAGAACGATATTTTTTGAGACAACGATCACTAATACATCAAGAATAAAAAAAGAGACCAGAAGATATAAAATAATAAATGTTCTTACGCTAATATTTCGCAACATAGGGAAACCCACCTGAACACCGGGGACGGTAAGATCCTTATAGCATCCGCAATGTACTTTTACACGGCGAAATTGATGCCGAATAATGTTCACCTTTAAATAATTTCAATTTTACTTAAGTCGATTTAAATGAGAAGTTTAACTTCCACTCAGCAGATACTGATATAACAATATATTGAGCAAGCAGGATTGCTCGTTAACATATATCATATAAGAAATGATGCATCCCATACTAATGAGAAATAATATTCGCGACTTAAGATAATTTTATCATATGTTAAATCATTCACTTTATTTATGTTATTGCCATAACAGCCGATGAATAAATAAAGAGCTATTATTAGTTTATTCGCCCCTGCAATAATAAAATTAGCGTAGCCATTAAATTCATTAGGTTAGCTGCTAAAATTAGTGCCAGGATTACATATCATCTTTTTTTGCCTGTGTGGATTGCATGATGCTCTACGTTTCGTGGGACCCCATTCTGATTGGCATCTCTTTTCTGGTCGCTTTCATTGCTTCATTTGTCGCACTGGATAGCGCAGGCAAAGTTGCGACGTCTGAACCTCGCAGCGCAATATTCTGGCGTTTTTCGGGTGGAGCCACCCTGGGGATCGGTATCTGGTCGATGCATTATGTCGGCATGCTGGCGATGAAAATGCCGGTGATGATGCATTACGATTTAGAACTTACCCTCCTGTCATTTATTATCGCGATGTTGACATCCATACTTGCTATCAATATTGCCGTAGCGGGTAAAACACTGCCGACAAAACGTCTACTGTTCGCTTCCTTACTGCTCGGTACCGGCGTTGTATCCATGCATTATCTGGGTATGGCCTCGATGATGGGTTTCCTCACTATTTACTGGAACGTTGCGCTGATTGCGCTTTCGGTAGCCATTGCATTTTTCAGTGCCTGGGTTGCCCTTTGGCTGGCCTTTAGCCTGCGGCAAAATACCCATGGCGTCTTTATTAATCGCGTCTTTGCAGCCCTGGTAATGGGTGCTTCTATCAGCGCCATGCATTATACCGCCATGAGTGCCGCCACATTCAGCAACGATGGCACAGGCATTGTGATCCGCGGCCATGCAACAACGCTGATGAGCCACGACGTCGGCGAATTGGGGCTGTCATTGTGGGTTGCCACGACGACACTGGTGATTTTCGGCATCATGCTGTTCATTTCGATGATTGATTCCCAACTGCGGACATCACGTTTGACGGACAGCCTGCGCCAGCTTAATCAACAACTTGAAAAACAAGCCTATTATGACCCACTAACGGGGCTGGCAAACCGCTCCCAGCTCGACAATCTTCTTGATGCTTGCCTTAGCAAGGCCTCGGAGACACGCAGCACTTTCGCATTGATTTATATGGACTTAGATCGCTTTAAACTGGTCAATGATGCCTGGGGACATCACATAGGTGACCAACTGCTGGTGGCGGTTGCCGGGCGATTATCCGCCTGTATCAGCGAAAAAATGTCGCTGGCACGCCTGGGCGGAGATGAATTTACCCTGCTGGTGCCGGACACCCACGAAGACGAAGTTGAGGCGCTGGTAAAACACCTTGTAGCCACCATTCAACAGCCCTTCTGCGAGCTGAACCATGTCATTAATGTTTCACTTAGCGCCGGGATCAGTTACTACCCACAGCATGGCGATACCGCGCACGAGCTGAAACTGAAAGCCGACACGGCAATGTACAGCGTAAAACAGGAAGGCCGAAACAGCTGGGCTGTTTTTCATGCCGGCATGGCGCAGAAGACCGTCGACGATCCGCTGTTTTTGCAGGATTTATCGCAGGCGTTATCACGCGATCAGTTTGAACTCTGGTATCAACCGCAGTACCACGCGCCGGAGCATGCGTTGGCAGGTTTCGAAGCGTTACTGCGCTGGCGTCACCCGACACGGGGAGTTTTGCTGCCCGCAACCTTTTTACCGATGCTGGAAAAAACGGGGCTAATCATCTCTGTCGGGCGCTGGGTAATTGATGCAGCATGCAGGCAGTTGCATCACTGGAACAACCTGGGTTTTCGTCATCTGACGCTTGCTATCAACCTCTCACCCAGCCAGTTTGAGCAGCATGATATTTACGACCAAATCACCGATTCACTGCAACGCTACCATATCGATCCCATGCAGTTGACGCTTGAAATCACGGAGAACACTGCGCTGAAAAACATCGAGCGCAGTGTGCAGTTGCTTAACCAGTTCGCGCAAATGGGTATCACGGTCGCCATTGATGATTTTGGCACGGGCTACTCCAATATGCTGATGCTGAAACGGTTACCGGCAACAGAGCTTAAAATCGACAGAAGTTTTGTGAAGGACATTCGCGATAACAGCCGCAACGTTAAAATTGTCTCCACGATCATTGATATTGCACATTCCATGAACATGCATGTCGTCGCGGAAGGTATCGAAACGGCCGAGCAGCAGGCGTTGCTGACCAATATGGGCTGCGCTTATCTGCAAGGGTTTCTTTTTGCCCGTCCTTTACCGGTTGAGAAAGTGGCGGTGCTGCTCCAGCAAAAAAGATTCACTTTATCGCTGGAATGTTCAGATTCGTCACAAAAAAAGCCCGCATAACTCCCTAATTTTCAGGTATGTTGCAAGAAAGTCATTAAATTGCCGCTGATGTGTCACTTGTGATCGCGTTGCAACATACATGATTAAGGGGAGTCGCCATGCTTAAACATCACCTGGATGCGTTGAATGTGCTCTCCACCCCGGTTTGGGTGGTTGCTCCTGACACAGAAGCGTTACTGTTCGCGAATGCGCAAGCGCTGAAAATCGCGGCAGGACGCTCGCTCACTGAGATGCGAAACGGAAAATACTCTGCTTATGCGCAACTCAGCCTGTCTATGTACCTGCCCAGCTTACAAAATCATGAAGATGTGGTCGAAATCTGGAGTGTTTGTCCGGATGGTGAAGAGACCACCATCAGTTGCCGTGTCATGTTGCGTACGCTGGAAAACGCCGGTGAAGTGCTGCTGTTTGAAGGCGTATCAGGTGCCGCGGCGGCGGCGTTAAAAGCACACCACTCGCCAACGTATCGCCCACACAAGCAAGGTTTTTACGCCCGTTTTTTTTACACAACATCCGCGCCAATGCTGCTTATCGATCCCATTCGTGATGGGTTGATTGTCGATGCCAACCTCGCTGCGCTGCGTTTTTATGGTTATGACCACGAAGAGATGTGCCAGAAACACACCTGGGAGATCAATACGCTTGGGCGCAGCGTATTACCGGTGATGCAGGAAGTGTCGAATCTGCCGGGCGGGCATAAGCCATTAAATTTTATTCATCAACTCGCGGATGGTTCCACCCGCCATGTACAAACGTACGCCGGGCCGGTTGAGATCTATGGCAAGCGTTTGATGTTGTGCATTATTCACGATATCACCGAACAAAAACGCCTTGAGCAGGAACTGGAATACGCCGCGCATCGCGATGCGCTCACCGGCCTGCTGAACCGCCGCCAGTTTTATCATCTGACGGAACACATTCTGCCGACGGGGCTTGATTTCAGTTTGCTGCTGGTCGACGCCGATCATTTCAAAGGTATCAATGATCAGTTTGGTCATCAAAAAGGTGACCAGGTACTGGTTGAACTGGCGCGAATGCTTGAGACGAACTGCCGCTCAGGCGATTATGTTTTCCGCTGGGGCGGCGAAGAGTTCCTGTTACTACTGCCGCATACCACCACGGATATGGCACTAAACGTAGCGGAACGGATACGTCAGGCCGTGGCCAGTATCAACATCGCGGATCTGCCTGGCTTTACGGTGAGTATTGGTGTGGCGCACCATCTGCCTGATGAAGACCTGGATGCCCTCTTTAAACGCGTGGATGAGGCGTTATACCTGGCGAAGAATAACGGGCGAAACCGGGTACTGGCCGCATGATAACAAGCAAAAAAAAGCGCCCGTCGGACGGGCGCATTGCAGTGATGTTGCTGAGTTAGTGGATACCCAGACGCCAGGCAAAATCAATCTCTTCTTTCAGCTCGCTGTGCGACAGCGTCAGCAAATCCGCAAACTCCAGGCGCAATTGTTTGAGTTTTTTTAAGTATTCCGCCGGTGTCAGCGTGGTTTTGTCGCGACGCAGATATTCAATTGCCAGTTGGGTTGGGTCTAATTCAGTCTCCATAGCATCCTCTTTCGTGGTGAAAACCTGACCACTATAGCACACTGCATTGTCTGTTTTTTGACCAAAATCGTAAAAAGGCGGCATTTCGCGGGGGAAGATAATTTTGTCCCAGTCCATTTAAAAATGGGTTGCGTACTTAGATGATAAAATGAACTTTCTTAATAACGAATCGTTGAGTCAATGATTCAAGGGTATTACGTACGACATTACTTCCAGTTTTTTAGCCCGCTCAACGAAGCGGGCTTATTTGTTGAAAAGTCAGGGAAAAGCGTAAAAATGCGTCTCCTTATTTCCTCCATTGTCCCTTCACATTCCCTAAGTAAAATTCGCACCACTCCTGCTCAGACAGGAACCATTCCGTAATCAATGAGTTTCCCCTTACTTCCCGTGACGTAAGGGGATTTTTTTATCAGTGCTTCAGAATATAAAGCGTACGGCTATAAGCCACATCTTCGGGGTTATTGATCGGATAACCTTTCAGCCATGGTTTAATCAAACGCCCGTTGGTGTACTGATAAATCGGCGCGATCGGCGCTTTTTCCGCCAGAATATGTTCTGCCTCGTTATAGTCAGCGTTTCGCGCCTGGGCGTTGGTTTCCAGCGCCGCCTGCGCCAGCACTTTGTCGTACGCCGCATCGTTGAAACGTGGAATGTTGCCGCTGTTCGTCGAGTTCAGCACCGACAGGAAAGTGGAAGGTTCATTGTAATCCCCGACCCACGACGCGCGGATAACATCAAAGTTGCCGCTGTTACGGCTGTCGATATAGGTTTTCCACTCCTGATTCTGCAATTTGACGTCCGCGCCAAGGCTCTTTTTCCACATTGACGCCACCGCAATCGCGATTTTCTGATGGTTTTCTGAAGAGTTATACAGCAGCGTCAGTTTCAGCGGACGTTGCGGGCCGTAGCCTGCCGCCTGCAATAACGTTTTTGCCTGCGCGTTCAACTCGTCCTGGCTCATCTGTTCAATTTGCGAGGGCTGCGGCGTAAATCCGGCGGTAACATCCGGTGTGAAGCGCCAGGCTGGTTTTTCACCGGTGCCCAGCACTTTCTGCGCGATCACCCGCCGATCAATGGTCATGCTCAATGCAAGCCGCACACGCGCATCGGCAGTCGGCCCTTTCTGGGTGTTAAACGCATAGTAATAGGTGCCAAGCTGCGGCGGCGTATAAACCTGTCCGGGGATATCGTTAAGTAACTTTTGATAGAGGTTTTTCGGGAAAGATTCCGTAATGTCGATACCGTTCGCCAGATAGCGTTTGGTGGCCGCAGACTCCTGATTGATCGGTACAAACGTGACCTGCTGGATAACCGTTTTCGCATCGTCCCAGTAATGCTTGTTACGTTCGAGCACCAGCTTTTCGTTCACTACGCGATCGGCAAGTACATAAGCGCCATTGCCCACCAGTTTGCCAGGGCGCGTCCAATCAGCACCGCTTTGCACATTGGCTTTTTGCACCGGGTAAAAGGCAAAACTGGCGGCTAAACTCGGGAACCATGGCAATGGCCGCTCCAGTTGCACCCGCAACGTGCGCGCATCAACGGCGCTGACGCCGAGTTTATCCACCGCCTCTTTACCCTCCGTAATGCTTTTCGCATTCGCAATGCCCGCCAGCGCAGCAAAACTGGCAAAGGGTGAAGTGGTTTTCGGATCAACGAGTCGCTGCCAGCTATAGACAAAATCCTCTGCCGTTACTGGCGAACCATCGGACCAGCGCGCATCGTCCCGCAACGTAAATACCCAGGTGCGGTTATCGCTGCTTTGCCATTTACTGGCAACGCCCGGCACTATCTCGCCCTTCTCGTTCTGATTCACCAGCCCTTCAAAGAGATCGCGGATAACCTGAATTTCCGGCAAGCCAACGGCTTTCGCCGGATCTAACGTTGCAGGTTCATCTTTAACATGGCGAACGACTTCCTGTTTCTCGGCTAGTTGGGTACCCGGCGGCACATCGGCCGCCAGTGCACTTACAGAAAAACCGCACAGCCAGAGCGCGCAGCTCAGCGCTGAAATTCGATGCTTCATGGGATCCCCTCATTGGTATAACTTCCCGGCAAAAGATGAGGTAATTATTTGTTTTAACTTGGGAGAATGCAAACAGCGGACAGCGGAAAATTGAGGCTGGACGCCAAATTAACCCTCATGGCATGATTTGCGTCGCATCGCTTTATGCTCAACACTTGCTGTAAATAAACGACAATAAAAGGAAGCCTATGCCAGCCACACGCCCGCGTGCTCAACGAGGCGCATTTGCCCCCGGCAGTGAAGAGTTTGGTCGCTCGCTGTTAGGCGCGCCGCTGATCTGGTTTCCCGCCCCCATTGCCACGCGTGAAAGCGGGCTCATTATCGCCGGAACGCACGGTGACGAGAATTCGTCCGTGGTGACGCTCTCCTGCGCGTTGCGCACGCTTAAGACAGATTTACGTCATCATCACGTGGTGCTGGCGGTCAACCCGGATGGTTGCCAGCTTGGTCTGCGCGCAAACGCGAACGGGGTTGATCTTAACCGTAATTTCCCGGCGGCCAACTGGAAACCCGGTGAAACGGTGTATCGCTGGAACAGTGCGGCTGAAGATCGTGATGTCGTCTTGCTGACAGGCGATGCGCCCGGTTCAGAACCGGAAACGCAGGCGCTGTGCCAGCTTATCCATCGCATTCACCCGGCGTGGGTCGTGACATTCCACGATCCGCTGGCCTGCGTTGAAGATCCCCGCCAGAGCGCGCTTGGGAAATGGCTCGCGGATGAATTTTCCCTGCCGCTGGTCACCAGCATCGGTTACGAAACGCCGGGATCGTTTGGCAGCTGGTGTGCAGATATCAATTTGCACTGTATCACCGTCGAATTCCCGCCGATCTCCTCTGATGAAGCCAGCGAGAAATACCTTGCGGCAATGACGGCGCTACTGCACTGGGATCCTCAAAGATGAAGCTTACCGGTGCTGAAATGCAGCGCCGGTTCAACATCCACCGCCAGCCAGGTCGGGCCATCAAGATCGGCAAAACGCACCTGGCTGGCAAGCGGTAGCGCCGCCGCGATGGCGCGCGACGTACAGATCATACAACCAAGCATCAGCGTGAATCCTTGTTGAGACGCCTCATGCGCCAGCGCCAGCGCTTCGGTTAATCCGCCAGTTTTATCCAGCTTGATATTCACCATTTCATAGCGCCCATGCAGGTGAGCGAGGCTTTCTCGGGTGTGGCAGCTTTCATCCGCGCAAATCGGCAACGGATGGATGAAATTCGCCAGTGCATGGTCCTCATCGGCTGGCAGCGGCTGTTCCAGCATGGCAACGCCGAGATCCGCCAGCAACTGGCATCGCGCGGCAAGCCCTTCACTGTGCCAGGCCTCATTGGCATCCACAATTAATGTCGCTTCGGGCGCGGCAGCGCGAATTGCCACCAGCCTTTCGCTGATCAAATGGTCATCCAGCTTAATTTTCAGCAGTTGAGCGCCCTTTTCGCTGAGCGCGGCGGCGCTGGCCGCCATCTGTTCCGGTGTGCCAATCACCACTGTTTGAGCGGTGATAATAGTTTCCGGCAAACTGACACCAGCGGACTGGGCCAGCGAGATAGCCGCTTTGCGCGCCTGTAAATCCCACAAGGCGCAGTCAACCGCGTTTCGCGCAGCGCCCGGCGGCAGGAGGGTTTGCAACTCTTCACGCGTCAGGCGGTTTTCCAGTTGCGGCACAATTGTCATGATTTGCGCCATGACAGATGCCTCGCTTTCACCATAACGCGGGTAAGTCGTACATTCCCCGGCGGCTTTTATGCCATCCTCTTCCAGCTCGACCACCACCACGCGCGCTTCGTTGCGCGCACCGCGCGAAATCACAAACGGCGTGTGCAGCGGCCAGGTTTCCTCATACACTTTGACGCTTCTCATTCCTCACTCCTCTGCCGCAGGTCTAAACCAGTATAGATATGAAAATTGGTTTGCCGTGCTCTCCGTGGATGGCATAAACTAGCGCCGACGTTAACTATATGTAAACAGGAAGATATTATGTCACAACTCGTTCATTTTCAGGGCAATCCGGTTCCGGTTGCAGGCGCTATCCCGCAGGCTGGCGCAAAAGCCAGGCCGTTCACGCTCGTGGCTAAAGACCTGTCCGACGTCGCACTGAGCCAGTTCGCGGGTAAACGTAAAGTGCTGAACATTTTCCCAAGCATCGATACCGGCGTTTGCGCGGCTTCTGTGCGTAAATTTAACCAGTTAGCAACTGAGATGAACAACACCGTGGTGCTGTGCATTTCTGCTGACCTGCCGTTTGCCCAGTCCCGTTTTTGCGGTGCTGAAGGTCTGAGCAATGTCATTACCCTTTCGACGCTGCGCAGTGCTGACTTCCTCGAAAATTACGGTGTTGGCATCTCTGATGGCGCACTGAAAGGCCTTGCGGCGCGTGCTGTGGTGGTGATTGACGAAAACGACACTGTTGTTTTCAGCCAGCTGGTGAATGAGATCACCAACGAGCCGGATTACACCGCCGCGCTGGACGTGCTGAAAGGTTAATTAACCTGACACCAACAAAAAAGCCTCCGCAATGGAGGCTTTTTCTTTTCTACTCGTCGCCCTTCTTCTGGCTCAAGCCATATTCCCGCAGTTTATTGGCAATCGCGGTGTGCGAAACGCCGAGCCGCTTCGCCAGTTTACGCGTGCTGGGATAGTTGCGATAAAGCTGGATCAGCACCGAGCGCTCAAAACGGCTGGTGATCTCATCCAGCGATCCCTCCATGGCATCTTCGCCCACCGGCACCGTGGCGGCATCATAATCCGGCAGTTGAATATCCTGAGCGCGCAGCTCGTAGCCTTCCAGCTGCGTTAACGCCCGGTAAATGGCGTTTTTCAACTGGCGCACGTTACCCGGCCAGCCATAGCGGTTGAGCAATTGATGCACATCCTGCGACAGTTTTGGTCGTGGAACGCCCTGCTCATCGGCAAAACGGGCCACAAAAAGCTCTGTCAGCGGCATGATGTCCTGCGGACGATCGCGCAGCGGCGGTAAGTTCAGCGTCAGTACATTCAGGCGATAGTAAAGATCTTCACGGAACAGCCCTTTTTGCACCAGCTCCACCAGATTGCGCTGCGTTGCGCAGATCACGCGCACATCCACATGCACTTCATGATCTTCGCCGACACGCCGGAACGTACCATCGTTAAGAAAACGCAGCAGTTTCACCTGCATACGCGGTGACATTTCGCCAATCTCATCAAGCAGCACCGAGCCGCCGTTTGCCTGCTCGAAAAAGCCCTTTTTCCCTTCCGGCGCATGGCCAAACAGCTCGCTTTCGACAGACTCTTCCGGAATGGACGCGCAATTCAGCGCCAGATAAGGTTTCGCCGCGCGCGGGCTGGCAAGATGGCAGGCATGCGCCAGCAAATCTTTACCGGTGCCGGTATCGCCGGTGATCAGCAGCGGTGCGGTGAGCATCGCCAGTTTCCGCGCCTGCTCCACCACCTGACGCATTTTCTGGCTCACGGCGACAATCTGACTGAACGCGCTGAGATCCTGTTGGCTCAGGTTTTGTAACTGGCGACCCATACGAATAGTCGAACGCAGCATCACCACCGCACCGGTCAGCACCGGTTCGCCGGTCTCGCCTTCCAGGTGTACCGGCGTTATCTCCATCAGGAAATTTTGCCCGGCGATAACGACGTGCTCGTTATGCGAATTTTGCGGGTTACCATCGAGCCAGCGCTGGAAATTAAACCCCGCAATTAGCTGTACCGCGTTGTGGTTACGAAGTTTATCGGCATCCAGGGCAAAAAGCTGGCAGCTGGCCGGGTTCGCCAGTTCCACTTTGCTTTTCATATCCAGCGACAATACCGGCTCCGGCAGCGCTTCGAGCAGCGCGCTCATCGCGCGGTGTTCGCGTTCAGATGGCATCCACAACACGGTACGCACATCCGTCACGCCGGGGATACGGCGAATTTCAGCCATCAGGCTGCTGAAAGTGTTAAATTCGAGCGCGGCGAAATTCAGGTAGATCCGCCCGACAGGGTCAATTTCTATCCCGCGTAAGTCGATACCGCGCAGCACCAGTAAATCCAGTAATTCGCGAGTCAGACCAAGCCGGTCTTCACAAAAAACTTCAAGACGCATGGGAATTCGCCCTTATTCATTCACGTAATGAAAGGATGATAAGCCAGTTCGCGGTTGGCAGGAAGATATCTGTCAACAAATATTGACAGTTTGCGGAGAAAAGCGGCACTGCGGCGTAAAGGTAAGCGCAGCGCCGGTTTTTTAGTCAGCGGAGCGTTTCTGAAGCGTCTCTTTCAACTGGCTAATCAATTGTCTGCGGAAATCGCCAAGGCGCGGCTTATCGTCGTCAAGCCACGGCAGCGGACGACACAGCTCCATCGCTTTAATACCGAGGCGCGCCGTCAACAGCCCGGCACCAATCCCCTGCGCCGCACGCGCCGAAAGCCGGGCCGCCAAATCCTGCGAGACCCAGTCCATGCCAATTTCACGCACCAGTTCGCTGGCACCCGCAAAAGCGATATTCAGCAGCACCAGGCGGAACAAACGCAGACGGCTGTAGTAACCGAGTTCAATACCGTACAGCGTGGCGATACGGTTGATCAGCCGCAGATTGCGCCAGGCGATAAAAGCCATATCGACCATCGCCAGCGGACTGACGGCGATCATCAGCGCGGATTCCGCCGCCGAACGGCTGATTTCACGCCGGGCCTGAGTATCCAGCACGGGCTGAACCAGATGCGCATACAGGCTGACAATTTCTCGATCATTATGCGTTTCGTGGATCGCCGCATACCAGCGCTGTAGCGCCGGGTGCGCCTGATCGATGCCTGCCTGCCGCGCCAGTTTTTCGCAAAAAGCCCGCCCTTTCCCGGTGGCGTGGCTGTGCAATAAATCACGCGCTTCATCGCGTTCCTGCGCACGCTGGCGTAAACGCCAAAGCCGTCGCCATTCGCTGGCAACCGAACCGACACCTGCGCCAACAATCAACGCGCCGGCGGCGCAGCCGCCCAGTGCCACCCAGTCCTGAGTTTGCCAGGCGTTCATTGCCCACTGCACACCTTGTCCGACCACGCTTACGCCAAACAGCGTCAACCCGGCGGTGACCATTTTGCGCCACAGGCTCCGTTTTGGCCGCAGCGCAGCCTCAACCACCGCCTCGGCTTGCCCCTCTTCCGGCAGTTCATCAACCAGGGCGGGAGCAAAGTTTTCAGCTTGCTTATCGTTAAAGGTCTGCGCCCGCTTAAACTGCGCGCTGCTTTCCGCTTCCAGCGGGCCTGCGAAATCGATTCTCGGTTTTAGCGGCTCGGTCATCGCAATTTATCTCCAATCAAAAACTCCAGCGCCGCATCCAGGCGGATATGCGGCAGCGGCGTATCAACATCCATCACTGGCGGGCGGAACGCCTCAAAATTAAAACCTTGCTTATCCCAGAATGCCTGCCCCGGTAACCGCGCGGGCACTTCACCGGGGTAGACGGTTAGCGGCACGCCATCGCTCAGACGATGCCCGCGCAGCGCCGGGATCTTCTCGCCATTCACATCAATGATGCCGCTTTGCGTCGCCTGCACAGAAGCCAGCCCCAGACAATCCATACTGATGCCTTCAAACGCCGCGTTTTGCCAGGCGTCCTGGATCAGTTGCTGTAACAGCGACACCATATTGGCGTGCTGATCGACCGTAATATGATCGGCTTTGGTGGCGGCAAATAAGAGTTTGTCGATAACCGGCGCAAACAGGCGGCGAAACAGCGTGCGCTGACCGTAGTGGAAACTTTGCATCAGTTGTGTGAGCGCAAGCCGCATATCGTTAAACGCCTGCGGGCCGTTGTTCAGCGGTTGCAGGCAATCGACCAGTACAATCTGGCGATCAAACTTGAGGAAATGGTGTTTATAGAAACCTTTGACGACGTGCTCGCAATAATAGTTGTAACGTTCACGCAGCATCCCGGCGTTGGTGTGTTTACCGGCCTGCGCCAGTTTCGCTTCCCCGGTGCCGTCAACGTCCGGCCACGGGAAGAATTGCAGCGCGGGCGCGCCCGCCATATCACCGGGCAGAACAAAGCGGCCAGGTTGAATAAAGTGCAGCCCCTCTCGTTTGCATTGATGCAAATAGTCCGTCCACGCCGCAGCAATTTCGGCCAGCCGGTTTTCATCCGCTGGAGCCAGCGGATCAAGCCCCGCGCACAGGGCGCGCCATTGTGCCGACCACGCCTGACGCTGCCCTTGCAACAAGCCAGTCATTTGCCGCGACCAGCTCAGGTAATCCTGTGCCAGCATCGGTAAATCCAGCAGCCATTCGCCAGGATAGTCGACAATTTCCAGATAAAGCGTGGAGGTCTCTTTGAAATGGCGCAGCAGCGAATCATTGGAGCGAAAACGCAGCGCAAGGCGGATTTCGCTGACGCCGCGCGTCGGCGTCGGCCAGACCGGCGACGATCCATACAACTGCGCCAGCCCCTCATCATAGGTAAAGCGGGGAATACCAAAATCACGCTGCGGCACGCGTTTCACGCCAAGCAGCCGCTCTTCGCGCACGGCGCTTAGCAACGGCAGACGTGAACCTGCGTGAATGTTCAGTAATTGATTAACCAGTGCGGTAATAAATGCGGTTTTGCCACTGCGGCTCAGGCCGGTCACCGCCAGACGCAAATGCCTGTCCATTCCGCGGTTAACCAGCGCATTCAATTCGTTACGAAATCGATCCATCGCCATTGCGTTTTGCCTTAGAGCGTTAGCCGTAATTCCTTATTTTATCTCGTTTTGGGACAGGAAGCGGCGAGAAAATTTATTCGCAGCTCGCTTCAACAACGGCTCCAGCGCGAACGCCAGCAGCAACTTAACCGGGCGTCGGGCGACGGATTTCACCGCCCAGCCCGCAACACCTGCCGGGCCGAAGCGCAGCGCGGTCAGCAACGCCAGCTTTCCGACAATCTGCAAACCGGGTTTTACGTTACGGTGAACCTGTTGCCAGCGTTGATTCATATTTTTCTCCTACAACTGACGGAAACGGCTGCGCAGCGAGAACGTGTCTGAGGTGACATAACGTTCCATCTGGCGCAAACGGGTTTCTCCGGCGGCGAGCTGTGCGTCTACCGCGTCCAGCAATTCGCTGCTGCTCGGTACGTTTTCGCTCTCGGCATAATTGTCCGGCAGCGGATCCAGCACAAAAAACAGCACGATGTACGCCGCCACAACAAAGAAAAACAGCCCGAAAAACATCGCCAGAATGGCAAGAATACGCACGACTTTGACGCGAATATCCAGATACTGCGCGATGCCTGCACAGACACCACCGATTTTTCCGCGCTGCGGGATGCGCCATAACTTTTTATTCAGATCGAGGGTTGCCATTAGCGGTCTCTCCAGTTCGGGTGCTCAGCATCAAGAATATCTTCCAGCGCCTGAATACGTTCGCGCATCCTCGTGGCCTCTTCGGAAAGCTGGAGTAAGCGCTGCTGCTCGTTCTGGTTAAGTTCGCCGCGTGAAGTGCGATTGTTGTAATGCAGCCATAACCAGACCGGCAACACAAACAGGATGAAAAGTGTCAGGGGTATAGCCAGAAACAGCGTGCTCATGTGTACTCCTTACAGCGGATGAGGAGCGACATCTTCTGATGCCGCCGTTATTATTATTCGTTGTCTTGTTTCATTTTGGCTTTCAACTGCGCCAGTTGCTCGCTGATTTCGTCATCGGCACGCAGTTCTGCAAATTGCTGATCCAGCGATTTCTGCTTTCCAAAACCGTGACTTTCCGCTTCGGCTTCCATCTGGTCGATACGACGTTCAAACGATTCAAAGCGCGCCATCGCTTCATCCAGTTTGCCGCTGTCGAGCTGACGGCGGACATCGCGCGATGAGCTGGCCGCCTGGTGACGTAACGTTAATGCCTGCTGGCGGGCTCGGGTTTCGCTGAGTTTATTTTCCAGCTCGCCGATCTCTTTTTTCATCCGCGTCAGACTTTCATCCACCAGCGTCACTTCCTGCTCAAGCGTTTCAATCAGCGCGGTAAGTTTTTGCTTTTCAATCAGCGCCGCACGCGCCAGATCGTCTTTATCTTTCCGCAGCGCCAGTTCGGCTTTTTCCTGCCACTCGGCCTGCTGCGCGCTCGCTTGTTCAATGCGACGCGTCAGCTGTTTTTTCTCCGCCAGCGCACGCGCTGAAGTTGAACGAACCTCCACCAGCGTATCTTCCATCTCCTGGATCATCAGGCGCACCAGCTTTTGCGGATCTTCGGCTTTTTCCAGCAGTGAATTGATGTTGGCGTTCACGATGTCGGCAAAACGAGAAAAAATACCCATAATCTGTTCCTCTTGATTTCTGTAATCGGGCTCAGCCCTGCTGCTGGACTATTACAAACGCCGTGCCAACTTTTTATCCCATTGAATATAAAGCAGATGAATAGTTTTACCACAACGATAACTTAGGCTAGAGTAGTTAATCTCACTAACTAGTGGCGAATTTCATCATGTCGGAACAAAAGGATAATTTGCTCGGCGAGGCCAACAGCTTTATTGAAGTGCTGGAACAGGTTTCGCGCCTCGCGCCCATCGATAAGCCGGTGCTGATCATCGGCGAGCGCGGTACCGGTAAGGAGCTGATCGCAAACCGTTTGCACTTTCTCTCTTCGCGCTGGCAAGGACCATTCATTTCGCTCAACTGCGCGGCGCTGAATGAAAACCTGCTTGATACCGAACTCTTTGGCCATGAAGCGGGCGCGTTTACTGGCGCGCAAAAACGCCATCCGGGCCGGTTTGAACGTGCCGATGGTGGGACGCTGTTTCTTGATGAACTGGCCACCGCGCCAATGCTGGTGCAGGAAAAACTGCTGCGAGTGATTGAATATGGCGAGCTGGAGCGCGTCGGCGGAAGCCAGCCGCTACAGGTCAATGTGCGGCTGGTTTGCGCCACTAACGCCGATCTGCCGCAAATGGTACAGGACGGCACATTTCGCGCAGATTTGCTCGACCGGCTGGCCTTTGATGTCGTGCTCCTGCCGCCACTGCGCCAGCGTCAGAGCGATATCATGCTGATGGCGGATCATTTCGCTATCCAGATGTGTCGGGAACTGAAATTGCCGCTCTTCCCTGGCTTTACCGATCACGCGCGCGACGTGCTGATGGGCTATTCATGGCCGGGTAATATTCGCGAACTCAAAAACGTGGTGGAGCGCTCGGTTTACCGCCACGGCAGCATCGATACGCCGCTTGATGACATCATCCTTGATCCTTTCAACCGTGATATCACTCCCCAACCACAAACCGGGCAGGAAACAGCCGGGTTGCCAGCGTTGCCGCTGGATTTACGCAAATTCCAGTTCGATCAAGAAAAAGCACTGCTGCAAACCGGCCTGCAACAGGCGAAATTTAACCAGAAACGCGCGGCGGAGTTACTCGGGCTCACTTACCATCAACTGCGCGCCCTGCTGAAAAAGCACCAAATCAGCTGAAATCGCCGACAATAACAGCAGTCGTAAGCAGACATTTGTACGAAGCCATAGCAAGTGCGATACACTTTGCACATGAATTTAAAATCGTTGAAAAAATCATGCGTCTGGTTTTCTCTTCCCTGCTATTGACCGCAAGCCTGGCAACGGGTTTTGCGCAAGCGGCGACACCGCTTTCTGAGCAAGCGGATATTCGCGACAGCGGCTTTGTCTATTGTGTCAATGGCCAGGTCGATACCTTTAACCCGCAAAAAGTCAGCAGCGGTCTGATAGTCGATACGCTGGCGGCACAGCTTTATGATCGCCTGCTGGATGTCGATCCTTATACCTACCGGCTGGTTCCGGAGCTGGCGGAAAGCTGGGAAGTGCTCGATAACGGCGCGACCTACCGCTTTCGCCTGCGCGACGGCGTGGCTTTCCAGAAAACAGCCTGGTTTACGCCGCACCGCACCCTGAACGCTGATGATGTGGTCTTCACCTTCCAGCGCATTTTCTCGCGCAATCATCCCTGGCATAACGTCAACGGCGGTAACTTCCCCTATTTCGACAGCTTGCAGTTTGCCGATTCTGTCGACAGCGTGCGCAAGCTCGATAACCGCACGGTTGAATTTCGCCTGAAAAAACCGGATGCCTCCTTTTTATGGCATCTGGCGACACACTATGCTTCGGTGATGTCGGCGGAATACGCCGCCCAGTTAGAGAAAAGCGATCGCCAGGAGTTGCTTGACCGACAGCCGGTCGGCACCGGGCCTTATCAACTGGATGAATATCGTGCCGGGCAATATATTCGGTTACAACGTCACGAAAAGTTCTGGCGCGGTACCCCATTAATGCAACAAGTGGTGGTCGATCTCGGATCCGGCGGCACCGGGCGCTTGTCGAAGCTGTTAACCGGCGAGTGCGATGTGCTGGCCTGGCCTGCCGCCAGCCAGTTGACGATTTTGCGTGATGACCCGCGTTTGCGGCTCACGTTGCGCCCGGGCATGAACATCGCCTACCTGGCGTTTAACACCAACAAACCGCCGCTGAATAACCCGGAAGTGCGCCATGCGCTGGCGCTGGCTATTAATAATCAGCGTCTGATGCAGTCGATCTATTACGGAACCGCTGAAACCGCCGCTTCAATATTGCCGCGCGCCTCCTGGGCCTATGATAACGAAGCGAAGATCACCGAGTACGATCCGGCGCAGGCCCGCGAACGTCTGAAAGCGCTGGGGCTGGAAAATTTGACGCTGCAATTGTGGGTGCCGACCAGTTCACAGGCGTGGAACCCAAGCCCGTTGAAAACCGCCGAGCTGATTCAGGCAGATATGGCACAGGTCGGTGTTAAAGTGGTGATTGTTCCGGTGGAAGGCCGTTTCCAGGAAGCGCGGCTGATGGATATGAATCACGATTTAACCCTTGCCGGCTGGGCAACGGACAGTAACGATCCGGACAGTTTCTTTCGCCCGATGCTCAGTTGCGCGGCAATCAACTCACAGACCAATTTTGCGCACTGGTGCAACCGTGAGTTCGACGAGGTGTTACAAAAAGCGCTGGCTTCACAGCAACTTGCGGCTCGCATTGATGATTATGACGAGGCGCAGCAGATACTGGCGCGCGAATTGCCGGTGTTGCCGCTGGCATCTTCCCTGCGTTTGCAGGCGTATCGCTATGACATTAAAGGCCTGGTGCTGAGTCCTTTTGGTAGCGCCTCCTTTGCCGGTGTTTCGCGGGAAAAACAAGAGGTATCGCCACAATGATTATCTTTACCCTGCGCCGCCTGTTATTACTGCTGGTCACGCTTTTTTTACTGACCTTTGTCGGCTTTAGCCTGAGCTATTTTACGCCCCACGCTCCGCTTCAGGGCGCGTCCCTGTGGAATGCTTGGGTGTTCTGGTTTAACGGTTTGCTGCACTGGGATTTTGGTGTTTCCAGCATCAATGGCCAATTAATTTCAGAACAGCTTAAAGAGGTGTTTCCGGCCACTATGGAGCTGTGCCTGCTGGCGTTTGGCTCCGCCTTGTTAGTGGGTATCCCGGTCGGCATGCTGGCTGGTGTGATGCGCGGCAAGTGGCAGGATAAAATGATCAGCGCCTTTGCGCTGCTGGGCTTTTCAATCCCGGTGTTCTGGCTGGCACTGCTCTTAACCCTGTTTTTCTCGCTGAATTTAGGCTGGCTGCCGGTGTCGGGTCGTTTTGATCTGTTATACGAAGTCAAAACGGTGACCGGTTTTTCGCTGATTGATGCCTGGCTCTCCGATTCGCCGTGGCGCGAAGAGATGATTATCAGCGCCTTACGTCATGTCGTGTTGCCGGTGTTAACGCTGGCGGTGGCACCGACCACCGAAGTTATTCGTCTGATGCGCATCAGCACCATTGACGTGTTCGATAAAAACTACATCAAAGCGGCGGCGACGCGCGGCCTTTCGCGGCTGACGATCCTGCGCCGCCATGTTTTGCATAACGCCCTGCCACCGGTGATACCGCGCCTCGGCCTGCAATTTTCGACCATGCTGACGCTGGCGATGATCACCGAAATGGTCTTTAGCTGGCCTGGGCTGGGGCGCTGGTTGATCAATGCGATTCGCCAGCAGGATTATGCGGCGATTTCCGCAGGTGTGATGGTGGTAGGCTCACTGGTTATTATTGTGAACGTGCTGTCCGATATTCTCGGCGCGCTGGCTAATCCGTTGAAACATAAGGAATGGTATGCCTTACGATAGCGTCTACAGCGAAAAACGCCCGCCTGGCGCGCTGCGAACCGCGTGGCGCAAATTTTACGGCGATACCACCGCGATGATCGGCCTGTATGGCTGTGGCGCGTTAGTGCTGCTGTGTATTTTCGGTCACTGGTTTGCCCCTTACGGCATTGACCAGCAATTTCTCGGTTATCAGTTGCTGCCGCCCTCCTGGTCGCGCTACGGCGATGTTTCGTTTTTCCTCGGCACAGATGATTTAGGGCGCGATGTATTAAGCCGGTTGTTGAGCGGTGCAGCGCCAACGGTGGGCGGTGCCTTTGTCGTTACGCTGGCGGCAACGCTTTGCGGGCTGGCGCTTGGCGTTTTCGCCGGTTGCACTCACGGCCTGCGCTCGGCGGTGCTGAACCATATTCTCGACACGCTGCTGTCGCTACCGACACTGCTGCTGGCGATTATTGTGGTGGCGTTCGCCGGCCCGCATCTCTCGCACGCAATGTTCGCCGTCTGGCTGGCGCTGCTGCCGCGCATGGTGCGTTCCGTTTACAGCCTGGTGCATGACGAACTGGAAAAAGAGTATGTGGTTGCCGCGCGGCTTGATGGTGCGTCAACCATGAATATTCTCTGGTTTGCCGTGTTGCCGAACATTACCGCAGGCATGGTGACAGAAATTACCCGCGCGCTGTCGATGGCGATCCTCGATATTGCGGCACTCGGTTTTCTCGATCTCGGCGCGCAACTGCCCTCTCCGGAATGGGGTGCCATGCTTGGTGACGCGCTGGAGCTGATATATGTTGCACCGTGGACAGTAATGCTGCCGGGCGCGGCAATTATGGTGAGCGTGTTGCTGGTTAATATTCTTGGCGACGGTATCCGCCGCGCGATCACAGCGGGGGTGGAATAATGCCGCTTCTTGATATTCGTAATCTCACCATCGAAGTGAAAACCGGTGAAGACTGGGTAAAAGCCGTCGATCGCGTCAGCCTGACGCTGGCAGAAGGTGAAATTCGCGGGCTGGTTGGCGAGTCCGGCTCCGGTAAAAGCCTGATTGCTAAAGCGATTTGCGGCGTTACCAAAGACAACTGGCGCGTCACCGCAGACCGTATGCGCTTTGATGATGTTGATCTGCTGCGCCTCTCCTCACGTGAGCGCCGCAAGCTGCTGGGCCACAACGTATCGATGATTTTTCAGGAACCGCAATCCTGTCTCGATCCCTCCGAGCGCGTTGGCAAACAGCTGATGCAGAATATTCCCGGCTGGACGTGGAAAGGCAGCTTGTGGCAACGTTTTGGCTGGCGGAAACGCCGCGCCATTGAGCTGCTGCACCGTGTTGGCATTAAAGATCATAAAGATGCGATGCGCAGTTTTCCTTATGAGCTGACCGAAGGTGAATGCCAGAAAGTGATGATTGCTATCGCGCTGGCTAACCAGCCGCGATTGCTGATTGCCGATGAGCCGACGAACGCGATGGAACCGACCACCCAGGCGCAAATCTTTCGCCTGCTCGACAGGCTCAATCAGAACAACAACACCACCATTATGCTGATCAGCCATGATTTGCAGATGCTGAGCAAATGGGCGGATCGCATCAATGTGATGTATTGCGGCCAGACCGTGGAAACCGCGCCGAGCGAAGAGTTGATCGCAACGCCTCATCACCCTTATACGCAGGCGTTGATTCGCGCGATCCCGGATTTCGGCAGCGCGATGCCGCACAAAAGCCGCCTGAATACCCTGCCCGGCGCGATCCCGCTGCTGGAGCAGTTGCCGATCGGCTGCCGCCTGGGGCCGCGCTGCCCTTACGCCCAGCGTAAATGTGTGGAAACGCCGCGGTTAGCCGGTGCAAGAAATCATCTCTTCGCCTGCCATTTCCCGCTGAATATGGAGAGTGAGTGAGATGGTCGAAACCTTGCTTGAAGTGCGCAATCTGAGCAAAACCTTCCGTTATCGCACCGGCTGGTTCCGCCGCCAGACGGTTGAAGCGGTTAAACCGCTGAGCTTTACCCTGCGGGAAAAACAGACGCTGGCGATTATTGGTGAGAACGGCTCCGGTAAATCGACGCTGGCGAAAATGCTGGCCGGAATGGTCGAACCGTCTTCCGGCGAACTGGTGATAGATGATAAACCGTTGCATTACGGCGATTACACGTTTCGCAGCCAGCACATTCGCATGATTTTCCAGGACCCAACCACCTCGCTGAACCCGCGCCAGCGACTGTCGCAAATCCTTGATTTCCCGTTGCGCCTGAATACGGATCTTGAGCCGGAAGTCCGCCAGAAGCGCATTCTTGAAACGCTGCGCATGGTCGGCCTGTTGCCGGATCATGTCAGTTATTACCCCTATATGCTGGCACCGGGGCAAAAACAACGCCTGGGGCTGGCGCGGGCGTTAATCCTGCGTCCGAAAGTGATTATTGCTGACGAAGCGCTGGCGTCGCTGGATATGTCGATGCGTTCGCAGTTAATTAATCTGATGCTGGAATTACAGGAAAAACAGGGTATCTCTTATATTTATGTCACCCAGCACATCGGCATGATGAAACATATCAGCGATCAGGTTTTGGTTATGCATCAGGGTGAAGTCGTCGAGCGCGGCAGCACCGCCGATGTGCTCGCCTCGCCGCTGCACGATTTAACAAAACGTTTAATTGCCGGGCATTTTGGCGAAGCGTTAACAGCCGATGCCTGGCGAAAAGACCGCTGATTCAATAGTTTCAGTGGTCGGATTAACTCATCCGGCGACTCATGATAGAATCGCCGCGTTTTAACGACGATCGCCCCATATAATGGCGCTCGCCACAACAATGAATATAAGGATTAGAGCTATGGGTTTTCTTTCCGGTAAGCGCATTCTGGTTACTGGCGTCGCCAGCAAACTGTCCATCGCATACGGCATCGCACAGGCTATGCACCGCGAAGGCGCTGAGCTGGCATTCACCTACCAGAACGACAAGCTGAAAGGCCGCGTTGAAGAGTTTGCCGCCCAGCTGGGTTCCAGCATCGTTCTGGAATGTGATGTCGCTAAAGATGAAAGCATCGACGCCCTGTTCACCGACCTGGCGAAAAGCTGGCCGAAGTTTGACGGTTTCGTTCACTCCATTGGTTTCGCACCGGGCGATCAGCTGGATGGCGACTACGTGAACGCGGTAACCCGCGAAGGCTTTAAAATCGCCCACGACATCAGCTCCTACAGCTTTGTGGCGATGGCGAAAGCCTGCCGCGAAATGCTGAATCCGGGTTCAGCGCTGCTGACGCTCTCTTATCTGGGCGCTGAGCGTGCGATCCCGAACTACAACGTAATGGGTCTGGCAAAAGCTTCTCTGGAAGCAAACGTCCGCTATATGGCGAACGCGATGGGTCCGGAAGGCGTGCGTGTCAACGGTATCTCCGCCGGTCCGATCCGCACACTGGCCGCCTCTGGCATTAAAGATTTCCGTAAAATGCTGGCACATTGCGAAGCGGTTACCCCGATTCGCCGCACTGTGACCATTGAGGACGTCGGTAACTCCGCCGCGTTCCTGTGCTCCGATCTCTCTGCCGGTATCTCCGGTGAAGTGGTTCATGTTGACGGTGGCTTCAATATCGCCGCCATGAACGAGCTGGAAATTAAATAATCCCCACCGCCCCTTCTTCTGAAGGGGCGTTTTTCGATATGCCATTCTGATATTTATTATCACCTAACAATCTTTCATCCCTCTCCGTCATTACGCCAGGATTAAGCAGCAAAAAAGATCCGGCGACAATGATATGCCGTCGTATCCGGATCGCCACTTTCAGACCAAGGAACGACCATGGAACAACGCCGGATTGAAGGCAAAAGCCACTGGTATCATGAGACCCAGTCGAGTGCCAGCCGGGCACATGCGCTACCGTTAGTTCCCGAAGCGGCCACAGTAAACGACCCTTTTCTGCTCGACCTCGCCCTGCCGGAGAAACAAAAAACCGACCTTGAAGGCATTGTTTCGTCCGCACGAAAAATCTATGCCCTGCTATTTCCGCAGCGTGTAAACACCAGCCGTTTACGCACTTTCAGCGCCTATGATCGCCTCAGCACCGCCCTTACGGCGGCGCAGGTTTTCGGCGTTCAACGGTTATGCAATCACTACGCCGCGCGGCTGGCACCGTTATCCGGCCCGGACTCGTCACGGGAAAGCAACTACCGACTGGCGCAAATTACCCAACATGCGCGGCAGCTTGCCGCCTCTCCCTCGGTTATTGACGCACGTGCGCGACAACAATTAGAAGACGTAGGATTAACGCTGTATGACCTGGTGATCATCAATCAGATTATCGGCTTTGTTGCTTTCCAGGCGCGCGTTGTCGCCGCCCTGCAGGCATCGCTCGGCCAACCGGTGCGGTTTATACCCGGTATGGAAACCCAGCAAGAAGCGGACGCCGCGCTTTTTAGCGATACCGCCACTGAATGGCAACCCGGTATTGATAGTGTCGATTTACGTACTGCAAATGCGCCGCAAATGGAGTCACTTGCGCGCTGGCAACCGCTGCCGGAACTACGCCTGCTTGCCCCCTTGTTGGCCCATGAACATCTGCTGCTCAATGAGCTTGGCGAAATGAGCGAACAGGTGGCTAAAATCAGCCCCAATAAACAGCAGAGCTGGCTGGTGGCGGCCTACACCGCGCGCCTCAACGGCAGCACGAGCTGTTTTACCCAACAAGTGCAACGTGGCAGTGACGATGAGTTACTGGCGCAGGCGCTGCGCGCCGGCAGCCGCGAGCTCAATCGTGTGCTGGCAGGGAAAAACAAAGAGAGCGCTCTGGTGCAAGCCGTTCAGATGCTTACCTGCGCGCCGGACAGGTTCAGCCCCGCGCAATTTTTACAGCTTGAGGAGCATGGCTACAGCCGCCAGGCGGCAATGAGCTTGCTTGTCGCTTGTGCGCTAAATGGCTGGTTAAACCGGCTGCATATCGCCCTCGGGCAAAGCGTGTAGCCGCAGGCGGGTATAGAGCAGCGTAAGTGCTCTTGCCACTGGTTGCGCAGCATGATTTTGCTGAAACAGCGCTTGCCGCAGCAGGAAGAATCGCGTAAAACTGTCAGCCGCTCTTTTAGCCACGAAAATACATAATTATGCTCCAGGACAACCCGCTGCTAGCGCAGCTTAAACAGCAACTTCATTCCCAAACTCCGCGTGCGGAAGGTGTTGTAAAAGGCACTGAAAAAGGCTTTGGATTTCTGGAAGTCGACGCGCAAAAAAGCTACTTCATTCCGCCACCGCAGATGAAGAAAGTGATGCACGGCGACAAGATTATTGCCGTCATCCACAGCGATAAAGACCGTGAAAGCGCGGAGCCTGAAGAGCTGGTCGAGCCGTTCTTGACCCGTTTTGTTGGCAAAGTGCAAAAGAAAGACGATCGTCTCTCTATCGTGCCGGATCATCCGTTGCTAAAAGATGCTATCCCCTGCCGCGCCGCCCGTGGCGTTGAGCATGATTTCAAAGAGGGCGACTGGGCCGTCGCTGAAATGCGTCGCCATCCGCTGAAAGGCGATCGCGGTTTCTACGCTGAACTGACGCAGTTTATCACCTTCGCTGAAGACCACTTTGTGCCGTGGTGGGTCACCCTGGCGCGCCACAATCTGGAAAAAGAAGCGCCAAATGGCGTGGGGACCGAAATGCTGGATGACGGCTTGCAGCGTGTGGATTTAACCGCGCTGGATTTTGTCACCATCGACAGCGCCAGCACCGAAGATATGGACGATGCGCTGTATGTTGCGCAGACCGCTGAAGGCGAACTGCAACTGACCGTGGCAATTGCCGATCCTACGGCCTGGATTGCCGAAGGCAGCAAGCTTGATGAGGCTGCGAAGATCCGCGCTTTCACCAACTATCTGCCGGGTTTCAATATCCCTATGCTGCCGCGCGAGCTGTCTGACGATCTTTGCTCTCTGCGCGCCAACGAAGTGCGTCCGGCGCTGGTTTGTCGGATGACGCTGGATGCAGACGGCGCTATCAAAGACAATATCGAATTTTTCGCGGCGACCATTGAGTCGAAAGCCAAACTGGCTTATGACGATGTCTCCGACTGGCTGGAAAACACCGGTAACTGGCAGCCAACAAACGATGCCATCGCGGCGCAGATCCGTCTGCTGCAGCGCGTCAGCCAGCTGCGCGCCCAATGGCGCCAGAACCACGCGCTGGTATTTAAAGACCGTCCGGATTACCGCTTTGTACTTGGCGAGAAAGGCGAAGTGCTGGATATCGTTGCCGAGCCACGCCGCATTGCTAACCGCATTGTTGAAGAGTCAATGATTGCCGCCAATATCTGCGCTGCACGCGTACTGCGCGACAAGCTCGGCTTTGGCATTTATAACGTGCACCTTGGTTTCGACCCGGCGAACAGCGAACAACTGGCCGCGATGCTGAAAACGCACGGTATGCATGTTGATGCCGAAGAAGTGCTGACGCTGGAAGGTTTCTGCAAATTGCGTCGCGAGCTGGATGCGCAGCCTTCAGGCTTCCTCGATAGCCGCATTCGCCGCTTCCAGTCTTTCGCGGAAATCAGCGTTGAACCTGGCCCGCATTTTGGTCTTGGCCTGGAAGCGTACGCGACCTGGACCTCGCCTATCCGTAAGTACGGCGACATGATCAACCATCGCCTGCTGAAAGCGATTATCAAAGGCGAAACGCCGAAGCGCCCACAGGACGATGCCACGGTGCAAATGTCTGAGCGCCGTCGCCTGAACCGCATGGCGGAACGCGATGTCGGCGACTGGCTCTACGCCCGTTTCCTGCAAAACAAAGCCGGTACCGATACCCGTTTCGCGGCAGAAATTATTGATGTCAGCCGCGGCGGTATGCGCGTACGGCTGGTGGATAATGGTGCCGTTGCCTTTATTCCGGCTCCGTTTATTCATGCCGTGCGCGACGAGCTGGTGTGCAGCCAGGAAAATGGCACCGTGCAAATTAAAGGTGAAATCGTCTTTAAAGTGACCGACGTTATTGATGTCACGATTGCGGAAGTCCGTATGGAAACCCGCAGCGTTATTGCCCGCCCGGTGCTGTAACGTTTTTTAATCATGGCGCTTTCCAGCCCTGGGAAGCGCCAAATTTCTGTTGCGATGCCACGCGCATTTTTTTCTGAATTCTTCACACAATCCTGCAAAAACGGCCACAATAAAACCTCAGGCAACTGTTTGTTTACTGCGGCTTTATGCTATTTATTACAGATATTTTTTCGCTACCAGGCCGGGTTTTAACAAAACATTCCAAGAAGAAACAACACGTTCATGCCTGATTACCCCCTTTAAAAAGGCGGTTATCCGTCAATAAATTGTGTACCCGTTGCGCTTTTATGTGGGTTGGGAGATTGCATGAAAGACTTTCAGGAACAGAACCTGCTGTTTCGCTATCTGGGTTCGACAAGCCCCTTTTGGCGTTTAACCGCCGACAGTAACGCACTGCACTTTGCTCCGGACGAAAACGCCGATGTCAGCCAGGTTGTTGCGCTGAGCGACGAGCAAGCAGCGCGGATCCGCGAAATGACGGTCATCACGTCCAGCCTCACGATGCATCTCTCTTTATTCGGCGAGGACGTTGCCGTGCACCTTGTCGGCAGGAAAATATCCCGCAAAGCCTGGGCGGGTAGCGCATCGGCCTGGCACGATACCAAGTCAGTAGCCCGCGATCTGGTGCAAGGCCTCTCCTTCGCAGAGCAAGTTGTTTCCGAAGCGAATTCAGTGATTGTGATCCTCGATAAGCACGGGAATATTCAGCGTTTTAATCGCCTGAGCGAAGAATACACCGGCATGAAAGAGCAAGAGGTCATCGGGCAAAACGTTTTTAAACTGTTTATGAGCCGCAGCGAAGCGGTGGCTTCAAAACGTAATATCAGCGGTTTTTTCCGTGACGGTAGGCCATATGAAGTGGAACGCTGGGTTAAAACCCGTAAAGGCCAGCGTTTATTTCTGTTTCGCAATAAGTTTGTTCACAGCGGCAGCGGTAAAAATGAAATTTACCTCATCTGCTCCGGTACGGATATTACCGAAGAGCGGCGTGCGCAAGAGCGTTTGCGGGTTCTCGCCAACACCGATACGGTGACGGGTTTACCCAATCGCAACGCTATTCATGAGTTAATTAGCGATGCGATAAGCGCGCGCGGGGAAACGCAGGTCGGCATTGTCTATCTTGATCTGGATAATTTTAAAAAAGTGAATGATGCCTATGGGCATATGTTCGGCGATCAACTCTTGCAGGCGGTCGCGCTGGCCATATTGAGTTGTCTGGACGAAGGCCAGGTGCTTGCAAGGCTCGGCGGCGATGAGTTTATCGTACTGGCAACAGACACTTCACAGAGCCTGCTGGAAGCGATGGCATCGCGCATTCTGACCCGTTTACGCCAGCCTTTCCGTATCGGCCTTATTGAAGTTTACACCGGCTGTTCGCTGGGCATTTCGCTGGCTCCGCAGCACGGTAATGACCGGGAAAGCGTGATCCGCAACGCCGACACGGCGATGTATACCGCTAAAGAGAGTGGCCGCGGCAAGTTTTGCGTCTTCTCGCCGGAAATGAATCAACGCGTATTTGAATATTTATGGCTCGATACCAATCTGCGTAAAGCGCTGGAAAAAGAGCAACTGGTGATTCATTACCAGCCCAAGATCACCTGGCGCGGCGAAGTGCGCAGCCTTGAAGCGCTGGTCCGCTGGCAATCGCCGGAGCGCGGCCTGATCCCGCCGCTGGACTTTATCTCCTATGCTGAAGAGTCAGGTTTGATTGTGCCGCTGGGGCGCTGGGTCATGCTGGATGTGGTGCGGCAAGTGGCGAAATGGCGCGACAAAGGCATATTTGTGCGCGTAGCGGTAAACGTCTCTGCGCGCCAACTGGCGGATCAGACAATTTTCAGCGATCTGAAACAAGCGCTGCTGGATCTTAAATTTGAATATTGCCCAATTGATGTGGAGCTGACCGAGAGCTGCTTGATTGAAAACGAGGAGCTGGCGTTGTCGGTTATTCAGCAATTCAGTGCGCTGGGCGCGCAGGTGCATCTTGATGACTTCGGCACAGGTTACTCGTCCCTGTCACAACTGGCGCGTTTTCCGCTGGACGCTATCAAACTCGATCAATCTTTTGTCCGTGAAGTCCATAAGCAGCCAATATCGCAATCACTGGTGCGGGCGATTGTCGCCGTCGCACAAGCGCTTAATTTGCAGGTGATTGCTGAAGGTGTGGAGAATGCAAAAGAAGACGCCTTTCTTACAAAGAATGGCGTCAATGAACGGCAGGGTTTTTTATTTGCCAAACCAATGCCCGCTGCCGTATTCGAGCGGTGGTTCAGGCGTTATCAGGCACGTAAATCGCGTTAGCCCGCTTTCAGTGCCACCGCAGCGTGGCGATCCTGTAACAGGACTAAACGTTCCATATAAGCAATATCTTTCGGTTGCAAACAGAAAGCCGAGTCCACCCAGTCTTCGGTAATGTCCATCAGTTCACTGCGCGGTAACTGCAAAACGCGCTGGCGGGCGCGCAGCATTGCCCGCACACCGTTTAACCGGGGTTGCAGGGTATCGATAAAGGTACGTGTCGCAAGGAACCCCTGCCCGGATTCGAAAGAGACATCCACCAGCCCTTGCGCTTCATACCACTCTGCCGCGTGCGACTCCCCTTTGTAGATCAGCTCTTCCGCCAGTTTCATTCCCGAACGACGCGCCACCAGTGAGTACGCGCCCATACCGGGAAAAAGATTGAAGGCGATTTCCGGGAAACCGAGTCGTGCGTCGCGCTGCGCCAGCACGAAATGGTGCGCCAGCGCGGCTTCGAAACCGCCTCCGAGCGCACTGCCTTCGACCATCGCCAGCGAGATGGCTCCCGTGTCAAACCCTCTTGACGCGGCGTGAACGCAATCCACGCAGGCGCGGGCATAGGCGCGCAGGGCTTCGCGTCGACCATTCTTGATACAATCAACAAAAAATTGTAGATCGCCGCCGGTGTTGAACATGCCGGGGACTAACGATCCGGTTACCCAAAAATCAACGGCAAATCCCGCTTGTCGGACAAGCCAGGAAATATTCATGATCTCCTCAATTAACGCATGGTTGAAGCAAGGTCTTGGCCTGGCGCGCAGCATCATCCACACGGTACGGCGCTCCTCCTCGTAATAGCCAGAAAGCTGCGTAAAGCGTTCTTCGTCAGTAAACAGTTTGCAGGTGGTCTGGTTGATAATCGTCATTGCTTTATCCTCCGGTAATAAAAGCGCATTGCGCGCACTGCAAGACTAATCCACCGCCAGAGCCAGCTCTTTGTTGCGTAATGAATATATAATTGGCGCTTATAAGTTTTTGAGATTTCCTTTTTTTCCTTCTCTTTTTAAACTGTTTTCTGCATCATTGAATTCATTCGTTTTTCGACATAAAGGTGAAGGTATGGCAGACATCGACGTGAAACACCTTGCCGGCCGGATAGATACCGTTCTGGATATTCTGGTTGCGGGGGATTACCAATCCGCCATTCGTAACCTGGAAATTTTGAAGGCGGAATTATTGGATCTCGATAACAACGATAAAGCGGCCTCTTCTGGTGCGCCGAAAACACCCTGGGAAATTTAACTACCCTTATTTTCGCCATGACGCGGCAGCCGGGAATGCGACGCGCGTACTGGCGATTCCCTTTCTTCAAACCATTATTCGAAATATGTGGCTATGAATTCCCGACAACAACTTATTTTGCAGACGGTCATCGACAAGGGCCAAATGAGTGTTACAGACCTCGCGCGTATGACCGGGGTATCTGAAGTCACGATTCGTCAGGATCTGAATACGCTCGAAAAACAAAGCTATTTGCGCCGTACGCATGGTTTTGCTGTGCCGCTGGACAGTGACGATGTAGAAACACGCATGATGAACAACTACACCGTGAAGCGTGATTTGGCTGATTTTGCAGCATCGCTGGTGAGTTCAGGTGAAACCGTGTTTATTGAAAATGGCAGCAGTAACGCCCTCCTCGCCCGTAAACTGGGCGAACAGCGTGATATCACCATTATCACTGTGAGCAGCTATATAGCTCATCTGCTTAAAGAAGCGTTATGTGAAGTGATCCTGCTTGGCGGCATTTATCAGAAAAAGAGTGAAAGCATGGTCGGCCCGCTGACGCGCCAGTACATTCAGCAGGTGCATTTCAGCAAAGCTTTTATCGGGATCGATGGCTGGCAACCGGAAACGGGTTTTACCGGGCGCGACATGATGCGTACTGACGTGGTCAATGCTGTGCTGGAAAAAGGCAGCGAAGCGATTGTGCTCACCGATAGCTCCAAGTTTGGCGTAGTCCATCCTTATACGCTTGGCCCCGATGAACGATTTCAGCGGGTGATCACCGATTCAGCCCTTAAGCCGGAAGCACATCTTCAACTGCAGCAAAAAGGCCTGATTGTCGATATCGTTAACACTGGCGGGTTTCGCTAATCCTGTTAGCCCGCCGGCGCGGGCTATCTCCCTCATATCTGAGACTATTCTGACGTTTCGATTAAGACTATTTACCTGTCTTGTTACCGGTCTGCGCGTAAAATTATTATTAGCGATATAACAGGAAGTGACTATCACTGACGTGATTGAATTACACCTGCGCAGCAAGGTTTCACGGGGAATCTTTAGGTCCGCTCACAGGCACTATACTTAAAGAGAACATTCTTCCGTGAATCGATTATTCAGGAGAAAGTATGATGATGTTAACAAGCAAAAAAATGGCCGCAGCAGTACTGGCAGTTACCCTGGCAATGTCTCTGAGCGCTTGTGGTCACTGGTCTAAACGCGATCGTAATACCGCAATCGGTGCGGGTGCGGGTGCGCTTGGTGGTGCTGTGCTGACGGATGGTAGCACGCTCGGTACGCTGGGTGGTGCAGCTGTCGGCGGTATCATCGGTCACCAGGTTGGTAAGTAATTGGTCATTTAAACGGCGACAATAAAAAATAATACTTTCTTTTTCAGGTCTACGTTTCACAGTGTAAATAATAAGGCCGCGGTAATAACCGCGGCCTTTCTGTATTCAGGTTTAACCACCCGCTAATTTCACTTTCATCCCTTTGGCTTCCAGCAATGATTTGAGTAAATCACGTTTGTCGCCCTGGATCTCAATGACGCCCTCTTTCACCGAACCACCGCAGCCGCATTTTTTCTTTAATTCTGCGGCCAGCTTAGCCAGTGCTTCATCATCTTCATCAATGCCGGTTATCAGGCACACGCCTTTGCCTTTGCGGCCGCTGGTCTGGCGCTGGATACGTACAACACCATCACCTTTCGGACGTGTATGTTGCTCTTTTGGCTCGTCAATGCGCCCGGTTTCGGTCGAGTAGACCAGACGGCTGTTGTCGTCTTTCATTATTCCCCCATACCCAGCGATGCATTAATTGCTTTAAGGGTTTTCGCCGGGTCGGCAGACTGCGTAACCGGACGGCCAATCACCATATAGTCTACGCCTGCCGCAAGCGCCTGTTCCGGCGTCATGATGCGACGCTGATCGCCAGATTCGCTGCCGACCGGGCGAATGCCCGGCGTGACCAGTTTGAATGCTTTGCCTAATGCGTTTTTAAAACGGACAGCTTCCTGGGCGGAGCAAACAACGCCATCAAGGCCACATTGCTGCGTAAGACGAGCCAGGTGCTCCGCATGCTCTGCAGGCGATGCGTTGATGCCAAGATCCTGTAAATCACTCGCTTCCATGCTGGTCAATACGGTGACGGCAATCAGTAACGGCGCATCTTTGCCAAATGCGAGCATCGCCTCTTTCGCAGCCGTCATCATCCGCGCGCCGCCAGAAGCATGCACATTCACCATCCAGACACCTAAATCTGCCGCCGCTTTCACCGCATGCGCTGTCGTGTTGGGAATGTCATGGAATTTCAAATCGAGAAAAATATCGAAACCGCGCTGTTGCAGATCGCGCACCAGCTGCGGGCCGAATAAGGTGAACATCTCTTTGCCAACTTTCAGGCGGCAGTCACGCGGATCGATACGGTCAACAAACGCCATGGCCGTGTCGCGGTTATCGTAATCAAGTGCTACTACAATCGGGGAAGCAGTAACGGTGCGGGAAGTCGATAAAACAGTAGACGTCATGATCAGACCTTCTGAAATGAGGGCACCCGCTCAGGCGCGAGAAGAATAAACGGCGAGCATTCTACCCGCGAGTGCGTAGAAATAACAGGTTCGATTTTTTTGCTGCTAAGCGAAGACCAGCGCAGATGCTGCATAGTCAAAAAAACATCATTAGTATGTTGTAACTAATGATGATGTTTTTAAAAATTACTGGCCATCCAGGCCGCGAATCGGTTTAACGGTCGACCACGCCCGGCAAGACGGACAATGCCAGTACATGGTAAACGCGGTGAATCCACATTTATGGCAGCGATAACGGGGTTTACTACGCACCTGCTCGCCCACCATTTCACGCAGCACCATCAGGCTCTCTTTGGCGCGCCCCTCTTCGGCTTCGTTGAGGTGGTAATCCATTAGCTTATGGAAAACGCGCATGGTGGGATGCCGCTGCAGTTGTCGCGTAACATAACTCTGCGCCGCGTCAGGCCCATCGCGGCGCTCCATAATATCTGCCAACATCAATTCGGCAGTCGCACCGGTGTTCTCTTCCACGCAACGCTGTAAAAATGCTGCCCATTCGTCATTTTTACCCAATTGCTGATAGCAGGTTTGCAGCATTTCCAGCGTTTCGCTGACGAGTTCTTTATCCTGATCGATAACGCGTAACAGGCTTTCCACCGCTTTTGCATAATCGCCATCGGCCATAAACACACGGCCCATCATGATAGAGACGCGCGGGCTGTCACGATCGGCGGCAGCGCCTTTTTTCAGCAATGCCATCGCCCGCCCCATCTCTTCGTTGCCCATCTGCTGCAACGCCAGCTCACAGTAGAAATGCGCGATTTCGCCCCGCTGCTTATCTTTGCCGAGTTTCACTAGCCGCTCAGCGACATCGATGGCTTTTTGCCACTCACTGGTCGCCTGATAAATTTGCAGCAATTGCTGGAGCGCACCGATCCGAAAATCGGTTTCATCCACCAATTGGTTAAACATATCTTCCGCGCGATCGTACATGCCGGCTGCCATGTAGTCGCGGCCAAGTTGCTGCACCGCCAGCAGGCGCTGGTCGTACGAGAGGGACGCGCTTTCCATCAATGTCTGATGAATACGGATTGCACGGTCAACCTCACCGCGCGAGCGGAAAAGGTTGCCGAGAGTGAGGTGCGCTTCAACGGTCCCGGTGTCCTCTTTCAACATATCGAGGAACAGATCAACCGCTTTATCTTGCTGATTACTCAGTAAAAGGTTAACCCCGGCGACGTATTCACGTGACAGCCGGTTAGCCTCATCCTGTTTCGTCTGTTGAGCATTTCTGCGCCCCATATACCAGCCATAGGCAGCCGCGACAGGTAACAACAGAAACAACAACTCCAGCATAAAATATTATTCCTTCACTGCCGTTGCGCCGGTTGCAACCGTAACAGTTGTGGCAGGAGTAAGCTGGTGCTCAAGACGTTTGATTTTACGTTCGGCGCGCGCCAGAGAAACGCGAACGCGTAGCCAGAAAAGGCCACAAATCAGCCAGCCGATAATAAAACCAGCAGCAAACAGCACGGCCAGCAGCGTGGAAATCCTGTATTCACCCTGTGCGAGCAAATAGTTGAATGTGACTTGCTGATCGTTTTGCGCGCCAAGGGTAATAGACACAACAAAAATCGCTAACACCAGTAAGAAAATGAGTAAATATTTCACATTACGTCCCGTTATGTGCTGCCGAGCGATGAATTTATATGCAACGACTGCATTCAGCCCTATAAACTACCATTTTAGCGCCCGGCGCGAAATGGAAATGCATGATGTTAAATTCTGATTTGCGGGCGAAACAGCGGAAATCAACCCTCTTGATCGCGAGCAATAATTTCCGGTACTTCTTCCGCAGGCGGCGTGAGCGGGCCGCAAATACGCTGGGCAAGCCAGGTCGCCAGCGTCACAAGCAGCCAGGATATCAACGTCGCAACCACCAAATCGCGCGGCCAGTGCATGCCTAACAGCAGCCGGCTCCCCATCACGCCTGTCGCCCACACAAGCAGCACAGCAATCGTCCATGTGCGTCTGCGTGGCCACAGCAGCCCCACGGCTAATAATGCCCAACTTGCGGCAAACATGGTATGTCCGGAGGGAAATGCGAAACCCGTCTCTTTTTGCCAGTGTTTACGTAAAAACCCAGGAATATCATGCTGGCTGGAGAGCTGTTTTTTCACTAACTCTCCCCGGTCCTTACGTTTCAAAGTGTAGAACTGTTCGGCCTGAACATCGTGCGTTTTTTCCAGCCACAGGACGAAAGGTCGCGGCTCCTGCACACGCTCTTTGACAAAAGATTTAACCCCCTGTCCTGCCAGAATCGCGCAGCCAAGAATAACGAACAGCATCACCGCAGCCTTGAGGCGAAAACGCAGGCACCAGAGAAACCACGCGCACAACACGACATGCGTGATAATTCCCCACGGTTGGGTAACGGTTTCTGTTAACCAGTATAAAAAATGCAGCCACCAGCGGGTTTGCCCCGGCTCCCAGTTCCAGCCGGAAATCCACATTATCAGCGGCATTATCAATAAAATCGCCGCACCTGCTGTTGTTCGCATTGCAATGGAAAGCATCTTTTCTCCTTCTGATTTCGCGAACCAATATAACTGAAAAATAACATTTCCGCTGAAACCTACGCATTTGTGCGTTTAAACGGCAATGCGTGGGTCATCTGTAGGCGATGCGTAATGCATTGTGGCAAAATGAGGTTATACAGAAGGCCAACAGGCTAAAGGTGCGCAGTGCACCACTAAAAATCCGGAGATTCACATGCAACTTAAACGTGTGGCAGAAGCCAAACTGCCAACCCCATGGGGCGACTTCCTGATGGTGGGTTTTGAAGAACTGGCAACCGGGCAGGATCATGTCGCTCTTGTTTTCGGTGATATTTCCGGGCAACTGCCCGTCCTTGCGCGCGTTCACTCCGAGTGTCTGACCGGCGATGCCTTGTTCAGCCTGCGCTGTGATTGCGGTTTTCAGCTTGAAGCGGCGCTCAATCACATTGCAGAAGAAGGACGCGGCGTACTGCTTTATCATCGCCAGGAAGGCCGTAACATCGGTTTGCTGAATAAAATTCGCGCGTATGCGTTGCAGGATCAGGGCTATGACACCGTTGAAGCGAACCATCAGTTGGGTTTTGCTGCCGATGAGCGCGACTTCACGCTTTGCGCGGATATGTTTAAATTGCTGGCGGTAGACGAAGTTCGTCTGCTGACCAATAATCCAAAAAAAGTTGAGATCCTTACCGAGGCAGGAATCAATATTGTAGAACGCGTACCGCTGATCGTCGGGCGTAACCCGAAAAACGCGCACTATCTCGATACCAAAGCAGAAAAAATGGGGCACCTGCTGAAATAAGCGCCCCATCGGTGATGAAACAGGCCTGCAGATGCAGGCCTTTGTTTTAATTCAACATATTACGGATCACGTAATGCAGAATGCCATCGTTGCGGTAATAGGTCAGCTCTGTCGAGGTATCAATGCGACAGCGGCACGCCAGCGTCTCCTGCTTGCCATCGGCGCGGGTTAATGTCACCGATAAGGTTCCACCGGGCGTGATATTTTGCAGATCGACAACGTCCAGCTTTTCCTCCCCCGTCAAAGCCAGCGTTTTTCGCGTCACGCCTTGTGGGAACTCAAGCGGCAGGATCCCCATACCAATCAGGTTGGAACGGTGAATACGCTCGAAAGATTCAGCAATTACCACCCGAACTCCCAACAAGCGCGGCCCTTTTGCCGCCCAGTCGCGGCTGGAGCCTGAACCATACTCTTTGCCGGCAATCACCGCCAGCGGCGTACCCTCTTGCTGGTAGCGTACCGCGGCATCATAAATAGAGACCACTTCGCTGCCCGGCAGATGACGCGTCATGCCGCCTTCAACGCCCGGCACCATTTCGTTGCGAATACGGATATTGGCGAATGTCCCGCGCATCATTACTTCATGATTGCCACGTCGCGAACCATAGGAGTTAAAATCCCGGCGCTCGACGCCATGGCTTTGCAGATACCGGCCCGCCGGACTGTCCGCTTTGATACTGCCTGCTGGCGAAATATGGTCGGTCGTGACCGAATCACCCAGCATCGCCAGGATCCGCGCCCCATGAATATCTTCCACCGGTTTTGGCTGCGCCTGCATATCTTCAAAGAATGGCGATAACCGGATGTAAGTCGAGTCATTCTGCCAGCTATACGTATCGGAGTGCTCAACCTCAATCGCCTTCCACTCCGGCGTGCCTTCAAACACCTCGGCATACTCCTTGCGGAACATTTCAGTTGAGACTTGCTCAACCGCACGGGCGATCTCACTACTTGTTGGCCAGATATCTTTCAAATAGACCGGATCGCCCTTCCGGTCATGACCGAGCGGGTCAGTGGCGAGGTTGATATTCATATTGCCCGCCAGCGCATAAGCCACCACCAGCGGCGGTGAAGCAAGCCAGTTCGTTTTTACCAGGGGGTGAATACGTCCTTCGAAATTGCGGTTGCCTGAAAGCACCGCACCAACGGTAAGATCGCCTTCACGGATCGCCTGTTCAATAGGCTCAGGTAACGGTCCAGAGTTACCGATACAGGTAGTACAACCGTAACCGACAAGGTTAAAACCCAGTTCATCCAGGTAAGGCGTTAATCGCGCCTGCGCCAGATAGTCAGAAACCACTTTCGAACCAGGCGCCAGCGATGCTTTCACCCATGGCTGACGTTTGAGCCCGGCGGTGACCGCTTTTTTGGCCAGCAGCCCGGCGGCCATCAACACACTGGGGTTTGATGTGTTAGTACAAGAAGTGATCGCAGAAATCACTACCGCACCGTCCGGCAATGCATATTTCTGCCCGTTCAGCACGTACTCGACCGGTTTGCGATCTTTCTGCGCCGTGTTCAGTTCAAGTTCTGAGCTGGCTGCAAAGGCTTTAGGCACATCGCTCAGCGCGACCCGATCCTGAGGGCGTTTTGGCCCGGCGAGGCTCGCTTCGACGTCGTGCATGTTCAGTTCAAGTGTGCTGGTAAAGACGGGTTCATCGCCCGGGTTACGCCACATACCTTGAGCTTTCGCATAAGCCTCCACCAACGCGACTTGCTCTTCGCTACGGCCACTCAGGCGCATATAATCGAGCGTCACGCCATCGATAGGGAAAAAGCCGCAGGTTGCGCCATATTCCGGGGCCATATTGGCAATGGTGGCGCGGTCGGCAAGCGGCAGCGAATCAAGGCCATCGCCGTAAAACTCAACAAATTTACCGACAACGCCGTGTTTGCGCAGCATTTGCGTGACCGTCAGCACCAGATCGGTTGCCGTGATCCCTTCCCGCAATTTACCGCTCAGTTTAAAACCGACAACATCAGGGATCAGCATAGAGACCGGCTGCCCGAGCATCGCCGCTTCGGCTTCAATCCCGCCCACGCCCCAGCCCAATACACCGAGGCCATTAATCATGGTGGTGTGAGAGTCAGTGCCGACAAGCGTGTCAGGATAGGCAACCCACTCTTTGCCCTGCAATTCGCTCCAGACCGCTTTGCCGAGGTATTCGAGATTTACCTGGTGGCATATTCCTGTTCCCGGCGGCACCACGCTGAAACGGCTAAACGCCTGCTGGCCCCAGCGCAGGAAAGCATAACGCTCATGGTTACGTTCCATTTCAAGACGGACGTTCTCTTCGAAGGCGTCATCATCACCGAAGTGATCAACGGTCACAGAGTGGTCAATCACCAGATCGACCGGGGATAGCGGGTTCACTTTAGCGGTATCGCCACCAAGACGTTTCACCGCTTCACGCATCGCCGCTAAGTCAACGACGGCGGGAACACCGGTAAAGTCCTGCATCAGGACCCTTGCAGGGCGATAAGCGATTTCGCGATCGGCGTGCGCATTGTCGAGCCAACCGGCCAGAGCACGGATATCTTCTTCAGTGACAGATTCTTCGTCCTGCCAGCGCAGGAGATTTTCGAGTAAAACTTTTAGCGACTTGGGTAACCGTGCGATATCCCCAAGTTGTTTAGCGGCCAGCGGCAAGCTGTAGTAGTGATAAGTTTTGTTCTCTGCCTGCAACGTGTCCTTACTGGCTTCGCGTAGGGTTGACGACATGTGCTCCTCCTTAATGACAGGGATTGCTTACCCTGATGCTCTTCAGGGTCTGTATTAAAGATAACACAAACATATCGTAACGTTTTGATAACAACCAAAATTGCTACAAAAGGGAAAATCTTTCAGGAGAAGGGAAATAAAAAAACCTCGCTGATGCGAGGTTTTTCAATTCATTAGCGAAGGGCAGCCCAGACAATCTGTCCCCAGAAAAGAATGGAAACAGAAAAAGCAGCTAACCACGACCAGTATTTCATTCCGCAATCATTACTCATAAATTTATTACCAGAAAATCTATTCATTAAAACTGAGTCATTACTCAATTCATTTATGCCGTGTATTAATTAAAGAGTACAAAAGAACGCATCAATGAATAGCCGGGATAATTTCCCACGTTTATTCTGATGATATTTTTATTGTTTTTTGATGTCGTCTTCAGAGAAGGCATCAATAAAAGCTTGTTGCTGCGGCGTCAGCTTCCAGGAAGCCGGAATAGAGGTCACAGGTTTCTTTTTCGCTTTAGCTGGTGTGTCATGCAGTTGACATACTTGCTTAACCGGTTCGAATCGACCCGCTATAGCCATTTTAACCCCAGAATTTCCAGATCAATAACGCGACGACTGCCCAAAACACGGCAGAGCCAAGAAATACCGCCAGCCAGGCTTTACGCTTAAGCTCAGGGTCCCTTTGCGGCTCTTCACTTCCTGATGGCATTGCTAACCTCGTACAATCGACATCACTTATCATTTTGGGTACCAACAATCGGTGTAATTAATCATGAGATGAGACAAATCCTAAAAGAACTTTAGCCGAAAATCCAGTGAATTTACTCACCAATTCCAAAGAAATATTTAATCTTTTGACCCGAAATAAATTATTGAAGTAATAAATTTGCAGAGCGGCAATTTAGTTTCTATTTTTGTCGCTAAATAGTGACAGTGTCGGGTTTAAAATTGTGAAGGCAATCACCCGGGAAGGTGATTGTATCAAAGATGAAGATAATTCTAATTTGGCTTTAGGAGACATTATGGGTATCTTTTCGGGCGATAAGATACCCTACGGCATTATTTCTGCGGCAACTTAATATCTTTAAACATCGCTTCTATATCTTCATTAGAACGCAACGCCACGGCGGCATCGACCACATCGCGCGTTAAATGTGGCGCGAAGCGCTGAATAAAATCATACATATAGCTGCGCAGGAACGTGCTGCGACGGAAACCTATTTTTGTGGTGCTGTGGCTGAAGATTTCGTGAGCATCCAGTTTAACAAGGTCCGGATCGGAAATCGGATCCACCGCCATGCTGGCAATAACCCCTACTCCCAGCCCGAGTCTGACATACGTTTTGATAACGTCTGCATCTGTCGCGGTGAAAACGATTCGTGGCGTCAATCCTGCTCGATTAAACGCCGTGTCGAGCTCTGAACGTCCGGTGAAGCCAAAGGTGTAAGTCACCAGTGGATATTGCGCCAGCTCATCAATACTGACGGACTGCTTAGACGCCAGCGGATGATCGGGTGTCACCACGATCGAGCGATTCCAGTGGTAGCACGGTAACATCACCAAATCATCGTAAAGATGCAGCGCTTCAGTGGCGATGGCGAAATCAGCATTGCCTTTAGAAACCGCTTCTGCAATCTGCGTTGGCGATCCCTGGTGCATGTGCAATGAAACGCGCGGATAGCGTTCGATAAACCCTTTAATCACATTCGGCAGGGCATACCGCGCCTGGGTATGCGTGGTAGCTACATACAGCGAGCCCTTATCCGGCCAGGTGTGTTCCCCCGCCACCGATTTAATTGCGTCAACTTTGGACAATACTTCACGCGCAATGCGGATGATTTCCTGCCCGGCGGGCGTCACCTGAGTGAGATGTTTGCCGCTGCGGGCGAAGATTTGTATGCCGAGCTCATCTTCCAGCATGCGGACTTGTTTACTGATGCCAGGCTGAGAGGTATAGAGCCCTTCCGCCGTGGAAGAGACGTTGAGGTTGTGATTCACCACCTCGACGATATAACGAAGCTGCTGTAGTTTCATAACAGACCATCCGAAGTACGCAAACGGGGTTATCGCTTAATACGATTTGATAATAAAAAAGCGGTTAGCTATAACAACTATATCATTTATAGCTTCCGTGTATAGCAGCGAACAAAGAATAATAACGCGCAAATAAAAAGGGCCGGAAAACCGGCCCCTGAAGGTAGATGGCTGAAAAAACTACTTTTTAGCTTCAGTCCATTTATTATCGATATAAAACGCTGACCATCCGGTCGCTTTCCCGTCTTTTTCCGAAGCCACATATTGCTGCCTGGTCTTGCGGCTAAAACGCACAATGGTTTTATTGCCCTGCGGATCTTCCTGCGGGGCGTCCGCAAGATAGCGCAGTTTTTCCGGCAGACGGTCACGGAAGCGGTACAGTTCTTCTACCAGCGGTGCACGTGTTTCGCGAGATTTCGGGAAGGTATTCGCCGCGAGGAACACCCCGGCTGCGCCATCACGCAGAACAAAATAGGCATCCGATTTTTCGCACGGCAACTCCGGCAACGGTACCGGATCCTCCTTCGGCGGTGCAACTTCACCGTTACGCAGGATCTTACGCGTGTTTTTACACTCGTCGTTGGTGCAAGCCATGTACTTACCAAAACGCCCCATTTTCAGGTGCATTTCAGAACCGCATTTTTCACACTCAACGATTGGGCCGTCATACCCTTTGATGCGGAATTCACCCTCTTCGATCTCGTAGCCATCGCAGGTTGGGTTATTCCCACAGACATGCAGTTTACGCTTCGGATCGATCAGATAGCTGTCCATCGCCGTACCACATTTCTGGCAACGACGTTTGGCGCGCAGCGCGTTGGTTTCCGCGTCTTCGCCTTCCAGCACATTGAGCACTTCGTTTTCCGGCACCAGGTTAATGGTGGTTTTGCAGCGCTCTTTCGGCGGTAACGCATAGCCGGAACAGCCAAGGAAAACTCCGGTACTGGCGGTACGAATGCCCATTTTACGCCCACATGTCGGGCAGTCGATGCTGGTCAGTACCATCTGATTCGGACGCATACCGCCCGCTTCAGGATCCTGTTCAGCTTGCTCCAGCTGGCGAGAGAAATCGCCAAAGAAGCTGTCCAGCACCTTGCGCCATTCCGCTTCGTGGTTCGCCACGCGGTCGAGGCTGTCTTCCATCTGTGCGGTAAAATCGTAGTTCATCAGCTCGCGGAAATTCTCTTCCAGACGATCGGTAACAATTTCACCCATTTTTTCCGCATAAAAACGGCGACTTTCAACACGCACATACCCCCTGTCCTGAATGGTCGAGATGATCGACGCATAGGTAGACGGGCGGCCGATGCCGCGTTTTTCCAGCTCTTTTACCAGCGAAGCTTCGCTAAAACGCGCAGGTGGCTTGGTAAAGTGTTGTGCCGGCGTTAACTCTACAAGCGAAAGAACATCGCCTTTATTCACCGCAGGCAACGTACGATCCTCATCACCTTTGCGCAGCGCGGGCATCACTTTTGTCCAGCCATCGAAACGCAGGATGCGACCACGGGCTTTAAGACGGAAATCGCCTGCGCCCACCGTCAGCGTGGTGGAATCATACTGAGCAGGGGTCATCTGACAGGCAACAAACTGGCGCCAGATCAGCTGATAAAGCTTCTGCGCGTCGGCTTCCATGTCTTTTAACGATTCAGCTAACACCGCGACATCGGAAGGACGAATAGCTTCGTGCGCCTCCTGAGAGTTCTCTTTGCTGGCGTACTGATTAGCGTTTTCCGGCAGGTATTTTTTACCAAAGTTATCAGCAATGTAGCTGCGCACCATCGACACGGCGTCCTGGCTCAGGTTTGTCGAGTCGGTACGCATATAAGTGATGTAGCCGGCTTCATACAGGCGCTGCGCCATCATCATGGTTTTCTTCACGCCAAAACCCAGACGCGTACTGGCGGCCTGTTGCAGCGTAGAGGTAATAAATGGTGCACCCGGTTTGCTGCTGGTCGGCTTATCTTCCCGCTCCAGCACCGTATAACGCGCTTTTTCCAGCAGGCTGACCGCCGCCATGGTTTGCTCACGATTAACCGGACGGAAGGCTTTATCACCTTCATGTGTCACCTGCAGCGGCAGCGTATCGCCACCAGGCGTCGCTGTAGCAGCGTCGATCTCCCAGAACTCTTCCGGCACAAACGCTTTAATTTCGCGTTCGCGCTCAACAACCAATCGCACTGCGACCGACTGTACGCGACCGGCGGAGAGGCCGCGGGCAATTTTCTTCCACAGCAGTGGAGACACCATGTAGCCCACCACGCGGTCCATAAAACGGCGCGCCTGTTGAGCATTCACACGGTCAATATTCAGTTCGCCCGGCGTTTCGAAGGCCTGACGAATCGCATTCTTGGTAATTTCGTTAAACACGACACGGCTGTAGCGTTTCTCGTCGCCACCGATCACTTCCCGCAGGTGCCACGCAATGGCTTCCCCTTCGCGGTCAAGGTCGGTTGCGAGATAGATGTGGTCGGCTTTTTCCGCCAGCGATTTCAGCTCGGAAACCACCTTCTCTTTACCGGGCAGCACTTCATAATGTGCATCCCAGTTGTGCCATGGGTCGATCCCCATGCGATTGACAAGAGCGCCGCGTTCATCCTTTTTAGGCTTCTTAGCCGTTTTGGCGGAGGCTGAGTCTGCGCTCTTTTTGGGTGCTGAGCCACTGGTCGGCAAATCACGGATATGACCAACGCTGGATTTAACCACATAGTCATTACCCAGATATTTATTGATCGTTTTGGCTTTTGCCGGGGACTCAACGATAACGAGAGCTTTACCCATATTCACCTTTACCTAATTAAATTCTTCCAGAAATTCGTCGCATGTCGCTTCAGACCCACCGGCGACGAGCATTCAATATTGCGGCGGCGTCAATGGATATCAACCCTTTTTTTAACAAAGCGCGTAAAACGGAGCGTTCAGGTGACTGAGTTTACAGGCTTTTTCGCGCAAGGGCGGAGTAGCACAACGATATAACGGTCGAATGTCAAGCAAATCTGTTGCCAGATTGACGAAAGCGTCACACTGTACCTGATAAAATTTGTTACGCAACTTTATTAGCATGCAAAAGCGGATCACGCCAGCACAACGCCCAGGCAAAGCCCTTGCAAAAACAGGGAAAATTTGCCCGGGAACCGGGCCAGCGGTAAACTGACGAAATTTTTTGAGGAGTAGAAAAATGCAAGAGACATCTCAGCCAATCAATCGCCAGTCTCTGCTTGAACTGGCTAATAAAATGATCAGTGAGCATGACGACACGCTATCCGGTATCGTCGCGACCGGCGTCAGCCAGCGTAACGGCGTACTGGTTTTCAGCGGCGAGTATTTTCTTGATGAGCAAGGCTTACCGACGGCGAAAAGTACAGCGGTATTCAACATGTTCAAATACTTAGCGCATGAGCTTTCTGAAAAATATCATCTGATTGACTAAAAGAAAACGCGAGGCCGAAGCCTCGCGTTTTTACATCATCGGTTTTTGCCCGCGCTGCCACCAGCGCATCAGCAAATGATCGATGCTCTCCATCGCACTGCCCGTAAAACGCTCCATCAGCTTTTTACGCTGCTGATAGCGCACACCAATCACTTCGTGATCTTCGATAAGCCCCAGCAGCAGATCATCGCTGGTGCCAATGGCGTCGATCAGTCCCTTATCAAGCGCCTGGGAGCCGTACCAGTGCTCCCCCGTCGCCACGCTTTCAATGTCCAGTTCTGGCCGCATCTGGTGAACAAAACCTTTAAACAGATCGTGAGTTTCGTTCAGGCTCTCGCGAAATTTCTGCCGCCCTTCTTCCGTGTTTTCACCAAGCAGTGTCAGCGTACGTTTGAACTGACCCGCCGTGTGCAGCTCAATGTCGATCTCTTTGCCTTTGAGGAAGCGGTTAAAGTTGGGGATCTGCGCTACCACGCCGATAGAGCCGATGATCGCGAACGGTGCCGCAACAATTTTATCGGCCACGCAGGCCATCATATAGCCGCCACTGGCAGCCACTTTGTCGACGGCGATGGTCAACGGGATATGCTTGTCGCGCAAACGTTGTAACTGGGAAGCGGCAAGACCGTAGCCATGCACCACGCCTCCCGGGCTTTCCAGGCGCACAACGACTTGATCCTGCGGCGTTGCCACCGCCAGCACTGCCGTAATCTCTTCACGCAATGCGTTGACTTCGCCCGCGTCCATACTGCCTTTGAAATCGAGCACATAGGCACGCGGCGCGCCTTTGTCTTGCTGTTCGCCGGCCTTCGCCTTCGCTTTTGCCGCTTTCGCTTCCAGCTTCAGTTTTTTCTTCTGCGCTTTGTGCCAACGTTTCTGTTGGTGATCATCCAGCAAGGAGACCGACATCTCCTCCTGCATCTCTTTATATTGCTCACTCAAACGGGTGATTTTCAGTTCTCCCCGCTGGCGTTTGCGCTGTGTCAAATTAACAATCAGCACGGCCACAACAGCAATCGCCACGACGACAGTCGCGATTTTGGCCAGAAACAGGCCATACTCAGACAGTAATTCCATGCATACCACCTCGATTACACCACTCGACAATCGCACCAGTGTACATGAGCGATGCTGGCACGTCTCGCGTAAGCCATTGGTACAATGTGCCATGTTGCTGAATTTTTTCGTAAAGGTTGCGCAACCTTCCCGCAGGCTGATTGAAATAGCCCTCTGTTTAAGGCATAAAGCCAACATGTGAAGGCGATAACAGGCTCCGGCCTGAGGAGAGAGTGTGCATTATCAGCCACAACGCGATTTGTTAAACGATCGCATCATTCTGGTGACCGGTGCCAGCGACGGCATCGGCAAAGAAGCGGCGCTGACCTACGCCCGCTACGGCGCGAGCCTCATTCTGCTGGGCCGAGACGACGCAAAATTACAGCAGGTTGCGCGCGATATTGAACAAGAAGGCCAGCAAGCGCAGTGGTTTACCCTCGATATGGCAAGCTGCACCCCGGAAATGTGCCAGCAACTGGCTGATACCATTGCGGCCACCGTGCCGCGTCTGGATGGTGTATTGCACAATGCCGGTTTACTCGGGGATGTATCGCCAATGATCGAGCAGGTTCCGGCAGTCTGGAACGAGGTGATGCAGGTCAACGTGAACGCCACCTTTTATCTCACCCAGGCGCTTCTTCCTTTATTACTTAAATCGGACTGCGGCTCTCTGGTTTTCACCTCCTCGAGCGTTGGCCGCCAGGGACGTGCTAACTGGGGCGCTTATGCTGTGTCGAAATTTGCCACCGAAGGGATGATGCAGGTGCTGGCCGAAGAGTATCAAAACCGGGTGCGGGTCAACTGTATTAACCCAGGCGGTACGCGCACCAAAATGCGTGCCAGCGCCTTTCCGACCGAAGATCCAGACAAACTGAAAACCCCCGCCGATATTATGCCGCTTTATCTGTGGCTGATGGGCGATGACAGCCGCCGTAAAACCGGTATGAGTTTTGATGCCCAGCCGGGTCGCAAACCAGGAATTTCACAATGAGCGAAGAACGATATCAGCAACGCCAGCAGCGCGTGAAAGAGCGTGTCGATGCGCGCGTCGCTGCCGCACAGGATGAACGCGGGATCATTATTGTTTTTACCGGAAACGGTAAAGGGAAAACCACCGCCGCATTCGGCACAGCAACACGCGCAGTCGGCCATGGTAAAAAAGTGGGCGCCATTCAGTTTATCAAAGGGACGTGGCCGAATGGCGAACGCAACCTGCTGGAACCGCTGGGCGTGGAATTCCAGGTGATGGCAACCGGTTTTACCTGGGACACGCAAAACCGCGAAAGCGACACCGCAGCCTGTCTGGCGGTCTGGCAACATGCCGAACGAATGCTGGCCGATCCCGCGCTGGATATGGTGCTGCTGGATGAACTGACCTATATGGTGGCCTATGATTACCTGCCACTGGAAACGGTACTTGACGCGTTACGCAAACGCCCGGCAAACCAGACAGTGATTATCACCGGACGCGGCTGCCACCGCGATATTCTTGACCTGGCGGATACCGTCAGCGAATTAAGACCGGTGAAACACGCTTTTGAAGCGGGCGTGAAAGCGCAACAAGGTATCGATTACTGACGCAACGTAAGGCTGCCGTCATTGCAGGCAGCGCTTTTTTGCCCCTGGAGACCGGGCCGCAGACCTTAGCAAGCAGCTACAGACAGCGCGTGAGATTTCACGCAAGCGGTCGGGCTGAACCAAATCAGTTCCACATCCACTGACATGGTTCTTTGGTGAGCAGTAAAAGACCACCTTCTTAGAAGGTGGCTTTTGAGAATGCCCCCTGTAAGGGGGCTATTGTCACTTTCCGCTTACTACTCTAGCAATTCCATTTGCTGTTCATGTATTTGTTCCGTTTTCTCCTGATGCCTCACATATCGTCTGATAATTTCCTCGTTCACACCGACAGTATCTACAAAGTAGCCACGTGACCAAAAGTGGCTACCCCATAGCTTTTTTCGTATATGTGGGAAACGATTGTAGAGTCTGATTGCGCTGCGGCCTTTCAGATGCCCCATCAGAGTTGATATCGAGATTTTCGGCGGAACTATTACGACCAGATGTACATGATCTGGCTGAACATTTAGCTCCAGAACCTCACAATCCTTTATTCCGCAGAGAATGTAGATTGTCCTGTAAAGTTCCTTGCCCAACTTATCTTTCAGGATCCTGAAACGGTACTTTGGCGTCCAGACTATGTGATATTTGCAACGCCAATATACATGTGATGAACTCCTGTAAAGCCCCATGTCGGTTTGACTCCTTTTACTTGTGGTGAGTAAGCGGAGATATTCCGGCATGGGCATTCTTCAGGCTATAGCCTTACAGGATCAATCACCACCTCCCCAGGAGGTGGTTTAAGGGTGACAACAAAAAAGGGGCTTTCGCCCCTTTCTCATATTCTTTATTAGGATCAGTCGTTTTTATTACGCGAACTGCCAGGACGACGACCACCACCGGACTTGCCAGCCGGTTGGCTGTGACGTTTCACCGCGCGGCGGATCTGGTTCGCTTTCATGCGACGGCGATCTTTCTCCACGGCCACTTTGGATTGCGTTTCCGCATCCAGCCCCACCAGCTCACGCAGGTAGTTAGTTTGCGCCAGATCGAGTTCCGTCCAGCCACCGCGAGGCAAACCTTTTGGCAGCGGAATATCACCGTAACGTACGCGGATCAGGCGGCTAACCTGTACGCCAACCGCTTCCCACAGACGACGCACTTCACGGTTGCGCCCTTCGGTCAGGGTGACGTTATACCACTGGTTAATGCCTTCGCCACCGCTGAACTTGATGGTTTTAAACGCCGCCGGGCCATCTTCCAGCTGCACACCGCGCGACAGATCGCGCAACTTCGCGTCATCAACTTCGCCAAAAACACGTACCGCGTATTCACGCTCAACTTCACGGCTCGGGTGCATCAGTCGATTCGCCAGTTCACCATCGGTGGTAAACAGCAACAGACCGCAGGTATTAACGTCGAGGCGACCTACCGCGATCCAGCGCGCGCCGCGCAGTTTCGGTAGACGATCAAAAACTGTCGGGCGTCCTTCCGGATCGTTACGCGTACAGAGTTCACCTTCCGGTTTGTAGTACGCCAGCACGCGGCAGATCTGCTCCACGGACTCTTTCACCGAAATGAGGTGGCCATCGATACGGATTTTCAGCGCAGGCGTCACTTCCACGCGATCGCCCAGTGTGGCGATTTTGCCGTCCACGCTTACGCGGCCAGCCTCAATAATAGATTCGATTTCACGGCGGGAACCGTGGCCAGCTCGCGCCAGCACTTTCTGTAGTTTCTCGCTCATAGAGCTTCCTTCAGGTGTCGCCTTCACAGGCGTCGAATAGGGTCATCAGGTCGGCGAAGCCGCTGCTGAAATGGCCGCGTAGTATAGCGGCTTGCGCCACTATAAGAAAGGCTTAACGTCGCCAACCCCTTCGCGAATAACCTCGGGTGTCGATTCCGTTAAATCGACCACCGTCGTCGGTTGTTGGCCGAGATAGCCACCGTGGATAATTAAATCCACCACTTTTTCCAGCCGATCTTTAATTTCATCCGGATCAGATTCGGTAAAATCACTGCCCGGCAGCATTAACGAGGTGGAGAGCATCGGTTCGTTGAGCGTTTCCAGCAGCGCCAGCGCAATCGGGTTCGAGGGTACGCGCAGACCAATCGTTTTGCGTTTTTCCTGCAATAAACGACGCGGCACCTCTTTTGTCCCTTTCAGGATAAACGTGTAATTGCCGGGCGTATTATTTTTAATCAGACGAAAAGCCACGTTATCGACAAAGGCATACGTCGACAGCTCCGATAAATCGCGGCACATCAGCGTAAAGTTGTGGCCATCCGGCAGGTGACGAATGCGGCAAATACGCTCCATCGCCCCTTTGTCTTCTATTTTACAGCCCAACGCATAACCGGAATCGGTGGGGTACACGATGACGCCGCCTTTACGCACAATTTCTACCGCCTGGTTAATCAACCGCGGCTGGGGGTTTTCCGGATGAATATAAAAAAATTGACTCATACTTCCCTCTCTCTGTTCTGTTGCGGCTGCTCCCATTTCAGCCATACGCCCTCAACACCGGCCGGAAGCCAGAGTTTGCGCCCCAGTTCAATCCATGGGCAAGGCTGATGGAAATCAGAACCTTGCGACGCCAGTAAACCAAACTGACGGGCATACGCGGCGAGCTGCGTTCGCTCGTTGGGAGCCTGCTGGCATTGGGCGACTTCCATCGCCTCACCGCCGCACTGTGCAAAATACGCCAGCAGCCTTTTCAGCCATTTAGCAGAAAGGTTATAGCGACCAGGGTGGGCCATTACCGCCGTTCCGCCAGAATGATGAATCACATCAATAGCTTGTTCTATTGTACACCACTGGGGAGGAACGTATCCCGTTTTGCCCCGTGCCAGATACTTTTTAAACACATCGGCAATATTGCTCGCTTTGCCCTGTTCCACCAGGAAACGGGCAAAGTGTCCGCGCGTTACGTTCGCCCCCTGCGCCAGCCGTTGCGCGCCTTCCCAGGCACCGGGAATGTGCGCTTTTTCTAAACGCTCAGCAATCAGTTTCGCCCGCTGGACCCGGCGTTCAGATTGCGCCTGCAAAAAAGTACGCAGCGCCGGGTGGTCAATATCAATATTCAGACCAACAATATGTATTTCGTGGTTTTCCCAGACGGTGGAGATCTCCACACCGCTGATAAGCTGCAAATCCAGTCCGGCACGGACAATTTCCGCACGGGCTGCAGGAATGGCATCGGTGGTATCGTGGTCGGTTATCGCCAGCGTGCCAACGCGCATTTCTACCGCGCGATGCACCAGTTGTTCCGGGGAAAGCAGACCGTCAGAGGCCGTCGTATGGCTGTGAAGATCGTAAATAATGGCGTAATTCGTGTCGCTCAAAGCGGCTCCGCTAATTCATCTGGACGTCGGTTTGTCGCCTATCATACAGTCCAGAGAATATTTTCTGAATTCGAGGTTGACTTTCTTTTCCTGAACCAGTTAACTAGTACGCAAGTTCACACGACAAGGTATCGCAAACATGAATGCACATTTCTCTGTTACTCGCTGGTGGCGCACTCCCTGACAAGGGCTGTGAGATCACGTGCGCATTCAGCATACCGATACCAGGCCCGCTCACCCAGCGGGCTTTTTTTTGAACAAAATAAATAATGAGAGCGACTATGCAAACGCAAAAACCAGCACTCGAACTTCTGACCAGCAACGCCAGCTACCGCAGTAACCCGACGGCGTTGTTCCATCAATTATGCGCTGCCCGCCCGGCAACCCTGCTGCTGGAATCAGCGGATATTGATAGTAAAAGTGACTTAAAAAGCCTGCTGTTGGTTGATAGCGCATTGCGTATCACCGCGCTTGGTGACACTGTCACCATTACAGCATTAACTGAAAATGGAGCAGCACTCCTGGCGCTGCTGGATAACGCCCTTCCAGCCGGTGTTGAAAACACCCTGCTGCCCGATGGGCGCGAGCTGCGATTCCCGCCGGTCAGCAGCCTGCTGGATGAAGACGCCCGCCTCTGTTCGCTCTCTGTGTTTGATGCTTTTCGCTTATTACAAAACCTGGTCGACGTCCCTTACGATGAACGCGAAGCCATGTTCTTCGGCGGCTTGTTCGCGTATGACCTGGTAGCCGGTTTTGAAGATTTACCGCAGCTTACGCACGATCGCCGTTGCCCGGACTACTGCTTTTACCTCGCCGAAACCTTACTGGTGATCGACCACCAGAAACAGCAAACCCGTATCCAGGCAAGCCTGTTTACGCCTTCAGCAGAGGAAAAAGACCGCCTGCTCCAGCGAATCGACACCCTGCGCCAGCAGCTGGATCACCCGGCCGGGGCGTTGCCGGTGGAGAAAGTTGAACATATGCGCTGCGACTGCAACCAGAGTGATGAAGAGTACGGCGCAGTGGTTCGCGAAATGCAAAAAGCGATTCGCGCGGGCGAGATTTTTCAGGTAGTACCGTCTCGTCGCTTCACCCTGCCTTGCCCTTCACCGCTGGCGGCTTACGAAGTGTTAAAAAAGAGCAACCCCAGCCCGTACATGTTCTTTATGCAGGATAACGATTTCACGCTGTTCGGTGCCTCACCGGAAAGCTCGCTGAAATACGACGCCAGCAACCGCCAGATTGAGATCTACCCTATCGCCGGTACCCGTCCGCGTGGACGCCGTCCGGATGGTTCACTGGATCGCGATCTCGACAGCCGTATTGAACTGGAGATGCGTACCGACCACAAAGAGCTGTCAGAACACTTAATGCTGGTGGATCTGGCGCGTAATGATCTGGCGCGCATCTGTACACCGGGTAGCCGCTATGTCGCTGATTTAACCAAAGTCGATCGCTACTCCTACGTGATGCACCTGGTTTCACGCGTGGTGGGTGAGCTGCGTCAGGATCTGGATGTTCTGCACGCCTACCGCGCCTGCATGAACATGGGCACCTTGAGCGGTGCGCCAAAAGTGCGCGCAATGCAGTTAATCGCCAAAGCGGAAGGCACACGTCGCGGTAGTTACGGCGGCGCGGTGGGTTATTTCACCGCCCATGGCGATCTGGATACCTGCATCGTGATTCGTTCTGCGTGGGTGGAGGACGGTGTGGCAACGGTACAGGCAGGCGCGGGTGTCGTGCTGGATTCCGTTCCGCAATCCGAAGCCGATGAAACCCGTAATAAAGCTCGCGCGGTTCTGCGCGCTATCGCTACCGCACACCACGCTCAGGAGACTTTCTGATGGCTGACATTCTGCTGCTTGATAACATCGATTCCTTTACTTACAACCTGGCGGATCAGCTGCGTGCGAGCGGACACAACGTGGTGATTTACCGTAACCATGTTCCGGCGCAGACCTTGATAGATCGCCTTCAGACAATGCAAAACCCGGTGCTGATGCTTTCGCCAGGCCCAGGCGCACCGTCTGAAGCGGGCTGCATGCCGGAGCTGCTTACGCGGTTGCGTGGAAAGTTACCGATTATCGGTATCTGCCTCGGTCACCAGGCGATTGTTGAAGCCTATGGCGGCTACGTCGGCCAGGCGGGTGAAATCCTGCACGGCAAAGCCTCAAGTATCGAACACGATGGCCAGGCGATGTTCGCGGGGTTAAGCAACCCGCTTCCCGTTGCGCGTTACCACTCACTGGTGGGCAGCAACATCCCGGCAGGATTAACCATCAATGCCCATTTTAACGGCATGGTGATGGCGGTGCGTCACGACGCCGATCGCGTTTGCGGTTTCCAGTTCCACCCGGAGTCGATTTTGACCACGCAAGGCGCACGTCTGCTGGAACAAACGCTGGCCTGGGCGCTGCAAAAACTGGAGCAGACAAATACGCTGCAACCGATTCTGGAAAAACTGTATCAGGCGCAAACACTCAGCCAGCAGGAGAGCCACCAGCTTTTCTCTGCGGTGGTACGCGGCGAGCTGAAGCCGGAACAACTGGCGGCCGCGCTGGTCAGTATGAAAATTCGCGGTGAGCATCCCAACGAAATTGCCGGAGCGGCCACCGCACTGCTGGAGAATGCCGCGCCGTTCCCGCGCCCGGACTATGCTTTTGCCGATATCGTCGGCACCGGTGGCGACGGCAGCAACAGCATCAATATTTCCACCGCCAGTGCATTTGTCGCTGCTGCGTGCGGATTGAAAGTTGCCAAACACGGCAATCGCAGCGTGTCGAGCCGTTCCGGCTCATCGGATTTGCTGGCGGCATTTGGTATTAATCTGGATATGAACGCAGATAAATCGCGTGCCGCGCTCGATGAGCTGGGTGTCTGTTTCCTGTTTGCGCCGAAGTATCACACCGGTTTTCGCCACGCAATGCCGGTCCGTCAGCAGTTGAAAACCCGCACGCTGTTCAACGTGCTCGGCCCGTTGATTAATCCGGCGCACCCCCCGCTGGCGCTGATCGGCGTCTATAGCCCGGAGCTGGTGCTGCCGATTGCCGAAACCCTGCGCGTCCTCGGTTATCAGCGTGCGGCAGTCGTACATAGCGGCGGCATGGACGAAGTGTCACTGCATGCGCCTACACTGGTTGCCGAACTGCACGCTGGCGAAATCAAAAGTTACCAACTCACCGCTGCCGACTTTGGCCTGACACCGTACCATCAGGAGGCGCTGGCTGGCGGGACACCGGAAGAAAACCGTGACATTCTGACACGCTTACTCCAGGGTAAAGGTGAGGCCGCGCATGAAGCCGCCGTCGCCGCCAATGTCGCCATGCTGATGCGTCTGCACGGCGAAGATGATTTACAGGCCAACGCGCAGAAGGTTCTGGATGTGCTGCACAGCGGAGCAGCCTACGACAAAGTCACCGCACTTGCGGCAAGAGGGTAAAAAATGCAGACCGTTTTAGCGAAAATCGTCGCCGATAAAGCCGTATGGGTAGCGGCGCGCAAGGAGCAACAACCGCTGGCCAGTTTTCAGAACGATGTCGTGCCAAGCACACGTCGCTTCTACGATGCCCTGCAAGGTACGCGGACAGCGTTTATCCTGGAGTGCAAAAAAGCCTCGCCCTCCAAAGGCGTGATCCGCAATGATTTTGACCCGGCGCGCATTGCGTCTATTTACAAACATCATGCGTCGGCAATTTCCGTGCTGACGGATGAGAAATACTTCCAGGGCAGTTTTGATTTTCTGCCGATTGTCAGCGGCATCGCGCCGCAGCCGATCCTGTGCAAAGACTTTATTATCGACGCTTATCAGATTTACCTGGCGCGTTACTACCAGGCAGATGCGTGCCTGCTGATGCTTTCGGTACTCGACGATGAGCAGTACCGCCAGCTTGCCGCCGTCGCGCACAGTCTGAATATGGGCGTGCTGACGGAAGTGAGTAATGAAGAAGAGCTGCAGCGCGCTATCGCGCTGGAAGCGAAAGTCGTCGGCATCAACAACCGCGACCTGCGCGACCTGTCCATCGATTTGAACCGCACCCGTGAGCTTGCTCCGCGCCTTGGCACAGGTGTGACGGTCATCAGCGAATCTGGCATCAATACTTATGCTCAGGTGCGTGAGCTCAGCCATTTTGCCAATGGTTTCCTGATTGGCTCCGCGCTGATGTCCCATGACGATCTCGATGCGGCGGTAAAACGCGTTTTGCTGGGTGAAAACAAAGTGTGCGGGCTGACCCGCCCGCAGGACGCGCAGGCGGCTCATCAGGCCGGTGCCATCTACGGTGGTTTGATCTTCGTGGCCAGCTCCCCGCGCGCCGTAACGGAAGTGCAGGCACAAACGGTGATGCAGGCCGCGCCGCTGCAATATGTTGGTGTGTTCCGTAATGCCGCGCCCGAAGACGTGGTGGCTAAAGTTAACGCGCTCAATCTGGTAGCCGTCCAACTGCACGGTGATGAAGACCAGGCCTATATCGATACGCTGCGCGAGCGTCTGCCGACAAAGACGCAAATCTGGAAAGCACTCAGCGTTGGCGACAGCCTGCCCGCGCGGCGCTTCCGGCAGGTCGATAAATATGTGTTTGATAACGGCCAGGGTGGCAGCGGTAAACGTTTCGACTGGTCGCTGCTGGCAGGCGAACCGCTGGATAACGTGATTCTTGCTGGTGGCCTGAGCGCAGATAATTGCGTGCAGGCGGCTAAAACCGGCTGTGCCGGACTCGATTTTAATTCAGGCGTGGAGTCGGAACCGGGTATCAAAGATGCCAGCAAACTGGCCTCGGTTTTCCGCACACTGCGCGCTTATTAAGGAAAGAAGATAATGACGACACTACTGAATCCCTATTTTGGCGAGTTTGGCGGAATGTTCGTTCCGCAAATCCTGATGCCAGCACTGCGCCAGCTTGAAGAAGCCTTTGTCAGCGCACAGAGCGATGCCGAATTTCAGCAACAGTTTAACGATCTGCTGAAAAACTACGCCGGACGTCCGACCGCGCTGACCAAATGCCAGAACATTACTGCCGGTACGCGCACCACGCTTTACCTCAAGCGTGAAGATTTGCTGCATGGTGGCGCGCACAAAACCAACCAGGTGCTGGGTCAGGCGTTGCTGGCAAAACGCATGGGCAAAACCGAAATTATCGCCGAAACGGGAGCGGGTCAGCATGGCGTGGCCTCGGCGCTGGCGAGCGCCCTGCTGGGCCTGAAATGTCGCATTTATATGGGCGCAAAAGACGTTGAACGCCAGTCGCCAAATGTGTTCCGCATGCGCTTAATGGGCGCGGAAGTCATCCCGGTACACAGCGGTTCTGCCACGCTGAAAGATGCCTGTAACGAGGCGCTGCGCGACTGGTCTGGTAGCTATGAAACCGCGCACTATATGCTGGGAACTGCGGCAGGTCCGCACCCTTTCCCGACCATTGTGCGCGAGTTCCAGCGCATGATTGGTGAAGAGACCAAAGCGCAGATCCTCGAAAAAGAGGGGCGTCTGCCGGATGCAGTTATCGCCTGTGTGGGCGGTGGTTCGAACGCGATCGGTATGTTTGCCGATTTTATCGACGAAACCTCTGTCGGCCTGATTGGTGTCGAACCGGCGGGTCACGGTATTGAAACCGGCGAGCACGGCGCACCGCTGAAACATGGCCGCGTTGGCATCTATTTTGGTATGAAATCGCCGATGATGCAGACAGAAGAAGGCCAGATTGAAGAGTCTTACTCTATTTCTGCGGGTCTCGATTTCCCGTCAGTCGGACCACAGCATGCGTACCTCAACAGTACGGGGCGTGCCGACTATGTTTCGATTACCGATGACGAGGCGCTGGAAGCCTTCAAAACCCTGTGCCGCCATGAAGGGATCATTCCGGCGCTGGAATCCTCGCACGCCCTCGCCCATGCGCTAAAAATGATGCGCGAGAACCCGGACAAAGAACAGTTGCTGGTGGTTAACCTTTCCGGACGCGGCGACAAAGATATTTTTACCGTACATGACATCCTGAAAGCGCGAGGGGAAATCTGATGGAACGCTATGACAATTTATTTAAACAGCTGAGCGCGCGCAAAGAAGGTGCATTCGTTCCCTTCGTCACGCTGGGCGATCCGTCCCCGGAACAGTCGTTAAAAATCATTGATACGCTGATTGAAGCGGGTGCGGATGCGCTTGAGCTGGGGATCCCCTTTTCCGACCCGCTTGCGGATGGCCCGACCATCCAGAACGCCACGCTGCGCGCCTTTGCCGCAGGCGTGACACCGTCACAATGTTTCGAAATGCTGGCAACCATTCGCCAGAAGCATCCGACTATCCCTATTGGCTTGCTGATGTACGCCAACCTGGTTTTCAGTCGGGGAATTGACGAATTCTATGCCCAGTGCGCAAAAGTCGGCGTCGATTCTGTGCTGGTGGCGGATGTGCCGATTGAAGAGTCCGCACCGTTCCGCCAGGCGGCTTTGCGCCATAATATCGCGCCCATTTTTATCTGCCCGCCAAACGCGGACGACGATCTGCTGCGCCAGATTGCCTCTTATGGCCGGGGGTACACCTACCTGCTTTCGCGCGCTGGGGTCACGGGCGCGGAAAACCGTGCGGCGCTGCCACTGCACCATCTGGTGGAAAAACTTACCGAGTATCACGCTGCGCCCGCGCTGCAGGGCTTCGGTATTTCCGCACCGGATCAAGTTAGCGCTGCCGTAGAAGCAGGTGCCGCCGGGGCGATTTCCGGTTCAGCGATCGTGAAAATCATCGAGAAAAATCTCGCCAACCCAACGGCTATGCTGGCTGAACTGAAAGCCTTTGTGCAAAGCCTGAAAGGCGCTACTTTACCGCGTTAACCTCCCGCACCGCCTGTTGATTCAGGCGGTGCGCTTTCCTGTTTATCCCCATGTTTTCCTGACGCATTGTTAAAAGGTTCATATTTTCTGTGGAATAATAATCCTAAAAATTATGACACCGATAAAAACACCATGCGTGAGACCCCTGATTCTTGCTGGCAACGTCGCTGGCTGGCCCTGTTGTTGACCGGGCTGCTTTCCGGCGCGGCTGGCATGTTGATCGCCCTTCTGCTGCATGCCATCCAGCACCTCGCTTTTGGTTATAGCCAGCAATCGCTGATCGGCGGCGCACCATTTCTGCAGGGCGTAACGGATGCCAGCGCCCTGCGCCGTTTTGCTTCTCTTGCTGCCGCGGGTGTGGTGGCAGGCTGGGGTTGGTGGCTCCTGGCGCGCTATGCAAAAAAACGTGTCGGTGTGGTCGCTGCGCTAAAAGATGTTCAGCGCCCGATGCCTGCTTTCACCACCTTAACTCATGCGCTCTTGCAAGTTGTTACCGTGGCGATGGGCTCGCCGCTCGGGCGTGAAAGCGCACCGCGAGAAGTTGGTGCCCTGTTTGGCGGTGGGATCGCGCGGCATATCGGCTTAAATGCGCAAGAGACGAGGCTGGTGATCGCCTGCGGCGCAGGTGCCGGGCTGGCGGCGGTATATAACGTCCCGCTGGCGGGCGCGATTTTTACCCTCGAGGTGTTGCTGGTCACGATCAGTTGGGATGCGGTCATTGCCGCCATTGTCACCTCCGCTCTCGCTGCGTTCGTGGCATCGCTGGTACTGGGCAACGAGCGACAATATCTTTTTACCGCCCCCGCCGCGCACCTGTCCTTGATTATCTGGGCTACCTTGTCCGGCCCGTTGTTCGGCTATGCCGCCAGTCTGTTCCGGCGGATGACCAAAAACGCGCGCGCACAGGTGAAAACCAACTGGCAGATGCCGGTCTTCTGTTTTATCGCTTTTGCCTGTCTCGGCTTGCTCGCTATCTGGTTTCCGCAATTACCGGGCAATGGGCGCGGTCCGGTGCAACTCAGTTTTGGCGGAGGCGTTACGCTGCCGCTGGCGGCAATGTTGATCGGGTTGAAAGTGCTGAGTATCTGGATGGTGCTGCGCAGCGGAGCCGAAGGCGGCCTGCTCACGCCAGGTCTGGCGATCGGTGCCCTGCTGGGAGCGCTGATGTTCCTGCTGGTTGGGCAATTTTTCCCCGGTGGCAGTATGGCGGAATTCGCGCTGACCGGTGGCGCGGCTTTTCTCGCCTCGTCGATGCAAATGCCGCTCACTGCCATTGTGCTACTGATGGAATTCACCGGCATGGATTTCAGCTTTTTTGTGCCGTTGACACTCTGTGTTGCGGGTGCGTATATGACGTGCCGCTATTGCGAGTCGCGCGTTCGTTTACGGCGCTGAATGCGCCATCAGGTTTCTGATAGCTGCGCGAAAAAAATTAAACGCTGACATTCGTAATGCGTCATCTCGCATTTGGCCGCGCAACATGAGGTCTGGACAAACGAGGGTTTATCCCGTGGCTTACGGTGATCTTTGTGGTTGGTGCGCGTAGCGTGATGGCGCTGGGGAGCGGTTACATACGCTAAAAGAAAGCCGCATGGTGATATGGCATAGAAGTGCGTGGAAACTGGTTATTGTGAAACCAGTTTCCACAATACGCTTAAAAACGATAACCAGCAGAGAACATAAATACCCACGGATCCAGGCGAGTATGTACGCTTTGTTGCTCACCATTCGCTTTAAAACGCACATCCGTATCAATATCCATCCACCAGACTGACATGTTAATCAGCCAGTTGCGGTTGATTAAGTAATCCAGACCAGCTTGCCCCGCCACGCCCCAGGAGTCTTTCAGACTCAGATCCGACAGCCCGGCCGCTTTCCCGGTATCGTTAAATTTCTCATCAAAGAAAGTGGTGTAGTTTACGCCTGCCCCAAGATATGGGCGCAATTTGCTCTGTGAATCACCGAAATACCACTGCGCCATCAATGTCGGCGGCAGGTGGTGCACAGTGGCGATGTCGCCGGTTGGACCGGTGCCAACGCGGTGGCGAAACGGCGTCGCGGCCAGTAATTCAACGCCGATGTTGTCGGTCGCCATCCAGCTCATCGTGACACCAAGTTGGGTGTTATTGTTGACATTAAAACTGCCCAGAGCGCCTAAAACGTTATCAGAACCTTCCGTCGGACGTACCGTCGCAGAACCGGCTCGAATGAAAAACTCGCCAGCTTCATGCGCGTATACACCTGTAGAAAGACTACTCAGGATCAATGCTGCCACGGCTAACTTCTTCATATCCACTCCATGTTTAAGGTTTTTATCGCGCCGTGAATATACCTATAACTGAGTACAAAGTGATCCAACACAGATCACACTTGACCCCGTAATTTAACATTCATTGATCTGGGTTAATTTTCACTACTCGTTACACTCATTAACTTTTGTATTTAAATCAATTTCCGCTTTGTGAGGCGGTTAAAAAAATACCTGTTCGCCCATCTTGTGCGCGTTCTGCGGCAGCGATAATTTATTGGCCTGACAATTTATGTTGATGCGTGGTTAAGTGCAGGTGTGCTATGAGTGATGTGAATCCGTGCATGTCGTGCGGAGCCTGTTGTGCGTATTTTCGAGTCTCTTTCTATTGGGCTGAAGCGGATGACGCTGGCGGCCCTGTCCCGGCTCAACTCACCGAGCCGCTAACCCCCTTTCTGCGCTGCATGAGCGGAACCAACCAAAAGCAGAGCCGCTGTACGGCGCTGCAGGGTACGCCCGGCGAGTCGGCCAGTTGCAGTATTTATGCGAACAGACCCTCTCCCTGCCGGGAATTTGCGATGTCCGGCGAAGACGGAAAGGTTAATGAAGCCTGCGATCGTGCTCGCGCGCGCTACGGTTTAGCGCCTCTTTACAAAGATATGCTTTTCCATACAAGCAGCGATGCTGCCACTGAGAGTGTATTCGGGGTACAATTGCCCGCAATTTAACACCGCTATACTCAAGGAGAGTGCATGTCTATCACGGCGAAGTCCGTTTACCGTGACACGGGGAATTTTTTTCGTAATCAGTTCGTTACCATTTTACTGATCGCGCTGCTTTGTGCGTTTATCACGTTCTTACTTGGGAGCGCCTTTAAGCCCAGTGATGAGCAACTCTCCATTTTAAGTGAAGGGGATAATCTTGCAGGCAGCGTCGGGTTGTTTGAACTGGTGCAAAATATGACGCCGGAGCAGCAACAAGTGCTGCTCCGCGCCTCTGCGGCGTCGACGTTTTCCGGCCTTGTTGGCAATGCGATTCTCGCTGGTGGCGTGCTGCTGATGATCCAGATGATTTCTGCGGGTCAGCGCATCAGCGCGTTGCGGGCGATTGGTGCCAGCGCCCCACTGTTGCCGAAGCTATTTTTACTGATCCTGCTGACCACGTTTATCGTGCAAATCGGCATTATGTTTGTGATTGTCCCGGGCGTCATTCTGGCGATCCTGCTCGCTTTCGCCCCGGTGATACTGGTGCAGGATAAAACGGGGATTTTCGCTGCCATGCGTAACAGCATGCGTCTTGCCTGGGCGAATATGCGTCTTGTCGCTCCGGCAGTGTTAGGTTGGTTACTGGCGAAAACATTCCTGCTGCTGTTTGCCCATAACTTTGCGGTGTTCACTGTAGAAGGCGGCGAAGTGATTGCCAATACGTTGAGCAACCTGATTTCCGCAGCGCTGCTGGTTTATCTGTTCCGCCTCTATATGTTGATGCGTTCGTGATTGTTCCGGTTGCCCACATCTGTGGGCAACCCCTTATGATGGAATCGTAGAATGAAGCAGTTTCTTGATTTTCTGCCGTTAGTGGTCTTTTTCGCCTTTTACAAACTGTACGATATCTATGCGGCGACCACTGCGCTGATCATCGCGACCGCTATCGTGCTGATATACAGCTGGGTGCGCTATCGCAAAGTGGAAAAGATGGCGCTGATTACTTTTGTGCTGGTCGCGGTATTCGGCGGGCTGACCCTTTTCTTCCATAACGATGAGTTTATTAAATGGAAGGTGACGGTGATTTACGCCCTGTTCGCTGCTGCGCTGCTCTTCAGCCAGTGGGTAATGAAAAAGCCACTGATCCAGCGCATGCTCGGCAAAGAGATCGCGCTGCCGGAGGCCGTTTGGGGCAAGCTGAACATCGCATGGGCACTGTTCTTTATTTTGTGTGGTCTGGCAAATATCTACATTGCCTTCTGGCTGCCGCAAAATATCTGGGTGAATTTCAAAGTGTTTGGCTTAACCGCCCTGACACTGCTCTTCACCGTGCTGAGCGGTGTTTATATCTACCGCCATATGCCCGCGCAGGACGACAAATCCTGAGAATGAAAGCCAGGCTCTCGTGCCTGGCTTTTTTCTTTCCGAACGCCCCGCATTCGTAGTAGCATCCCGCCATAAATCCCTCATAGCAGAAGAGATAACAATGACAACCCTTCAGGACACTCCCCAGGGAGATCTTGTTTTACGCACATTAGCAATGCCAGCAGACACCAATGCCAACGGCGATATCTTCGGCGGCTGGTTAATGTCACAAATGGATATTGGCGGGGCAATACAAGCCAAGGAAATTGCGCATGGTCGCGTGGTGACGGTGCGCGTTGACGGCATGACTTTTCTTCGACCGGTCGCGGTGGGCGACGTGGTGTGCTGCTATGCACGCTGCGTTAAACGGGGCAACACATCAGTGACGATTAATATTGAAGTGTGGGTGAAGAAGGTCTCATCCGAGCCAATTGGTCAGCGCTATAAAGCAACGGAAGCGCTGTTTATTTACGTCGCAGTGGATAATGAAGGTAAACCGCGCCCGTTACCGCAGGCATAAGAAAAAAGCCTCCTTACGGAGGCTTTTTTTATTCCATTGAGGCACCGCCGTTCAGGCGGAACACAATATTCACAATTAATCCCGAACCCGGTTTCCCGGACTCATAACGCCACTTGCGCATTGCCGCTTTTACTTCACGCTCGAACATATTCGCCGGTTGCGCCGACAATACTTCAACGTTCTCAACACGGCCATCTGAGGTGACGTCAAATTTCACTTTTACCCGGCCTTCGATGCGCAGCGCTTGCGCGCGGGCCGGATACTGCGGCTGATTGCGACTCAGCGCGCGCGGGCCGGCAGGAACAGCCGGTGCTGGCTGGGTTGTTGCCGACGGCGTCGGATTCGCGACCGGGCGTGCGGGCGCATTATTCTGGAACGGCGAGGCCGGTTGCGGCGTTACCGGTTTGACTTCGCGCTTCGGCTGCTCGACCTTTTTCTCCGGTTTTGGTTTTGGCTTAGGTTTTGGCTGCGGTTTGGGCTTTTCAATCACCACTGGCGCTTCTTTCGGAGGCTCAGGAACGGGTTCCGGCTCGGACTCCGGTTCAACCACCGGCTCCGGCGGTTGAGCAACCTGGGGAGGTTCCAGATCGGCAGGCGAAACCATCGTTACCGTAATAGGCTGCGCGGGCGCAGGAAGTTCAACGACCTGATGTACCGATGTATAGAGCAGACCCGCCACGACAGCACCGTGAATACCGATGGACAATAGCGTCGGCCAGGGAAAGCGGCGAGGTAAATCGAGGGTCATTGAAGTCATAATCGTGTCAGTTAAAAAACCAGAGCTAGATTTTAAATGCAAATAGCAATCATATTCAACAAGCCATCGCATGCGCAGGCCATTTAGTCGGGTAAATGAGTAAAAAAAACCGCATACTTTGCATGGCTGTTATCGCATTGTCATCTTTACATTGCAGTCGTTTCACCTTTCACATAGGGTATGGCTTTCTTATCTGTAAGGAGTTCTGCCCGTGCTGTACGTTATTTTTGCTGAAGATATTGCTGACTCGCTCGAAAAACGTTTGTCTGTGCGCCCTGCCCATCTGGCAAGACTGCAACTGCTGCACGATGAAGGCCGCCTGCTTACGGCTGGCCCAATGCCGGCTGTTGACAGCAATGATCCGGGAGCGGCGGGTTTCACTGGCTCGACGGTGATTGCTGAGTTTGAATCGCTGGAAGCGGCGAAGTCCTGGGCAGAAGCCGATCCCTACGTCGCTGCCGGGGTTTACCAGAACGTAACGGTGAAGCCGTTCAAAAAAGTATTCTAAAAAGAAAAGACCCGCCACGGCGGGTCTTTTATATTACAGGCGGCTTCAGAACCCGGCAGCATTTCACATCCGGCTGGTGAGTTGATCGCCTGTGCAAATCGCGGCGTATTAACGAACTCACCCGCAACCAACATATACCCGCTTCCTGCGGTATATATAGACAGGCAGAACGCCAGGTCGGGTTTTTATTATTTAATGCCCAACGCTTTTGGAAAAAAGATTAATAATCACCACCCCGGCGATAATTAACCCCATTCCCATGATTGCCGGCATATCCAGTTTTTGCCCGTGTACAAGCCAGCCAGCAAGACCTATCAGCACAATACCTGCACCTGACCAGATGGCATAAATCACCCCGGTAGGCAAAGTGCGCATCGTAATTGTCAGGCACCAGAATGCGATGCAATACCCGGCGATACTGATAATAGCGGGTAACAAACGGGTAAAGCTGTCGGAAGATTTCAGCGCCGTGGTGGCAATCACTTCCATCACAATGGCAATACTGAGAAAGATAAAGGCTTCTTTATTCATATGGGTTACCGGACAATATTAACGTTTACTCAGCGCCAGACGGGTGGCAAACAGCAAAAAGACCATGCCCGTGCAACGATCCATCCAGCGTATGACTTTTTCTTTACGCAGGAATGACGCCAGCGGGCGCGTGGCAGAAATCAGTAGCGTCGACCAGCAGGTGCCCAGTAAAAGGTGAATAAAAACCAGGCCAAACGTCCACGCGATCGGCGGTTGCCCCTGCGGAATAAATTGCGGCAAAAATGAGACATAAAAAATGCCCACTTTCGGGTTAAGTACGTTGCCGAACATCCCTTTGATAAACCAGTTCTGCGATTTCGTATCGCTTGCGTCTACCGCCGCAAACGATCTGCGCGGGCGCAGCAACATGTTCATGCCCAACCAGCATAAATAGGCAGCACCGCAATATTTCAGGATATTGTACGCCAGCTCAGAGACTGCGATCAGTGCGCCCAGACCAAACGCCACCATTGCGCCCCAGATAAGGCAACCGGTGTTGATTCCCATCTGTGCCTTGAAGGCCTCTTTGCGCCCCTCAACGGTCGCGGTGCGTAGTATCAGCGCCGTGTCCAGCCCCGGTGTTAATGTCAAAAGCGTGGCGGCGAAGGTAAAAGCCAGCAGACTATCCATTACCGACATACGACAACTCCCTCTTTAGCACTAAGTCCAGAAACGATCGCGGGCACCTTTTCGGTGCCCGGATATTAAAGATCGTAAATAGCGAATAACAGCACATTACGATGACGGTTTACGCCACATTTCCTGATGGCGTGGATGCGCATATTGCGTCGTGATTGCGCTTCCAGCCAGCGCGCTTTACGGCGGCTCATCTGCCGCAGCATACGCCAGCGCCCCACTTCCGTTCGACTACGCTTCATTTTTACAACTCAAAACTTAACAGAAACGCCATTATAGTCCGTCAACTTCGCCAGGCCAGCGCTTTTCGGCGTTTTTATTTGCCAGATGAATGCGGATGCGTACACTCATGAAATACGGTTTTTAAAAAGGATTTTTATCTATGTCCGCTTTTTACACGGTAATGAGTTGGCTGATTGTCCTGGGTTACTGGCTACTGATTGCTGGTGTAACACTGCGCATATTGATGAAGCGCCGCGCGGTCACCTCTGCGATGGCGTGGTTATTGATTATTTACATCCTGCCGCTGGTTGGGATCATCGCCTATCTTTCCCTGGGTGAGCTGCACCTTGGAAAACGTCGCGCCGAGCGTGCCCGCGCTATGTGGCCTTCGACTGCCAAGTGGCTGAATGATCTGAAAAATTTCAAGCATATCTTTGCCACTGAAAACAGCGGTGTGGCGTCGTCTCTTTTCAAGCTTTGCGAGCGACGTCAGGGGATCGCCGGGGTTAAGGGCAACCAGTTGCAGCTACTCACCTCAACCGATGATGTCATGCAGGCATTGATCCGCGACATCCAGCTCGCCCGCCACAATATTGAGATGGTGTTTTACATCTGGCAACCCGGCGGAATGGCGGATCAGGTGGCCGAATCGTTAATGGCCGCAGCGCGCCGCGGCGTACACTGTCGGCTGTTGCTGGACTCTGCCGGCAGCGTGGCGTTTTTCCGCAGCCCGTGGGCAACCATGATGCGAAACGCCGGCATTGAAGTGGTCGAAGCGCTGAAAGTGAATTTAATGCGTGTTTTTCTGCGCCGCATGGATTTACGCCAGCACCGGAAAATCGTGTTGATAGATAATTACATCGCCTACACCGGCAGTATGAATCTGGTTGATCCGCGCTTCTTTAAGCAAGATGCTGGCGTCGGTCAGTGGGTCGATTTGATGGCGCGCATGGAAGGTCCGATCGCTACGGCAATGGGGATTGTTTACTCTTGCGACTGGGAAATTGAAACCGGAAAACGCATTCTTCCCCCGCCGCCGGACGCCAACATCATGCCTTTTGAGGAGGCCAGCGGCCACACCATTCACACCATTGCTTCCGGGCCTGGTTTTCCGGAAGATCTGATCCATCAGGCATTGCTGACCGCTGTCTACGCCTCGCGCGAATATTTAATTATGACCACGCCCTATTTCGTGCCCAGCGACGACCTGCTGCATGCGATTTGTACGGCTGCTCAGCGCGGTGTGGACGTGAGTATTATTCTGCCGCGCAAAAACGATTCGCTGCTGGTCGGCTGGGCCAGTCGGGCATTTTTTGGCGAGTTGCTGGCCGCAGGCGTAAAGATTTACCAGTTCGAAGGCGGTCTGCTGCATACCAAAAGCGTGCTGGTGGATGGCGAACTGAGCCTCATTGGTACTGTAAATCTGGATATGCGTAGCCTGTGGCTGAATTTCGAAATCACGCTGGTGATTGACGATGCCGGTTTCGGTGGCGATCTGGCGGCCGTACAGGATGATTACATCTCCCGCTCCCGCTTACTTGATGCGCGATTGTGGGTAAAACGGCCGTTCTGGCACCGCATTGCTGAACGACTGTTTTACTTCTTCAGTCCGTTGCTGTAAAACGTGCCCAACAGACGCGAAGAGGTAATCATGGAAATGGATCTGAATAATCGCCTGACCGAAGACGAAACCCTTGAGCAGGCTTACGACATCTTCCTCGAACTGGCAGCGGATAATCTCGACCCGGCGGACATCATTCTTTTCAACTTACAGTTTGAAGAGCGTGGCGGCGCTGAGTTGTTTGATCCGGGCGAAGACTGGCAGGAACATGTGGATTACGATTTAAACCCGGACTTCTTCGCTGAGGTGGTCATTGGCCTTGCGGATACCGATGGCGGCGAGATCAATGACATCTTCGCACGCGTCTTACTGTGCCGCGAAAAAGATCACAAACTTTGCCATATTCTCTGGCGCGAATAAGCGCGGAAAGAGAAAAGAAAAAGGGCTGACAGTTGTCAGCCCTTTTTATATGCGTGGATTATAGCGGGTCGACTTTCAGGCAGGAGACCGCATGACGGAAGCTGCCCTCCAGCACCGGACGTGTCTGCGCGCACTCAGGCCCGGCAATCGGGCAGCGAGTACGGAACACGCAGCCCGACGGCGGGTTGATTGGTGACGGCAAATCCCCTTCCAGCAACTGTATCGTCTTGTTCTTTTCCCGATCCGGATCCGGAACCGGCACCGCCGACATCAGCGCTTTGGTATATGGATGCAGCGGGTTCTGGTACACCTCGTCATAAGTGCCAAGCTCTACAGCATGGCCGAGATACATCACCAGCACACGGTCGGAGATATGCTTAACCACCGCCAGGTCGTGGGCGATAAAGATTAGCGACAGCCCCATTTCACGTTGCAGTTGCTGCAGCAGGTTAACGACCTGCGCCTGGATTGAAACATCCAGCGCGGAAACCGGCTCATCACAAATGATCAGTTTCGGTTCGAGGATCAGCGCGCGGGCAATACCGATACGCTGACACTGGCCACCGGAGAACTCATGCGGATAGCGGTTAATCAGGTTCGGCAGCAGTCCCACTTTCATCATCATCGTTTTAACGCGATCGCGCACTTCCTGGCGCGACATTTTCGGATGATAGGTGCGCAGCGGTTCGGCGATGATTTCACCGATAGTCATACGTGGGTTCAGTGATGCCAGCGGATCCTGGAATATCATCTGGATATCGCTGCGCACGTCGCGCCACTCTTCCTGCTTCATGCCCAGCAGATCTTTACCCAGCCAGGCCACTTTTCCGTCGGTGGCTTTCACCAGGCCAATAATGGCACGGGCGAAAGTCGACTTGCCGCAACCGGATTCGCCCACCACACCGAGGGTTTCCCCTTCGTACAGACGCAGCGTAACGCCATCAACCGCTTTCAGGGTTTTCGGCGGTTGCCAGAACCACTGCTTGCCATCTTTGATGTCGAAATGCACCTTTAAATCGGCGATTTCCAGCAGCACTTTTCTCTCATCAATCGCGGTATTCATACCAGTTCCTCCACCGATTTAAAGCAGGCGCGCAAACGGCCCGGGGCAAACTCCTCCAGCGGTGGAGTACTGTTACAGATTTCCATCGCGTGCGGGCAGCGCGGCTGGAACGGGCAGCCTTTCGGCAGACGCAGCAGGTTCGGCGGGTTGCCAGGAATGGTCAACAACGCTTCGCCTTCCGTGTCGAGGCGCGGTACGGCATTCAACAGGCCGATAGAGTACGGATGCGATGGTTGATAGAACACATCGCGCGCTTTGCCATACTCCATGGTACGGCCAGCGTACATCACCAGCACTTTGTCACAGATACCAGCAACAACGCCCAGATCATGGGTGATCATAATGATTGCGGTGTTGAATTCGCGTTTCAGCTCGTTCAACAGGGTCATGATCTGCGCCTGTACGGTCACGTCCAGCGCAGTGGTCGGTTCATCGGCGATCAACAGTTTTGGCCGGCATAACAACGCCATTGCGATCATGACACGCTGGCGCATACCGCCGGAAAACTCATGCGGATACATGCGCATGCGTTTACGTGCTTCCGGCATTTTCACCGCGTCGAGCATTTTTACGGACTCTTCAAATGCTTCCGCTTTGTTCATGCCTTTGTGCAACATCAGGACTTCCATCAACTGCTCACCCACGCGCATATACGGGTTCAGCGAGGTCATTGGGTCCTGGAAAATCATCGAGATCTGCTCTGCGCGCAGTTTGTTCAGCGCCTGCTCCGGCAGGTTAAGGATCTCTTTGCCGTTGAACGTCGCCGAGCCGCCAATGCGCCCGTTCGCCGCCAGCAACCCCATCAGAGCAAACGCCGTCTGGGATTTACCGGAACCCGATTCACCCACGATACCCAGCGTTTCACCGGCACGCAGCGAGAAGTTCAGGTCATTCACCGCCGTGACGTCGCCATCCGGGGTCTGGAAGGTCACACGCAGATCTTTCACGTCCAGCAGGAGATTGGATTGCTGCTGCGTCGCCGACGCGAATGAGGTTTCAGTTATGCTCATAACAGCACTCCTTAACGGTCTTTCGGATCGAGGGCATCACGCAGGCCATCGCCGATAAAGTTAAAACAAAACAAAGTGATAACCAGGAAACCTGCCGGGAACAGCAGCAACCACGGCGACACTTCCATCGAGTTCGCACCATCGCTTAACAGCGCGCCCCAGCTGCTTAGCGGCTCCTGGGTACCCAGACCGAGGAAGCTCAGGAAGGATTCGAACAGGATCATGCTTGGCACCAGCAGTGAGGCATACACCACCACCACGCCCAGTACGTTTGGCACAATGTGGCGCACAACAATATTAGCGGTAGAAACCCCGCCGACCTGCGCCGCTTCGATAAACTCTTTCCGTTTCAGGCTCAGGGTCTGACCACGCACAATACGCGCCATATCGAGCCAGGAAACCATGCCGATAGCAACAAAGATGAGCAGAATGTTTTGCCCAAAGAACGTCACCAGCAGGATCACAAAGAACATAAACGGGAAGGAGTTGAGGATCTCCAGCAAACGCATCATCACCGAGTCCGTTTTGCCGCCCAGGTAGCCGGAAAGTGAACCGTACAGCGTTCCCAGGATAACGGCCACCAGCGCCGCAGCGATACCCACCATCAGCGAGATACGTCCGCCGATTGCCACACGCACCAGCAGGTCGCGCCCCGAAGAGTCAGTACCAAAATAGTGACCGGACTCCATATCCGGCTTGCTGGACATCATGCCCCAGTCGGTATCGAAATAACTAAACTGCGACAGCATCGGTGCTAATGTCACAAACAGGGCTATCAGCAGCAGTACGATCAGGCTTGCTACCGCAGCACGGTTATGCATAAAGCGACGACGTGCGTCCTGCCACAGGCTTCGTCCTTCGACTTCCAGTTTCTCACTGAAGTTTTCCAGCGCCTCGCTGTTTTTCTTACTTAACATCATGGCGAACTCCAGTATTAATAACGAATCTTCGGATCGATAACGGCATACAGCACATCAACAATCGCGTTAAACAGAATGGTCAGCGTGCCAACCAGAATGGTCAGGCTCAGCACCAGCGAATAGTCACGGTTCAGCGCGCCGTTAACGAACAGCTGGCCGATACCCGGCAGACCATAAATGGTCTCGATAACCATGGAACCGGTAATGATGCCGACAAACGCCGGGCCCATATAGGAGAGCACTGGCAGCAGCGCGGGTTTGAGCGCGTGGCGGAAAATGATCCGGCGCATCGGCAACCCTTTGGCACGCGCAGTGCGAATAAAGTTAGAGTGCAAAACTTCAATCATCGAACCGCGAGTGATACGTGCAATGCTGGCAATATAAGCCAGAGACAACGCCACCATCGGCAGGATCATGAATTTCAGTGCCCCGCCATTCCAGCCGCCCGCTGGCAGCCACTTCAGCACGATGGCGAAGATCATCACCAATAACGGCGCGACAACGAAGCTCGGGATAACGACCCCGGTCATTGCCAGCCCCATCACCGTATAGTCCCATCGGGTATTCTGGTTAAGCGCGGCTACGACACCGGCCGTAACGCCAAAGACAATCGCCAGAATAAATGCCGCCGCACCTAATTTTGCGGAAACCGGGAAGCTTGCCGCTACCAGGTCATTCACGGTGTAGTCTTTGTATTTGAATGACGGCCCGAAATCGAAATGCGCCAGCTGTTTCAGATAACTGAAATATTGCGTGGTGATCGGGTCGTTTAAATGATATTTCGCTTCAATATTCGCCATGACCTCTGGCGCCAGCGCACGTTCACCGGTGAATGGACTTCCCGGCGCGAGACGCATCATAAAGAACGAGATGGTAATAAGAATGAAAAGTGTTGGGATCGCTTCAAGACAGCGACGTAGGATAAATTTCAACATTGCCCGTACCTTCTGGCCTGTGCCTTTTACACATTCTCTTTCAGGCGGTTAAGCCTGCGACCGATGTGTGTTCTGGTGCGATAAAATAAGACACTGTGGGGCAGGTCGCCCTGCCCCACTCATTGCCATTAATGCTTGATAATATACAAGTTTTTAACGTAGATATTATCCATCGGGTCTTTACCGGTGTAGCCACCAACCCAGGTTTTCACCAGACGGGCGTTCACGTAGTAGTAAACCGGAACGATCGCCGAGTCTTTATCCAGTTGCTGTTCAGCTTTGGAATAAAGCTCGCTGCGCTGTGCTTCGTCAGTGACTTTCAGCGTGTCGCCGATCAGCTTGTCAAACGCCGGGCTCTTATAGTGCGCCGTGTTGTTGGAGCTGTCAGAGAGCATGGTATTCAGGAAGGAGGTCGGTTCGTTGTAGTCCGCACACCAGCCCGCACGTGCAACATCAAAGGTGCCCTGATGACGCGTGTCGAGGAAGGTTTTCCACTCCTGGTTTTCCAGCTTAACGTCTACGCCAAGGTTTTTCTTCCAGATGGAAGCCACAGCGATCGCCAGTTTTTTATGCAGATCGGAGGTGTTATACAGCAGGCTGAACGACAGCGGTTTGTCTGCGGTGTAGCCAGCTTCGGCCAGCAGTTTTTTCGCTTCCGCGTTACGCTGTTCCTGGGTCATTTTGAACCAGGCCGGTTCAGTCAATTTTGCGCCATCGGTGTACGGCGGCGTGTAGCTGTATGCCGGCAGATCGCCCTGGTTTTTCACTTTGTTGACGATGATGTCGCGATCCAGCGCCAGTTTCAGCGCGGTACGAACGCGAACGTCAGTGAACGGGGCTTTCTGGTTGTTGATTTCGTAGTAATAAGTACACAGGTACGGGTCGACGTGTACTTCTTTAGGAATCTCTTTTTTCAGCTTCTGGAACAGTTCGATCGGCATGTTGTTATAAGTCATGTCGATTTCGCCGCTGCGGTAGCGGTTAACGTCCGTTACTTCAGAAGAGATTGGCAGGTACGTTACCTGGTTAATAACGGTTTTCGCGTTATCCCAGTAATTGGTGTTGCGCTCAAGAACGATACGTTCGTTGACCACCCAATCTTTCAGTTTGTAAGCACCGTTGGTCACGATGTTCGCCGGCTGGGTCCATTTTTCGCCGAATTTTTCAATGGTAGCTTTAGGCACAGCCGAAACAGATGGGTGAACCAGCAGTTTATAGAAATAAGGAACCGGCTCGCTCAGGGTGACTTCAAAGGTGTAATCATCAATTGCTTTTACGCCAAGATCGCTGGTCGGTTTTTTGCCAGCGATAACATCGTCGATATTGGCGATGTGGCCGTACTGCAGATAGCTCGCATACGGAGAAGCGGTTTTCGGATCCGCCAGACGCTGCCAGCTATAAACAAAATCATGCGCCGTTACAGGCGTACCGTCGGACCATTTCGCGTTTTTACGCAGATGGAAGGTCCAGACTTTGAAATCTTTATTATCCCACGACTCTGCGACACCGGCAGTCGGGTGCCCCTGAACATCGGAGATCAGCAGACCTTCAAACAGGTCGCGGTTGATGTTGGATTCAGGAACCCCTTCGATTTTATGCGGATCGAGAGATTGCACTTCAGAACCGTTGTTACGAACCAGCGTTTGCTTCTCCGCCAGTTGTACTCCTGCCGGTACATCGGCAGCCATTGCCGCGTTACCGGTAATTAGTGCAGTCAAAATCCCCGCAGCTACCAGACTTTTCTTTGTGATGATGGACATTGTGTTGTTACTCCACTCATTATAATTACTGACGTTCACGCCAGCGTGTTTCATCCCCTATTGGGGGCCTGTATAGCGCAGGAGCTTTTTGGCGCTATCAGACATCTTTTTTACTGCTGCTATCACCGACTTTTTTTATTACGGACTGCTCAAACGGCAATCTTGCGTCGATTCTGTTACGCTTCTCCCCTGTCGAGACGCGCGGTGTTCATTATGACGAGCGTTTTATATGAAAACGATTCTCATCTGAGCTGTTTATTCTGCAAATTATAAGGTCGAGAAACATAATGGGCGGAAAATAACAAATGCCCTCTGCTGCCGCCAATACATTTTGCAAATTTGTTAACCATTTCTCTTTTACGACACAGCATCAAGCGCAAGGCAATAGCTTTTCAGCCTCCCTGTTAAATTTTTATCTATTATTATCAATGAGATAAATGAACATCACCACCATGTGATGTTTTTCGACTGACGCTGTGCTTTTTTGCACAAAAAAGCAACAATTGACTACTTTTTAGCACATTCATCTGCGAGAAGATTGAAAGTACTAATATCATTTCAATTATGTCACGGCAAGCCCAATAGTATTATGTGACAGAAATAACAGGTGCGATTGCGCGAATTCCGCACAGCAGAGATTCGTTATACTTATAATTCGCTGATTGACAACAGATTTTCTGATTAGTGTAATTTATTATACTTTCCGCCGTTTTGCGCTTTCGTCATATGTTTTGCTGATTTTGCGCGTTCCTTGACAGCCATTTTGCAACGTAAAACGGTCATCGCTATATAGAAGAAAGCATAACGACAACCTTTTTATTTCCTTATTAAAGGAAGAAGTGAATCAGTTCAGCAAACCAGGAAATAGCGATCTCGCCCCCGCGACAATAAACTCAATACCCAGCGCCATAAGTAACAATCCCATAATACGTGTAATGACGTTGATACCCGTTTGCCCAAGCAAACGCACCAGCCAGGGCGCGATACGAAATAGTCCCCAGGAGCTGAGCGCAAACAGCGCAATCGCAACGGTAAAACCGATCAGATGCTCAACGGTGTGATAGCGTGTTCCCCAGACAATGGTGGAACTGATCGCCCCCGGCCCCGCCATCAGAGGCAAGGCTAACGGTACCACGCCAATACTTTCGCGGATGGCTGTCTCTGACTTTTCTTGTTTATTCTGCTTATCTTCACCCAGTTTCCCGCTGATCATCGACATGGCAATAGTCACCACCAGAATGCCCCCGGCAATGCGGAACGAATCGATCGAAATACCAAACAGCTGCAATATGGCATCGCCAAGAAACAGAGATGTCCAGAGAATAATGGCCACGGACAGATTGGCGGTGAGATTCGTTTTATTGCGTGCGGCGGTCATCTGGTAGCTGGTCATGCTAATAAAGACCGGAATAATGCCGACCGGATTGACCAACGCAAACAGGCCAATAAAAAATTTAAAATAGAGGGGAAGATCGAACACGGTGTGCTCCACAGTAGGTTTCGTAACGTTGTCAGATAAATAACCTATCGGCACGACAGGAAAATCCATGCAGAAGATACGCGTTTTCGCTGCGTAGTTCATCATGATTTCCGTGGAAATTCGCAGCAATACAGCATGTTATTCAGTTGTGGGAATTGTGATAATCTTAGAGCGCGCCTGGCCATATGCCATTAACATTTGCTACAAACGCCCAAAAATGGGCTGCTGAAAGGTGTCAGCTTCGCTGAAATTTGATGTAGATCACGCAACACTTACTCAGAAGTGGGTAATCTTGATGACACGAAAAGAGCTCAAAAGTGTCAGTAAGTGCGTAGTATCCTCGAGGCTCTTTCAGTAAATCAGTGGTGGATGGTTTAGCGTTAACTCTTTGTTTTTATGAAATTTACGCAACCTGCAGCCGGTCTGTCTATACTATCCAATTAGGCAGCTGGTTTACTAAAAGAGTTTAAACATTATCAGGAGAGCATTATGGCTGTTACTAATGTCGCTGAACTTAACGCACTCGTTGAACGCGTGAAGAAAGCCCAGCGTGAATATGCCAACTTTACTCAAGAGCAAGTAGATAAAATCTTCCGTGCTGCCGCTCTGGCCGCCGCAGATGCTCGTATCCCGCTGGCAAAAATGGCGGTTGCCGAATCCGGCATGGGTATTGTTGAAGACAAAGTGATTAAAAACCACTTCGCTTCCGAATATATTTACAACGCGTATAAAGACGAGAAAACCTGCGGCGTTCTGTCAGAAGATGATACCTTCGGCACCATTACCATTGCAGAACCAATCGGCATTATCTGTGGTATTGTTCCGACCACTAACCCAACCTCTACCGCTATCTTTAAATCACTGATTAGCCTGAAGACCCGTAACGCCATCATTTTTTCCCCGCATCCGCGCGCTAAAGATGCCACCAACAAAGCAGCTGATATCGTACTGCAAGCAGCCATTGCCGCTGGCGCCCCGAAAGATCTGATCGGCTGGATTGACCAACCGTCTGTCGAACTGTCTAACGCATTAATGCACCACCCGGATATCAACCTGATCCTCGCCACTGGCGGCCCAGGTATGGTAAAAGCGGCGTACAGCTCCGGTAAACCAGCGATCGGTGTAGGTGCAGGTAACACCCCGGTTGTGATTGATGAAACTGCTGATATTAAACGCGCAGTGGCATCCGTACTGATGTCTAAAACCTTCGATAACGGCGTTATCTGTGCTTCTGAACAGTCCGTAGTTGTAGTTGATTCTGTCTACGATGCGGTTCGTGAGCGTTTCGCCAGCCACGGCGGTTACCTGCTTCAGGGCAAAGAGTTGAAAGCCGTTCAGGACATTATCCTGAAAAATGGCGCGCTCAACGCCGCTATTGTTGGTCAGCCTGCTTATAAAATCGCTGAACTGGCCGGTTTCACCGTTCCAACGACCACTAAGATCCTGATTGGTGAAGTGAAAGTTGTCGATGAGAGCGAACCGTTCGCCCACGAAAAATTGTCCCCGACGCTTGCCATGTACCGCGCAAAAGATTTCGAAGACGCGGTCGAAAAAGCAGAGAAACTTGTCGCCATGGGCGGTATCGGTCATACCTCTTGCCTGTATACCGACCAGGATAACCAGCCAGATCGCGTTGCTCACTTCGGTCAGAAGATGAAAACCGCGCGTATCCTGATTAACACCCCGGCTTCTCAGGGTGGTATCGGTGACCTGTACAACTTTAAACTCGCGCCTTCCCTGACTCTGGGTTGTGGTTCCTGGGGTGGTAACTCCATCTCTGAAAACGTTGGTCCGAAACACCTGATCAACAAGAAAACCGTTGCTAAGCGAGCTGAAAACATGTTGTGGCACAAACTTCCGAAATCTATCTACTTCCGCCGTGGCTCTCTGCCAATCGCGCTGGATGAAGTGATTACTGATGGTCACAAACGCGCGCTTATCGTGACTGACCGTTTCCTGTTCAACAATGGTTATGCAGATCAGATTACTTCTGTACTGAAAGCGGCCGGCGTTGAAACCGAAGTGTTCTTTGAAGTTGAAGCAGACCCAACACTGACCATCGTACGTAAAGGCGCTGAGCTGGCGAACTCCTTTAAACCAGACGTGATTATCGCGCTGGGTGGCGGTTCTCCGATGGACGCCGCGAAAATTATGTGGGTGATGTACGAACATCCGGAAACCCATTTTGAAGAACTGGCGCTGCGCTTTATGGATATCCGTAAACGTATCTATAAGTTCCCGAAAATGGGCGTGAAAGCGAAAATGATCGCTATCACCACCACTTCCGGTACCGGTTCTGAAGTTACGCCGTTTGCGGTAGTAACCGATGATGCCACTGGTCAGAAATATCCACTGGCAGACTATGCTCTGACGCCGGATATGGCGATTGTTGACGCCAACCTGGTGATGGATATGCCGAAATCCCTGTGCGCCTTCGGTGGCCTGGATGCGGTCACTCACGCACTGGAAGCTTACGTATCCGTACTGGCTTCTGAGTTCTCTGACGGCCAGGCGCTGCAAGCGCTGAAATTGCTGAAAGAGAACCTGCCAGCGTCTTACAACGAAGGTTCAAAAAACCCGGTTGCTCGTGAACGCGTTCACAGTGCCGCTACCATTGCCGGTATTGCCTTTGCCAACGCCTTCCTTGGTGTGTGCCACTCCATGGCGCACAAACTGGGTTCGCAGTTCCACATTCCGCACGGTCTGGCTAACGCCCTGCTTATCTGTAACGTTATTCGCTATAACGCGAACGACAACCCGACTAAGCAGACCGCGTTCAGCCAGTATGACCGCCCGCAGGCACGCCGCCGTTATGCTGAAATCGCTGACCATTTAGGCCTGACTTCTGCCGGTGACCGTACAGCAGCGAAAATCGAAAAACTGCTGGCATGGCTGGAAAGCATCAAAGCTGAACTGGGTATTCCGAAATCTATCCGTGAAGCTGGCGTACAGGAAGCTGACTTCCTGGCTAACGTGGATAAGCTGTCTGAAGATGCGTTTGATGACCAGTGTACTGGTGCGAACCCGCGCTACCCGCTGATCTCCGAACTGAAACAGATCCTGCTGGATACTTTCTACGGTCGTGAATACAAAGAAGGTGAAGTGGCGGTAGTGAAAGCTGAAGCTGCTCCAGTTAAAGCAGACAAAAAAGCGAAGAAACCCGCTTAATTGTTAACGCTAATAAAAAACCCGCTTCGGCGGGTTTTTTTATTGCGAAAGAGAGGAAGCAAAAACTAACCTCTGACGCGTTGCTGAATCGTCGTTAAAGAGCCCTCTTGCAGCGCTTCTTTGTAGTGTTTGCGGCACACGGACACATAGCGTTCATTACCGCCAATGACCACCTGTTCTCCTTCGTTATAAGGGCGCCCTTCTTGATCAAGACGCAGCACCATACTGGCTTTACGCCCGCAGAAACAGACAGTTTTCAGCTCAACCAGTTTATCTGACCAGGCCAGCAAATATTGGCTACCTACAAATAACTCACCGCGAAAATCCGTACGCAAACCGTAACAGAGCACCGGAATATCCAGTTGATCGACAACTTCCGATAACGCATAAACCTGTTCACGCGTTAAAAACTGGCACTCATCGACCAGAACACAGTGCACAGCTTGTTGTTGATGCTCTGCGTTGATTTCGTCAAACAACGAGGAGTTGTGATTAAACAACCGCGCGGGTGAAGATAAGCCGATACGAGAGCTAACCTTGCCTGCTCCGAAACGATCGTCAATTTCGGCGGTGTAAACCACCGTGCGCATCCCTCTTTCTTGATAATTGTAAGAGGATTGTAGTAACGCTGTTGATTTCCCCGCATTCATTGCTGAATAGTAGAAATAAAGCTGTGCCATTGCGTGCAAAACCCCAATCAAAGTGTGATATTCCCGGCGAGGAGTGTACCATATTTTATCTGCTCCTCCTGTGGTCGCTCCGCGATTGAAGTAAATCCATCCTCAATAGCAGACTCATAGATATTCCAATAGTTAATCCTTTGAGTTGTTACTGCCAAAGAAACAGCAATAAGAAATTCATGATCTTACAAATTTTTTTAATCGGAACATTCTCAGCCAGGCATACGGAAATTATTAATAATTTAAGGAAGAAGCACTTTCAACGCTGGAATACTTAAGGTCGATATTTATCCATAATGGCTATAAACACGGATCAGATTAATCAGAAGTTCATGCATAAACACGCCGTAAACGGCGCTGCCAGTACCTCGGTATAAGTGGTTTTTTGTGCGTTTCTTCAAGAAAAATTTAAGTTAGCGATATTTATAAATCGACTTAATAAAGCGGCATTTTGAATTCCTTACATTCACAGCTATTGCACTGACGAAATTAACGCTCTATTATTAGCCCGACAAACCACCCCAATATAAGTTTGAGATTACTACAATGAGCGAAGCACTTAAAATTCTGAACAACATCCGTACTCTTCGTGCGCAAGCAAGAGAATGCACTCTGGAAACGCTCGAAGAGATGCTGGAGAAATTAGAAGTTGTGGTTAATGAGCGCCGCGAGGAAGAAAGCGCTGCCGCAGCTGAAGTTGAAGAACGTACGCGTAAATTACAACAATATCGTGAAATGCTGATCGCTGACGGTATTGATCCGAACGAATTGCTGAACAGCATGGTTACCGCTAAGACTGGTACTAAAGCAAAACGTGCAGCACGCCCGGCTAAATATAGCTATGTTGATGAAAATGGCGAGACTAAAACCTGGACAGGTCAGGGGCGTACTCCAGCAGTAATCAAAAAAGCAATGGACGAACAAGGCAAACAACTCGACGATTTCCTGATCGAAGAGTAATCAAGCCAGATTTCAAAAGGATCCCGCCAACTGGCGGGATTTTTTTTGATAAAGCACACATTCTCTTCACAAATATAGTGTATGGCATCTGGAATATAGGTTTCTCAAATGCGTGCTGCTCAAATTCTGGTCAATTCATTTATTGTTTTGTGCGATATCTTCTGCACCGCTTTGACATAACCTTTTCATTAGGAACATTCACAAATAAAAAAGGCCGGAGATAAGCGGTGCGATGCACTATTATCTCCGGCCTTATTCAGACTACTAAAGAAAGCGTATTATGCTTTCCCGGCGCCGACAGTTTCTTCGAGCCAGGCTTTAAATTCCTCGCCCAGCGAATTGTGACGAATACCGTACTCTACAAATGCACGCATATAGCCAAGTTTATTACCGCAGTCATGGCTTTTGCCTTTCATATGATAGGCTTCTACGGTTTCTTTCTCGATTAGCATATCGATAGCATCGGTAAGCTGGATCTCATCACCTGCTCCCGGAGGTGTTTTCGCCAGCAGCGGCCAAATTTCTGCGCTCAGAACATAGCGACCCACAACGGCAAGATTAGAAGGTGCGACATTAGCTTTCGGTTTTTCAACCACACCCACCATTGGAACGCTATCACCCGGGTTCAGCGTTGCGCCTTTGCAATCCACTACGCCGTAAGCAGTAACATCATCCACAGGCTCAACCATGATCTGGCTGGCACCGGTTTCATCAAAACGTTTAATCATCTCAGCCAGGTTATCCTGGGAGAGATCGGATTCGTATTCATCCAGAATAACGTCCGGCAGAATAACCGCTACGGGCTCGTTACCTACTACCGGGTGCGCGCACAATACGGCATGTCCCAGACCTTTCGCCAGCCCCTGACGCACCTGCATAATGGTTACGTGCGGCGGGCAAATAGACTGAACTTCTTCCAGCAACTGACGTTTTACGCGTTTTTCCAACATTGCTTCGAGTTCGAAGCTGGTATCGAAGTGGTTTTCGATAGAGTTTTTAGATGAATGTGTTACCAGAACGATTTCAGTAATGCCGGCAGCGATACACTCATTTACGACATACTGAATTAATGGCTTATCAACCAGCGGTAACATTTCTTTAGGAATTGCCTTAGTCGCTGGTAACATCCTGGTTCCCAATCCCGCAACCGGGATTACTGCTTTAGTCACTTTCGAATTTATTGCAGCCATTGAAAATCTCCTGGACTGTCCATGCTTGAACATGTTCATGAATTAACTCGCGTCTGAGTATATCAGTACCAACCCATTGACCAGGTCTGAAAAGGACGCGCTAACATCTAATTAGGACTAATACGCATAAACTGCGGCGATAGTACCACCCGTTTTTATGCGGAGGGTAAATCTATCTGCAAAGTATGATTCGATCGCTCATTCCGCGCTCAACATTAAACGCAGCCGGCCGCCGGCGCCCCACACCTGACATTGCCAGGAGTCGCAACGCTGGCTCAGCTGATTTAAATAGGTATTGCCAAGCGTACCGAGAGGCACACCATTGCTGATTTGAATTTGATGATCGCCGGTATTTAACGTTGCGTTAAGACCAGCCGAAACAAGTATCAGGTTTTTCAGTTCACTGTGGTAATAACCGACAAGCAGTGGAAACTGACCGGGTAAATTAGCCTGATGCAATAATTGGTTTACCTGCTTGAGCAGCGCACCCATCTCGGGTAAACGCTGGCGCTGGTGAGAAAGCTGTTCTTGCAGTAATCCATTAAATAAGGCGCGCAACAGCAGCGCCGCCAGCACACCGTTATTTTCTGCACGCGTCACGTCCAGGCAATAAAACGCCAGGTCCTGACCTGATATCGGCGCGATATCAAGCACCAGGCCAGGGCTTTCAACAGAAACCAGTTGCCGATAATTTACCCGGCAACCGGAAATAACTTGCTGCACCGGAGGCTGAAGTTCCTGCAACAAATTCGCCGCGGCCTGAGGATTATCGACCAGCGCGTCCCAGTCCTGAAACAAGCGCTCCTCTTCCTCAACGCGTGAATTAAACATATTGGGATAAAGACAAGCGAAAAGCGTTTCTTTTAAACGATTAAGATCTTTAACGGGTTTAAGAACGACATCCTGAACGCCAAGACGCAATGCTTTAGCGATATCCGCCATATTTTCTGTCGCCGATATCACAAGCACCGGCGTTTGCATGCCCCGATTGCGTAACGTCTCAATGAGGACCAGGCCATTCATGCGCGGCATAGCAAGATCGCAAATCATCAGATCGGGATTATTTGCTGCCAACAGCTCAAGCGCGACAACCCCATCTTCTGCCAGCAGCGTTATCGCGCCTAAAGATTGCAACCACGAATCCAGCAGAGAGCGGAAAACGGGCTCGTCTTCAACGATCAGTATCTGTTTTCCGGCCAACGGCTGCGTCATCTTATCTCCCCTGCCTGACGATAGATCAATAGTGGCATGCTTCGCCGATAATCGCCTGTCAGAATTTGCTGAAGTCTATAAAAAATCTACTTACGAAAGGGTCCGTACCAAAGGAAGCAACTCATCCATTTTCTTTTCTGTCGCCAGTTGCCCTGCAGCAATAGCAGCATCAGCCCGATGAAAATCGAGTGTCGAAATTTGCGGGCAGAGAGGTTGCAACAGAATATCTGGCGGATCGCCAGCCATACGATTACGTTTGAGCCGGTTTTCAAGCACCTGAATAGAGGTACTCATGATTTCCATCGCCGTCGGCGCGATCGGCCGTTTTGGCGCGATCCGCCCCAGCCGTTCACGCAGACGTTGATGCCAGCGCTGCGTGGCAACCGTGTCGCTGTCTTTATCATTATTAGAAAGATTCACCGACAGCAGATCTTGCTGCATCAGATGGGCGTCATGCTGCAAATCTACGGCAATCACCACATCCGCACCTAACGCGCGGGTAAGGGAAACCGGTACGGGATTCACTACCGCGCCATCTACCAGCCAGTAACCGTTATGCGGAACCGGTGACATTAACCCGGGCATACTACAGGAGGCGCGAACAGCATGATGTAAATCCCCTTCAGTGAACCATAGCTCGCGCCCGGTGCTAAGGTTGGTTGCCACCGCGCCGAAGCGTTTCTGGCAACGGTTAAAATCCGCGAATGGCAGCAACTGGCGATACTGATTGAACACGCGTTCACCGCGCAACAGACCACCACGCTGCCAGGAGAGATCCATCAGTCGCAACACATCCCAGTAGCCAAAAGAGCGTACCCATTTCTCCAGTGCCGGCAGACGACCACACGCGTAAGCGGCACCGACCAGTGAGCCAATGGAACACCCCGCTACAATATCAATTTCGATACCGGCACGCTGTAATGCGTTAATCACGCCGATATGCGCCCAACCTCTGGCCGCGCCGGAACCGAGCGCCAGACCAATTTTTACCTTTCTCATAACGCTTATTTTACTTCCCCCGGCTTACTGTAGCCACAGCGCTACGGCTCAGTTAACATATCGCTACCCTGGCGCTAACGCGCCGTTATTTTTATTCCTGGAATGCTATTTTGTCACAATCTTGCCCTTGCGGTAGCGCTCTGGAGTATAGCCTATGTTGCCAGCCTTATCTGTCTGGTGCGCAGCTTGCGCCGGATCCGTCACGCCTGATGCGATCGCGCTATACGGCTTTTGTGTTACATCAGTCAGAGTACCTGGTAAAAACCTGGCACCCATCTTGTGGCGCGGAGGCGTTCCGCCAGCAAATTGAAGCGGGCTTCGCGGCGACCACATGGCGCGGGCTGACGGTATTTGAGCATGCTTACGGCGAAAATGATAATGAAGGCTTCGTCAGCTTCGTGGCGCGGTTTAATGAGCATGGCAAAGACGGCGCAATTATCGAGCGTTCCCGATTCTTAAAGGAGAACGGCCAGTGGTACTATATCGACGGAACGCGGCCGCAATTTGGCCGTAACGATCCCTGCCCTTGTGGGTCAGGTAAAAAATTCAAAAAGTGCTGCGGGCAATAGGCCAGCCAGCACCTTATAGCAAACACCATCAACAGGATTTACCCGGCAATGCATTCAACACAACGTAAAATTTTGCGCACCATTTGCCCCGATCAGAAAGGCCTCATCGCGCGAATCACCAATATTTGTTACAAGCACGAACTGAACATTGTGCAGAATAATGAATTTGTCGATCACCGCACCGGTCGTTTCTTTATGCGTACCGAGCTCGAAGGTATTTTTAACGACGCCACATTGCTTGCGGATCTCGATAGTGCGCTCCCGGAAGGTTCGGTACGCGAGCTGAATCCTGCCGGTCGTCGCCGCGTTGTCATTCTGGTCACCAAAGAGGCGCACTGCCTTGGCGATCTGCTGATGAAAGCAAATTACGGTGGCCTGGATGTCGATATTGCCGCCGTGATTGGCAACCATGAAACGCTGCGTTCTCTGGTTGAACGGTTTGATATCCCGTTTGAACTGGTTAGTCATGAAGGCCTGACGCGTGAAGCTCATGACCAGCAGATGGCGCAGGCCATTGAAGCGCACCAGCCGGATTACGTGGTACTGGCGAAATATATGCGCGTATTAACGCCAGAATTCGTGTCCCGCTTCCCGAATAAAATCATCAATATTCACCACTCGTTCCTGCCCGCTTTCATTGGCGCCCGCCCCTATCATCAGGCTTACGAGCGCGGCGTGAAGATAATCGGTGCCACTGCGCACTATGTGAATGACAATCTGGATGAAGGCCCAATCATTATGCAGGACGTGATTCATGTGGATCACACCTATACCGCCGAAGATATGATGCGCGCGGGCCGCGATGTCGAGAAGAACGTATTGAGCCGCGCGCTGTATCAGGTGTTAGCGCAACGCGTGTTCGTTTACGGCAATCGCACGATTATTCTTTAACCATTAATAAAATGTGTTGTTCGGCTTTGCAGCGTTACGGGCAAAAAGCAGACAACTGATTCATTTTTCTCGTTTCAACGCTTTACAGCGGCGCGTCATTTGATATGATGCGCCGCGCTTCCCGAGATGGAAGCAGGCCAGTAAGAAATAGCTTTACTCCGTGGTGGGGTTCCCGAGCGAGCATAAGGTAGCTGACTGCAAATCTGCCGTCATCGACTTCGAAGGTTCGACTCGAGTGCCAGCGAGAGAACGTTGCCAGAGGCAACGACCCGAAGGGTGAGGAGCGTTAGCTCCGAATAATCCTTCCCTTTCGCAACATCACAACACTGTAGTAGCCCCGTGGTGGGGTTCCCGAGCGGCCAAAGGGAGCAGACTGTAAATCTGCCGTCATCGACTTCGAAGGTTCGAATCCTTCCCCCACCACCATCTACATCCTGCATCGACAATTTGATTTTCCCCTGGTGGGGTTCCCGAGCGGCCAAAGGGAGCAGACTGTAAATCTGCCGTCATCGACTTCGAAGGTTCGAATCCTTCCCCCACCACCATCCTTAAATGAACTTCTAGTTTTACCATTTACTCCGATTCCTCAGATTCTCCGTTCGGGGAAGGACGAGAACCTTCGATTAAGGTTCGACCCGAGCGAAGGCGAGAGAACGTTGCCGCAGGCAACGGCCCGAAGGGCGAGGAGCGCAAGCGACAAGTCATCCTTCCCCCACCACCATCTACATCCTGCATCGACAATTTGATTTTCCCCTGGTGGGGTTCCCGAGCGGCCAAAGGGAGCAGACTGTAAATCTGCCGTCATCGACTTCGAAGGTTCGAATCCTTCCCCCACCACCATCCTTAAATAAATATCCAGTTTTACTATTTACTCCGATTCCTCAGATTCTCCGTTCGGGGAAGGACGAGAACCTTCGATTAAGGTTCGACCCGAGCGAAGGCGAGAGAACGTTGCCGCACCGGGAAACCTGACGCGCGTCTGGCAGCCGGGCCTTACAGCGGCGGTAACCGCCGTTTAACCGGCGAGCTTTTCACTATCGACGTATTACACTGCGCATATTCGGCAATGCCATCCAGTAACGTATCCAGTTGCTCAATCGAGCGCACCACCAGCCGCATAACAAAACAGTCTTCCCCCGTCACTTTGTCGCATTCGATGCACTCCGGCAGCGCCTGGAGCATTTTATCCACCTTCTGCAACATGCCTGGCATCGGCCGAACACGCACCAGCGCCTGCAAGCGGTAATCCAGCGCGGCCAGGTTTACGCGCGCGCCGTAGCCTTCAATTACCCCGCGCTCTTCCAGCCGTTTCACGCGCTCTGCCGTGCTGGGCGACGTCAGCCCCACTCTCGCACTTAACACCTTCAGTGACTGGCGGGCATCCTCGGCCAGAGAGGCCAGAATCGCTCTGTCGATATCGTCAATAAGGTAATCCATCATCTTCACCTAATTTTTAAAGGAATTGGCCGTCATATACCTTACAACAACCATATAAAGCTGGCCGCCGTTTTTTCACAATATGCCAACAACCTTCAGGAGATGAAAAAATGAAAACTATCCCTAATGGCAGCTGGCAGATGAGTCTGGCGATGCTGATTTCCGGGTCGATTGGCGCATTTGTGCTGCTTAGCGGTCTGTCGGTGATTGATGTTGTGTTCTGGCGCTGCCTGATTGGCGCAGGCGCGCTATTTCTTTTTATCCGCTTTGGCCGCCAGCCGTTCGCGCGCCTTGCGTTCCCGGTGTTACTGCTGGCGATAGCGGGCGGTATCGCGCTGGTGATTAACTGGCTGCTGCTGTTCGCCGCTTACAGCCGCATTTCAATGGGGCTGGCAACCGTGGTCTACAACACCCAGCCTTTTATGTTAGTGCTGATGAGTATGTTGCTCGGCGAGCGCGTTACGCTTACGAAGTGGGGATGGCTGCTGCTGGCGTTTTCCGGCGTTGTCCTCTTGTTACTCAGTGAATTGCATCACCCGAACACCCAGTGGCTTCTCGGCATTGCCATGGCGCTGGGTGCTGCCTTTTTCTATGCCGTCACCGCGTTAATCGCCCGCCATCTGAAGCAACTTCCGCCACAGCATATCGCCCTGATTCAGGTATTAACCGGCACGGTGATGTTATTACCGCTGGTGCATCTGCCTGCGGCCGGCGGGACATTCCCGTGGGGTATTTTGTTAACGCTCGGCATTGTACATACCGGCGTGATGTACCAGTTGTTGTATAGCGCGATACAAAAGCTACCCACCCCGCTGATTGGCTCGCTGTCGTTTATCTATCCGCTGGTAGCGATTGTGGTGGATAACGCGCTGTTCGGGCATACATTAAGCGCGGTGCAAATGGCGGGTGGCGTGTTAATTCTGCTGGCTGCCGCAGGCAATAACCTTGGCTGGGGTGAGCGGAAAAGCGCGCCCGCGACAATGCCAACGCGACAGTAAAAAAAGCCCCGCGTTGCGGGGCTTTTTCTGATTAGCGACGGGCGCGAACAATCTGGTATTTGCGTGTCAGGTACTCTACCGGCGCGCTCCAGATATGCACCAGGCGGGAGAACGGAAACAGCACAAACAGCGTCATGCCCAGCACCAGGTGCACGCGGTAAATAAACGCCACACCCTCAAGATACGCGGAAGCGCCAACATGGAAGGTCACAACCGACTGTGCCCAGCCAACCAGCTTCATCATTTCGCTGCCATCCATATGCCGGGCAGAGAACGGAATGGTCAGCAGACCCAGCGCACACTGCACCATCAACAGCGACATGATCAGGATATCCGCCGTGGTTGAGGTCGCACGAATACGCGGGTTGAATAAACGGCGTTTCAGCAGCAGCAAACCACCCACCAGGCACAACACGCCGCTGGCACCACCGCCAATCATCGCCATCTTCTGTTTCACTTCAATCGGCAGGAAGGATTCATACATCCAGTGCGGTGTTAACATACCGAGGAAGTGACCGGCAAAGATCCCCAGAATACCGATATGGAACAGGTTCGACGCCAGCGTCATCCCTTTACGATCCAGCATCTGGCTGGAGCCCGCCCGCCAGCTGTACTGACCATAGTCGTAGCGCAGCCAACTGCCGAGCAGAAAAACGGCGCCGGCAATATACGGATAGATGTCAAAGAAGAACATATTAAGGAAGTGCATTAGCGCTCTCCTCCTGTTGTGATATTCAGATATTGCGGCGCAACGGCAACGGCAAAACGACGCTGATGCGCAGTGATGTCGGCATCACCGCAGCCCTGTTCGGCGAAGAATTTCACCTGCTCTTCTTCCCACACAGCATCCAGCGCCTGCGGCGTATCATCGCGGGCTTCACCGGCAATTTTTTCCGCGACCTGCGCGCTATCCACCTGCGTATTCGCCAGCGATAACAGCGCGTCGAACAGCGTTGCATAATGGCTTTCGCGCTGCGCTAAACGCGCTTTTAACAGCGCGAGGATCGGCGCGATATCCTGCAAACCACCGATAGCCTCAGACCGGGGCAGCTGTGCCAGATATTCCAGATAGAGCGGCAGATGGTCCGGCAATTCACGGCTATCCAGTTGCAGGCCGTGGCGCTCATACTGCGCCAGCAGATCGACCATCGCCTGCCCGCGATCGCGGGATTCACCGTGGACGTGTTCGAACAGCAGCAGCGAGGTTGCGCGGCCACGATCGAACAATTCGCTGTAGTTCGCCTGTGCATCCAGCAGATCCTGAGACGTCAGATCCCGCAGGAAGACGCCAACCCTCTGGGCGTCGGCTTTTGTCAGGTTTTCACCCGACGCCAGCGCATCGAAAACTTCCTGCTGATGCTGCCATAAGGCAGCATCCGGGTACTCGAGCAAACGGGAAATAACCACCAGTTCAATCATGGGTGCGGCTCCGTTTTCACTGTGACATCCACCGCGTCAATACGACGGCTGTTGAACAGGTTGAATTTGGTATCCGAACCGTGGCAACCATCGCCGAAACTAAAGCCGCAACCGTTTTTCTCCGGGAAGGCTTCACGCGCCAGCTCACGGTGGCTCGACGGCACCACGAAACGATCTTCATAGTTAGCAATCGCGAGGTAACGGTACATCTCCTGCGCCTGGGCGGTTGTCAGGCCAACTTCTTCCAGCGCGCGGGTATCTTCAATGCCATCCACGGTTTCCGCACGTTTGAAATGGCGCATTGCCAGCATCCGTTTCAGCGCGAGAAGAACCGGACCGGTGTCGCCAGCGGTCAGCAGGTTTGCCAGGTACTGCACCGGAATGCGCAGGCTTTCCACATCCGGCAAAATGCCGTTGCTGCCCAGTTCGCCCGCATCAGCAGCAGACTGGATCGGTGACAAAGGCGGCACGTACCAGACCATCGGCAACGTGCGGTATTCCGGATGCAGCGGCAGCGCCAGTTTCCAGTCCATCGCCATTTTGTAAACCGGCGATTTCTGCGCCGCGTCAATCACGCTCTGCGGCACGCCATCTTCCAGCGCCTGAGCAATCACCGCCGGGTCGTTTGGATCGAGGAAGACATCCAGTTGACGCTGGTAGAGATCTTTTTCACTCTCCGTGCTGGCGGCATTTTCAATCGCGTCGGCGTCGTACAGCAGAACGCCGAGGTAACGAATACGGCCCACACAGGTTTCCGCGCAGACTGTCGGCATGCCCGCTTCAATGCGCGGGTAGCAGAAAATGCACTTCTCGGATTTGCCACTCTTCCAGTTGAAGTAGATTTTTTTGTACGGGCAGCCGGTCACACACATGCGCCAGCCGCGGCATTTATCCTGATCGATCAGCACAATGCCATCTTCTTCACGCTTATAGATAGCACCGCTCGGGCAGGTCGCGACACAGGCCGGGTTCAGGCAGTGTTCGCACAGGCGCGGCAGATACATCATGAAGGTGTTTTCAAACTGGCCGTACATCGCCTTCTGCATGTTCTCGAAGTTCTGATCGCGGCTCAGCTTGTCGAACTCACCGCCCAAATCATCTTCCCAGTTCGGGCCTGCGGAGATTTTGTCCATCCGCTGACCGGTTATTACCGAACGCGGGCGGGCAATCGGCTGATGTTTGCCTTCCGGCGCGTTATGCAGGCGCTGGTAGTCAAAATCAAACGGCTCGTAGTAATCATCAATTTCCGGCATGTGCGGGTTAGCGAAAATTTTACCCAGCAACATCGGACGGTTACCCATACGCGGTTGCAGTTTGCCGTTGATTTTGCGGATCCAACCGCCCTTCCATTTTTCCTGGTTTTCCCAGTCGGTCGGGAAACCAGTGCCCGGTTTGGTTTCCACGTTGTTGAACCACGCGTACTCCATCCCTTCCCGGCTGGTCCAGACGTTTTTGCAGGTCACTGAACAGGTATGACAGCCGATGCACTTATCGAGATTCAGCACCATGCCGACTTGTGAACGAATTTTCATTTTGCGCTCTCCTGTACCTGATCATTGCCTTCGCCATCCAACCAGTTAATGTTCTTCATCTTACGCACCACCACGAACTCATCGCGGTTTGAACCGACCGTGCCGTAGTAGTTAAAGCCATAAGCCAGCTGGGCGTAGCCGCCGATCATATGGGTCGGTTTCGGAGTAATACGGGTAACGGAGTTGTGGATACCGCCGCGTTGCCCGGTAATTTCTGACCCCGGCAGGTTCACAATACGTTCCTGCGCGTGGTACATCATGGTCATACCGGCCGGCACACGCTGGCTGACAACCGCACGGGCCGTCAACGCACCGTTGGCGTTAAAGACTTCGATCCAGTCGTTATCCTCAATGCCGATCTCTTTGGCATCTTTATCGCTCATCCACACCACCGGACCACCGCGCCCCAGCGTCAGCATCAGCAGGTTGTCGCTGTAGGTGGAGTGGATGCCCCATTTCTGGTGCGGCGTCAGGAAGTTCAGCGCTTTTTCCGGGTTACCGTTGGATTTCGTCCCCATCACTTCTTTCACCGAATGGGTATCAATCGGCGGACGATAAACCAGCAGGCTTTCGCCGAAGTCACGCATCCACTGATGATCCTGATACAACTGCTGGCGACCGGAGAGCGTGCGCCACGGAATCAGCTCATGGACGTTGGTGTAACCGGCGTTGTAGGAAACGTGCTCATCTTCAAGGCCAGACCAGGTGGGGCTGGAGATGATTTTGCGCGGCTGCGCCTGAATATCGCGGAAGCGAATTTTCTCTTCCTCTTTATTCGTGGCCAGATGCGTATGGTCGCGGCCGGTAAATTCACTCAGCGCCGCCCAGGCTTTCACCGCCACATGACCGTTGGTTTCCGGTGCCAGCGTGAGGATCATCTCTGCGGCATCAATGGCGGTATTGAGCATCGGCTGCCCTTTCGCCGGGCCGTCCGCTTTGGTGTAGTTCAGCTTACGCAGCAGATCCATTTCGCTTTGGGTATTCCAGGCGATGCCTTTACCACCGTTGCCGATTTTTTCCATCAGCGGGCCGATGGAGGTAAAGCGCTCGTAGGTTGCCGGATAGTCGCGTTCCACCGGAATAATGTGCGGCGCGGTTTTGCCCGGGATCAGGTCACACTCGCCCTTCTTCCAGTCTTTCACACCCAGCGGCTGCGCCAGTTCAGCGGCGGAGTCATGCTGAATTGGCAGCGTCACGACATCGGTCTCTTTGCCTAAATGCCCAACGCACAACGCGGAGAAGGATTTGGCGATACCTTTATAGATTTCCCAGTCGCTTTTCGATTCCCATGCCGGGTCAACAGCGGCAGAAAGCGGATGAATAAACGGATGCATATCCGAGGTATTCATGTCGTCTTTTTCGTACCAGGTAGCGGTTGGCAGCACAATATCCGAGTAGAGACAGGTGCTGGACAGGCGGAAGTCGAGAGTCACCACCAGATCCAGTTTGCCGTCGAGACCGTTGTCATGCCATTCCACTTCTTCCGGTTTCACACCGCCCTGTTTGCCGAGATCTTTGCCCTGAATACCGTGTTCGGTGCCCAGCAAGTACTTGAGCATAAATTCGTGGCCCTTACCGGAAGAACCCAGCAGGTTGGAACGCCAGATAAACAGGTTACGCGGGTGGTTTTTGCCGTTTTCCGGCTGTTCCGCTGCGAAACGCAGCGAACCGTCTTTCAGCGATTTAACGGTGTAATCGACCGCGCTCATGCCCGCTTTTTCCGCTTCAGCGGCGATACGCAGCGGGTTGGTGCCAAGTTGCGGCGCGGACGGCAGCCAGCCCATACGTTCAGCGCGCACGTTAAAGTCAATCAGATGGCCGGTATAGCGTGATTTATCCGCTAACGGCGACAGGAATTCCTGCGCAGTTACTGTTTCGTAACGCCACTGGCTGGAGTGGTTATAGAAGTAGGAGGTGCTGTTCATGTGACGCGCCGGACGCTGCCAGTCGAGGGCAAATGCCAGCGGCTGCCAGCCGGTTTGTGGACGCAGTTTTTCCTGGCCAACATAATGCGCCCAGCCGCCGCCGCTCTGTCCCACGCAACCGCAGAAGACCAGCATGTTGATGATCCCACGGTAGTTCATATCGAGGTGATACCAGTGGTTCATCCCGGCACCGATGATAACCATTGAGCGGCCATGTGTTTTATCGGCGTTATCGGCAAATTCACGGGCGATGCGGATAATTTGCGCCTGTGAAACCCCGGTGACTTTCTCAGCCCAGGCCGGTGTGTAAGCTTTGACTTCGTCATAACGGGTTGCGCAGTTTTCATCACCCAGACCGCGATCAAGGCCGTAGTTCGCCATGGTCAGGTCGTAAACCGTGGTCACCAGCGCAGTGGAACCGTCAGCTAATTGCAGGCGTTTAACCGGCAGTTTGTGCATCAGGATATTATCAAGTTCAACGCCAGCGAAATGCTCGGTGTTGTCGCCACCGAAGTACGGGAAGCCGACCTGCGCGATATCGTCGTGTTTGCCCAGCAGGCTGAGATTCAGCTCAACATCCGCACCGCTGTTGCCGTCGCGCTGCTCAAGGTTCCACTTACCTTTTTCACCCCAGCGGAAACCGATGGAGCCATTCGGCGCGGTCAGGTTGCCTTCGCTATCGAGGGCAACGGTTTTCCACTCCGGATTATTTTCCTGGCCCAGCGCATCCACCAGATCGGCGGCGCGCAGCATGCGGCCTGCCGCATAGTAACCGTCGCGCTCTTCGAGCATCACCAGCATCGGCATGTCGGTATAACGGCGAACATAATCGGTGAAGTACTGGCTCGGTTTATCGAGGTGGAATTCACGCAGCATAACGTGGCCCATCGCCAGCGCCATTGCCGCATCGGTGCCCTGCTTCGGCGCCAGCCACAAATCACACAGTTTGGCAATTTCGGCGTAGTCCGGCGTTACCGCAACGGTTTTGGTGCCTTTGTAACGTACTTCGGTAAAGAAGTGCGCGTCCGGCGTACGGGTCTGCGGAACGTTAGAGCCCCAGGCGATGATGTAGCTGGAGTTGTACCAGTCGGCGGATTCCGGCACGTCGGTCTGCTCGCCCCAGGTTTGCGGAGAGGCTGGCGGTAAGTCGCAATACCAGTCGTAGAAACTCAGGCAGGTGCCGCCCAACAGGGAGAGATAACGCGCGCCAGAAGCGTAAGAGACCATCGACATCGCCGGGATCGGCGAGAAGCCTGCGACACGGTCCGGGCCGTACGTTTTCACGGTATAAACGTTCGAAGCAGCAATCAGTTCATTCACTTCCTGCCAGGAGGAGCGCACAAAACCGCCGCGACCACGCGCCTGTTTAAAGCTCTTCGCTTTTTCCGCATCTTCGATGATGGAAGCCCAGGCATTAACCGGATCGCTGTGCTGCGCTTTCGCTTCACGCCACAGTTTGATCAGGCGTTTACGCATCAAGGGGTATTTCAGGCGGTTCGCACTGTAGAGGTACCAGGAGTAGCTGGCGCCACGCGGGCAGCCACGCGGTTCGTGGTTCGGCATATCCGGACGGGTGCGCGGGTAGTCTGTCTGCTGGGTTTCCCAGGTGACCAGACCGTTCTTCACGAAGATCTGCCAGCTGCACGAGCCCGTGCAGTTTACACCATGGGTAGAACGCACGATTTTGTCGTGCTGCCAGCGGTTACGGTATCCATCCTCCCAGTCCCGGTTGGTGTTTAAGAGCTGGCCGTGCCCATCGGCAAAGGTTTCGCCTTTCTGTTTGAAGTAGCGAAACCGGTCCAGGAATTTACTCATCGGGGGTTCTCCTGTTGGAGCCTGTCAGGCTCTCTTGGTAAATCGACATTGCTGCAATTGCGGCGAAGGTAACCCCCACAAAGACAAAGAGAATTGATGATGATCAAGCTGCCAAAGCTTCGTTTCTGCGCCAGAAACACGGAGTACCCACAAAGAGTTAGGGATTTTTATTTTTTAATTCATTGATAAATAATGGATTTATATAAACTCGCAGCGGTACAAGCAGATAATTCCGCGTTCCGGGGTATTAAGGGGTAGATGAACCTGCAAAGTGATGCCCGTCACAGAGGTTTCCGCAGCACGCCGCTGAGAAAATTGCAAAGTATGTTGTAACTAATGGCGACATAAAAAAAGCGCGGCTTTCACCGCGCAAGGATAATCAACATTTACTGAGTGCTATTGTTTTTTACGCCCGTATATCGCCCAGGTGATCACCACACAGGCGATATAGAACACAAGGAACACTTTCATCGCGCCTGCCGGTGAGCCGGTTAACGCCAGTGAAGTGCCGAATGCTTTAGGAATAAAGAAACCGCCAATCGCGCCAATTGCCGAGATAAAACCCAGCGCCGCGGCTGTCTCGGTGGCGGCTTCACGCATGGCTTCACTTTCCGTGCCACCGCTTTGTTGCACGCGTTCCATGGTTTTTTTCCGGAAAATCACCGAAATCATCTGGAATGTCGAACCACTGCCCAGCCCGGCGGTCAGGAACAGTACGAGGAAGACACAGAAGAATGCGGTGAAATTGCCCCCGGTGCCGCCGGATGGCAGCGTCAGGAACAGCAAGGCGCTGAAAATCGCCATCAGCACAAAGTTCACCAGCGTTACGCGAGTCCCGCCGAGACGGTCAGAAATCGCGCCGCCTGCGGAGCGAGCCAGCGCGCCCACCAGCGGGCCGAAGAAGGCGAAATGCAGGATCTGCACTTCCGGGAACTGAGTTTTCGACAGCATTGCAAAACCGGCAGAAAAGCCGATAAATGAGCCGAACGTTGCCAGATAGAGGAAGCTCATAATCCACAAGTGCGAACGTTTGAGCACCGGAAGTTGCGCGCTAAGCGAGGCTTTAGAGGTCGCCAGCTCATTCATACCGAACCAGGCTGCCAGGGTAAACACCGCCAGTAACGGTACCCATATCCAGGCGGCGTTTTCGAGGTATAACAACGAACCATCAGGTTGTGCAACACCGGTACCGCCAAAGGCGGCAAAAATGGAGAAAGAGACCGCCAGCGGTGCGATCAACTGCATCACGCTCACACCGAGGTTGCCAAAGCCACCGTTAATACCGAGCGCGCCGCCCTGCTTCTGTTTTGGAAAAAAGAAGCTGATATTCGCCATGCTGGAAGCAAAGTTCGCGCCGGCGAAACCACACAGCAGCGAGATAATGATAAACGTGCTAAACGGCGTGCTCAGATCCTGCACGGCAAAACCGAGCCACACACATGGAATGATTAAGATCCCGGTGCTGAACGCTGTCCAGCGACGACCGCCGAACACCGGCACCATGAAGGAGTACGGGACACGTAGCAGTGCACCGGAAACGGATGGCAACGCTGTCAGCATAAAGAGCTGGTCAGTGGTAAACTGAAAACCTACTTTCGGGAGATTGACGGCGACTGCGCTAAAAAGCATCCAGACGCAGAAAGCCAGAAGAAGACAAGGCACGGAGATCCACAAGTTGCGGCTCGCAATCTTATTGCCCTGCTGTTGCCAGAATGCCGGATCTTCAGGACGCCAGTCGGTAATAACCCGCGCTGACGAACTTTTTTCCGGGATGGTTGAGTGCTGCATATACACCTCTGCTGTTCGGTTTGATGCCTGCCACCTTAGTTTTTATAGCGGTAGTTAAGTTGATATAAATCAAAGGAAAAGCAGCCCATTTCGCGGGTGAAAAATCGCCATGCTCATTTATGAGTACCTTTTACCGGCAAAAAAGGTGTGGTTTTTCACGGTTCTGACCTTCCCTACTCAGATTGTTCCCACTCTTGTCGGCTCGCTGGCAATAAAGGGGTAATCCTTTAGAGGTATGGGTATACCCCAGGCGATGGCAGACAATAGCGCCATCCGCACCGCACGCGGCCGAGGAGCCTTAATCACCTATGCTAAAACGCCTTTTTTCACCGATCTCGCTGGTTAACCAACTGGCGTTGTTGATGCTGCTGTCGACCGCCATCGGCGTGACGGGCATGGCGATCTCCGGCTGGCTGGTACAAGGCGTTCAGGGCAGCGCACATGCGATCAACAAAGCCGGTTCACTGCGTATGCAGAGCTACCGTCTGTTGTCCGCCATTCCGCTGCATGAAGACGAGCAATATTTGCTCGACGAAATGGAGTACACCGCATTCAGCCCGGAACTGGCGCAGGCGGCACAGCGCGACGGCCAGCAAGCGCAGCTCGCGGCATTGCAAAACTACTGGCGCAGCGAAGTCGTACCGGCGATAAAACAGGCGCAACAACCATCGCAAGCGGCGGAAATTATTGCGATTTTCGTTGGGCGAATCGACCGGCTGGTTACCTCGTTTGACCGCAGCACCGAACACCGTATTGAACAAGTGGTGGTGATGCACCGGCTCATGGCGATAGTGATGGGTCTGTTATTGCTGTTTGCCGTGGTCTGGCTGCGGGCGCGTCTACTCCGTCCGTGGCAGCAATTACTGAGCATGGCGCGTGCGGTCAGCCAGCGTGATTTTACCCAGCGCGCACGCATCAGCGGGCGCAACGAGATGGCGACGCTTGGCGAGGCGTTAAATAACATGTCGGCCGAGCTGGGCGAGAGCTACGCGATACTGGAACGCCGGGTGCAGGAGAAAACCGCCGGGCTTGAGCAAAAGAACCAGATCCTGTCGTTTTTATGGCAGGCTAACCACCGGCTGCATTCGCGTATCCCGATGTGCGAGCGCCTGTCGCCGGTGTTGAACGGTTTGCAGAATTTAACCCTGCTGCATGATATTGAGCTGCGGGTGTACGATCTGGAAGATGAAGAAAATCATCAGGATTTTACCTGCCAGTCGGATGCGAGCTGCGATGACAAAGGCTGCCATTTATGTCCGCGCAACGGTATTCTCACCGAATCCAGCGGGTTTGGCACCACGCTGAAATGGCGACTGGCGGATGCGCATATGCAATATGGTTTGCTGCTGGCAACGCTGCCGCCGGGCCGCCATTTAAGCCATGACCAGCAGCAACTGGTCGACACGCTGGTGGAACAACTCACCGCGACGCTGGCACTCGATCGCCATCAGGACAGGCAGCAGCAGTTGATGGTCATGGAAGAGCGCGCCACCATCGCCCGCGAATTACACGACTCTATCGCGCAGTCCCTCTCCTGCATGAAGATGCAGGTGAGTTGCCTGCAAATGCAGGGCGACGCGCTGCCGGAAAACAGCCAGCAGTTGCTGGGGCAGATCCGCAACGAGCTGAACACCTCATGGGCGCAGCTGCGCGAGTTGCTGACCACGTTTCGTTTACAATTAACCGAACCAGGGCTGCGCCCGGCGCTGGAGTCCAGTTGCCAGGAGTACAGCGGTCGTTTCGGTTTCCAGGTACGTCTTGATTACCAGCTCCCGCCGCGGCTGGTCCCGGCGCATCAGGCGATTCACCTGTTACAGATAGCCCGCGAGGCGTTGAGCAATGCATTAAAACACTCCGGCGCAACCGCGGTCAGCGTCGCAGTGCAACAGCAGGAAAACCGGGTAATATTGCGCATCACCGACAATGGTTGCGGCATCCCGGTCAATGCTGAAAGGACGAACCATTATGGATTGATAATTATGCGTGACCGCGCGCAAAGCCTGCGCGGCGATTGCCAGGTTCGCCCCGGAGCATCCGGCGGCACCGAGGTCGTCGTGACGTTTATTCCAGAGACGTTTCTCTCATCCATGCAAGGAGATACCCATGAGTAATCAGGATCCGGCCACCATCCTCCTGATCGACGACCATCCAATGCTGCGAACCGGCGTGAAGCAGTTAATCAGCATGGCTCCCGACATCACCGTGGTCGGCGAAGCCAGCAACGGGGAACAAGGCATTGAACTGGCGGAATCGCTGGACCCGGATTTGATTTTGCTGGATCTCAACATGCCAGGCATGAACGGACTGGAAACGCTGGATAAGCTGCGGGAAAAAACCCTGTCGGGCCGCGTTGTTGTCTTTAGCGTCTCCAACCATGAAGAAGACGTGGTGACCGCGTTAAAACGCGGCGCAGATGGCTACCTGCTGAAAGATATGGAGCCGGAAGATCTGCTGAAAGCGCTGCAACAAGCCGCGGCGGGCGAAATGGTGCTCAGCGAAGCGCTCACCCCGGTGCTGGCCGCCAGCCTGCGCGCCAACCGCGCCACCACTGACCGGGATATCACCCAGCTTACGCCACGCGAACGCGATATTCTCAAGCTGATTGCCCAGGGGCTGCCGAACAAAATGATTGCCCGCCGCCTGGACATCACCGAAAGCACGGTTAAAGTTCACGTCAAACACATGCTGAAGAAAATGAAACTGAAATCCCGCGTTGAAGCCGCCGTTTGGGTGCATCAGGAACGTATTTTCTGACAGGTTACGGGTCTGGTAGCGTCCAGCCCGTATTACTGTTTTCCGCTGGCGGGATCACCGGCTCCGTCAGCTTCAGTTCGATAGTGTTCGATTCAACGCGCTGCCCTTTATCGTCTTCCACCAGTGCCGACAACGTCCAGCGGTTGGTGGCACCTTCTGCGCTATCCCAGCGCGGCATAATCAGTGTCCAGCCATCGCTGCTGCGCCCATTGGCTGGCGGCGTGAGGCTTAACGCCTGCGTATCGCCCTGCCAGGTTATCGAACGTACACCGTGCGTGCTGTTAATTTGCAGTTTCAGCGCCACCGTCTCACCCGGCTGTAAATCCCACGGCGGCGTGGCGAGAAATACCGATAACGTTTTACGCTGGCGATATTCGAAAACCGGGGCATTGTTGCGCGTCGGGCTGTCATAGCGGCTACCCCGTAGCGAACGGCTCTCTGCCACCTCGCTGGCAGAGAGCTGCTTCCACAGAGGTACACCAAAGCGATAATTCACTTTCAGCCCTAAATCGTTCTGACTAACCCCACTCTCCCCCTGCCGGTGTTCGGCGGTCAGCGTCACCAGCGGGACCGGCGTGTAATTCACCCCCAGCTTCACCGCCACCGGGTTGTGATAGCCGGTACCGGTGTCAAACAGATCAACGCTGTTGCCAAAATATTGCTCGACGCTGACGCTGGTATTGAGCTGCTGATAAAACGGCAATCGCGCCTGCGCCGTAACATCGTAGCCCCGCGCCATACGCTGTTGCAGCGTGGCGGTCTGGTACTCCCAGCTGTTTACCGGCTGGTAGTAGTTTGCTGAAAAGCGTAAGTACTCGCCCCAGGCCTCAGCGCCCAGCCCGGCGCGACCAAGATTGTCATCAAGCAGATTATCGTAAAAGGTGTTGTAGCCGAGCAGCCAGTCGCCGGCGATCCAGCGCTGACCGACGCCAACATTTCCCACCAGCCCGGCATCCTGCTGCGTCAGTCCAAGCTGGCTCCAGCTGAGATAGCGATTATTATCCTGCAATGGCACAAACCAGTCGCCGTGGCTGCCGGTGAACCCGCCTTCATTATCCACTTTGAAATCCACGCTGGCGCTGCCCCACGGCGAAAGCCAGGACTCCACTTGCTGATTCACTTCATCACTGACGACATCGCGCAGTTGTCCGAAAGCAAACTGCCGCGCCTGCTCGCCGGTGGTCAGGCCGTTATCATTCATACTGGCTTCGCCGAACGCTTTCGCCATCTCGGCGAAATGCTTTTCCTGCGCGCCATTTTCCGCGGCCATGCCAAGATCCGGCAAACCATCGCCGTCATTATCAAAGGGGTTTTCTGCTTGCTGTACGAAGCTATTCTGCCGGGCACTGGCGACGCCGCTTATTAGTGACAGCATCAGAAGTGTAAGGAGAGGATAATTCATACCGTTAAGTTTAACGGTTTTGCCAGGGCTTTACAGCCGCAGACAAAATACCAGGAAAAACCTTATCCCTGCGCTTCGCTGCAGCTACAGTTAATGCACCCCTTACCGGAGAGCTGACATGAACACTAAGCATAAAATTTTGTGTAGTGCGATCCTGTTTTATGCCGCGCAGGCCGGCGCCAGCGAGCTGTTTACCCTGCAATCTTCCGCATTTGCCGATAACGCCTTAATGGAGAAAAAATTCGCCGGTAACGCCAGCAATAACCCGAACTGTACCGGCGAAAATTATTCCCCGTCGCTGGTGTGGAACAACCCACCTGCCAATACGCAGAGTTACGCGCTGGTGGTACACGATCCCGAAGGCGCGACCGGGCTGGGCGTAACGCACCTGGTGGCTTATAACATCGCCCCGTCCAGCACGGGCTTTGCGCAAAACGATCTGCGTGATGGCAAAGGCTATACGGGCGGCAAGAACACACCGGGGAATCTGCGCTGGCATGGCCCGTGCCCGCCTCCGGGCAGCGGCGCGCATCATTACACCTTTACCCTGATCGCCACGTCGCTTAAACCAACGCTGCCCGAAGGGCTGACGCGCGAAGAGTTATTTGCAAAACTGAAAGGTCACACGCTTGCCGCCACCGGGCTTATCGGTCGCTTTGGTCAGTAATTGTTGTGACTGCCTTTCGCCTGTCGCTGCGGCGCAGTAGCATAAACGCCACGAACCCTGTTTATCGAAGGAGTGAAGATGCAAAAGATCGTGATTATCGCCAATGGCGCGGCGTACGGCAGTGAGTCGCTTTTCAATAGCTTACGGCTGGCCATCGCGCTGCGTGAGCAGAGTAGCGACACTGAACTGCGGCTGTTTTTGATGTCCGACGCAGTAACCGCCGGGTTGCGCGGACAAAAACCCGCTGAGGGCTACAACATCCAGCAGATGCTGGAAATTCTGACGGCGCAAAATGTACCGGTGAAACTGTGTAAAACCTGCACCGACGGGCGCGGCATCACCGCGTTGCCGCTGATTGACGGTGTGGAGATCGGCACGCTGGTGGAGCTGGCGCAGTGGACGCTGGCGGCCGACAAAGTATTAACGTTTTAATATTGCGGCGAGTTTAATATTTTTTTCTTATGGGTGGCGTTACGTCATCAAGTTTGCCTGCTGTGTTGCCGATAGCCCTTTAAGACAACACAGCAGGTACTATAACTATGTTCAGATCGATTAAGTCCCGTATTATTACAGCAACGGCGGGGTGTCTCGCCGGCGCTTTGCTGCTTAACACCATCATTAACTATCAGGTAACCAGCCAGCACAGCCAACAAACCCAGCAGGATATTCTCTCCAGCACCAGCGCCAGTCACAGTATTGCGATTGCCGACTGGGTCGCCAGCAAAATGAACATGATTGCCTCTTTGCAAAGCGTGGCGTTAACAGACGATCCCGTGCCGGTTTTCACGCAGATCGCACGCGCCGGTGGGTTTATCAACGTTTATGTCGGTTACGCCACGAAAACGGCGAAATTCTCCGATCCGGGCGGCGTCCCGGCGGATTACGACCCGACAATCCGTCCGTGGTATCAGCAAGTGGTAAAAGCCGACGCGCCTGTCGTCACTGCGCCTTATGTTGACGCCAGCACCGGTGCGCTGGTGGTAACCTTCGCGGTACCGGTCAAAGAGAACGGTACGTTGAAAGCCGTGGTCGCAGGCGACGTCTCGATGGATAGCGTGGTGGCTAACGTGCGCGGTATCAGCCCAACACCGAACAGCACCGGCATGTTGCTGGCAAGCGATGGTTCTGTAATTGCCGCCGCCAACGACAAACTGACCATGAAGCCCTTCAGCGAAGTGATTGGCGGGGTCAGCTTCGAACAGTTACGGGCAGGAAAACGGGTGGAAGGTGTGTATGCCGGCGAAGATAAAGCACTGCTGGCAAGCCCGGTCAAAGGCACCAACTGGCTGCTGGCGGTGGCGCTTGACAGCGCTGATTCTACCGCCGGGTTGCGCGCGCAACTGAAAGCCTCTGCGCTGTCGCTGATTGTGCTGGTGCTGATTGCCGGTACATTGATGCACTGGATTGTCGCCACCCTGCTTAAACGCCTCTTGACGGTGCGCGATGCCATGAACGCGATCAGCAGCGGCACCAACGATCTCTCGCAGCGCTTACCGGTGGATGGTCATGACGAGGTGTCACAAATAGCGCATGCCTTTAACGCCTTCAGCGACAAGCTTTCCGTAGTGATGATTAAACTGCGCGATTCCAGCAATTCGGTACAAGTGGCCGCGCAACAGATTGCCGCCGGCAACCAGGATCTTTCCGGGCGAACCGAACAAGCGGCCTCCAGCCTGCGCGAAACGGCCAGTGCGGTCGAGCAAATCACCGCATCGGTGGCGCAGTCTACCGACGCCGCAGCACAGGCCAACGATCAGGCGCATGTGGCTTCGCAAGCGGCGTCGCGCGGCGGTCAGGTAGTAACGCAAGCAATCAATACGATGCAGTCGATTGAAGTGGCTTCGGCAAAAATCGGCGATATCACCAGCGTGATTGACGGCATTGCTTTCCAGACCAATATCCTGGCGCTCAACGCCTCGGTTGAAGCTGCCCGTGCGGGTGAACAGGGTCGCGGTTTCGCGGTGGTCGCCGGTGAGGTGCGCAATCTGGCAAGCCGCAGTGCACAAGCGGCGAAAGAGATCAAAACGCTGATCGACTCCACCACCGAAAGCGTGGCGACCGGTTCACGCTTTGTCCGCCTCGCGGGCGACAGCATGACGGACATTGTCGCCAGCATCGACAGTGTGTCGGTGATCATGCGTGAAATCTCCGTCGCCACCAGCGAGCAGATGAAAGGCATTCAGGAAATTAACCATGCGGTGCTAGATCTTGACCGTATGGTGCAGCAAAACGCGGAACTGGTGGTTGAATCGACCGCCGCCGCAGGCGCGCTGCGCTCGCAGGCGACGGAGCTTGCTGAAACTGCCGGTCATTTCCGCATTTAATTTTTTATCGGCGCGTTTTAACCACGGTTTTACGCGCCGTCTTCTTCCCCTGCCGAATAATGTAATTTTTGTTTAATCGTTACGTCATTATTTGATCAAAATCAGCATTCGAACCCCCTCCGTTTGGTGTTATGCACTGAGTGAATTGTGAACAAAGTCACGCACGGGGATCCTTCCCGCACGGATCGCGTTGTTAAAAAACTACGGGGTTAAAAATGGCGGTGGTAAAAGCAAGTCTGAAATTGTTTGGTGGGGATACAGTAGTTGTTCGTTGTTCCGAAAGTTGTCACATTCATTTGATGAGCGAGAAGAGCCGAACGCCGAACGCTCAAACGGACATTCTGAGTGTGCAGAATCGCGCAAGTGCCTATCTGGCTGTGCCATACAGCGGCGTCTGGAGTGTGCTGATCGACAGCCACAGCCAGTCGCTGGAGCACTCGATCAGCTACGTCGCCGCTTAACGGTTACGGTTAGCAGGCAAAACCAGGCTGCATCTCCGGGCCTGGTTTTTCTCCCTCCAGCAGCAAACGCACTTTCCCTACCAGATCGTTCAGGCAATCATCCTGCATACCGAGCTTCATCAGCTCCTGTTCCAGTGAAAAAAGATATTGCGCATTCGTACCGAGCGGGCCGCTGGCGGCGGCAATCAACGGGGCGATGGTCTGTGCACGCGTATCGGATTCATACAGCGGGTGGCGCGGATCCATAATAAACACCAGCGCATTTACCGTGCGGCCATCATCAAGCGCCAGTTTGCACCAGCTTGGCATGTAACAGCCGGTGATCATTTCGCGTTTCCACAGCAGCGTCAGCTCATCATGCAGGGTGTCGTCGGATAAACGGTACGCCACGCCCGTGGTACGTCCGCCCTCTTTAAGCGCCAGCATGCGTCCAGGCTGGCAAGCGGTGCCGCGACCAGCGGTTAAGCGCAGACAAAACGCACGGTGCCACCCCGTCAGCGTACCGGTGCAGGATTCGTCAAACTCCAGCGCCGGGTTCCACATCAGCGAACCATAACCAAAAATCCACACCGGGCCATCGTCCGGCCGACATGCCAGCGTCGCCGCAAGCGATGCCGCGCGCTGTTCCGCCGACCAAAGTAACGACTCGTCAATATCGCCGAATGCCGTTTTGCAATCTGCTGTTCGCAAAAAATCACGCGTTAACATCTTCTACCTCCGCCACTGCCTGCTTCCGTGCGACTGCTCAACTGCTGCCTTCCCGGCATATGCTGCTTTAAGCGCAGCTTACTACGACCTTATGCAATTCACAGGCCGCTGGCAATAGCGTCAATCCATCGAATAGAGCTATAAATGGCGAAAAGTAATTATTTCAGCGCGTTACTTCTTTTTATGCCATTTGTCATCGTCACCTTTCTGGTAATCGTTTTTTACTGCCGCCCAGGCAACGCGGTGCGCCGTCTCCTCGCGGCTGGCATCCCCTTTGCGATCGTCTTTGTCCTTATATTGCTCCCAGGCGCTGTTAAACGCCTCTTTATAAATTTCCTGCGCATGCGCCGGCAGGACATGTTGCACGCTCTCTGGCAGATCGGACTTCGCTTTATACGGCATTTCACGCTCCTTTGGGCTTAAAGAAGTAAGCCTGGACGACAAATAGCGGGCACGCCAGAAAAAGTAACAGATTGCCAGATAACCACACCCATATCACTGTAATATAAATAAAAATTAAATGAGAGCGTGCATTTTATTTAGTTGATAACAAAACGAAGCGCTGAGGGTAAAACTACGTAAAAAAGCCCAGCAAAACAGTGATTTTTGTTATTTTATGACCCGTTCTTTTTCTATCTATAATTCGCAAACACCTGCACTGTGATGGAGCATCATAATGACAACAACGCACGAGGCGGTGAAAACCCGCCACAAGGAGACATCCCTTATTTTCCCGGTGCTGGCGCTGGCAGTGCTGCTTTTCTGGGGAGGTTCGCAGTCACTACCAGCGGTTATCGGCATTAATTTGTTAGCACTGGTTGGTATCTTATCCAGCGCGTTTAGCGTGGTACGCCATGCCGACGTGCTTGCCCACCGGCTTGGCGAGCCCTATGGTTCACTGATCCTCAGCCTGTCGGTGGTTATCCTCGAAGTCAGCCTGATTTCCGCATTGATGGCCACCGGCGACGCCGCGCCAACGCTTATGCGTGACACGCTCTATTCCATCATCATGATTGTCACTGGCGGTCTGGTGGGCTTTTCGCTGCTGCTGGGCGGACGTAAGTTCGCCACGCAATATATGAATCTGTTTGGCATTAAACAGTATCTGATAGCGCTGTTTCCGCTGGCGATTATCGTGCTGGTGTTTCCGATGGCACTGCCGCAGGCCAATTTTACAATTGGTCAGTCGCTGCTGGTGGCGTTGATCTCAGCGGCCATGTACGGCGTATTTTTGCTTATCCAGACCAAAACGCACCAGAGCTTGTTCGTCTATGAACATGAAGACGAAGGCGATGATGACGATCCGCACCACGGCAAACCTTCCGCGCACGGAAATCTGTGGCACACGCTGTGGCTGATTATCCATCTGGTTGCGGTCATTGCCGTGACGAAAATGAATGCGACGCCGCTGGAAGCGCTGCTGACAGAAATGAATGCTCCGGTGGCATTTACCGGTTTCCTGGTGGCGCTGTTGATCCTCTCTCCGGAGGGTTTAGGGGCGTTAAAAGCGGTGCTGAATAATCAGGTACAGCGCGCAATGAACCTGTTCTTTGGCTCGGTACTGGCAACGATTTCCCTCACCGTCCCGGTTGTGACGCTGATTGCGTGGCTAACCGGTAATGACCTGGTGTTCGGCCTGGGCGCGCCGGAAATGATTGTCATGGTCGCCTCGCTGCTGCTGTGCCAAATCTCGTTCTCTACCGGGCGAACCAACGTGCTTAATGGCGCGGCGCACCTGGCGCTGTTCGCAGCCTATCTGATGACAATATTTGCCTGACAGGCAGAAACAAAAAACCCCGCACTCGCGGGGTTTTTTATGCTTACTCGGTATCGAGTTCGTCGAAGCTTTTCACCAGATCGTCAATCGCTTTGATCTGTTTTAAGAACGGCTCCAGTTTATCCAGCGGCAGTGCGGACGGGCCGTCGCATTTTGCGTTATCCGGATCCGGGTGCGCTTCAATAAACAGCCCTGCCAGACCGGTTGCCATCCCGGCACGCGCCAGTTCAGTAACCTGAGCACGACGACCGCCAGACGCCGCGCCGAACGGGTCGCGGCACTGCAACGCGTGGGTGACATCGAAAATCACCGGCGAGTTGTTGGAGACTTTCTTCATCACGCCGAAGCCCAGCATGTCGACCACCAGGTTGTCATAGCCGAAGTTCGCGCCGCGATCGCAGAGGATCACTTTATCGTTGCCGCCTTCGTGGAATTTATCCACGATATTGCCCATCTGGCCCGGGCTGACAAACTGCGGTTTTTTGACGTTGATGACCGCGCCCGTTTTCGCCATCGCTTCAACCAGATCGGTCTGACGCGCGAGGAACGCAGGCAACTGGATCACATCCACCACATCAGCCACCGGCTGCGCCTGCGACGCTTCGTGCACGTCGGTGATCACTTTCACGCCAAAAGTCTGTTTCAGTTCCTGGAAGATTTTCATCCCCTCTTCCAGACCCGGTCCACGGTAGGACTTGATGGAAGAACGGTTGGCTTTATCAAAAGAGGCTTTGAACACGTACGGGATACCCAGTTTCTGGGTCACGGTGACGTAGTGTTCGCAAATGCGCATTGCCAAATCGCGGGATTCCAGCACGTTCATACCACCAAACAGTACAAACGGCAGGTCGTTCGCGACGTTAATGTCGCCAATGCTGACCACTTTTTGTTTCATAAAATCGCCTTATCGAGTGTGAATCGGAACAAATCTTTAATGCAGGGTAATCTGCTTGTGCGCAATCGAATTGATTTGCGCGCGGATCATTTCACTTATCGGATCCTCAGGACACTGCTCTACAAAGTAGTTCAAATCATTCAGCGCCACATGGTCACAATCCAGCTGCGCATAAATCAGACCGCGATCGCGGATTTCATACGGATCTTCGGGATTGAACTGCAACAGCGCTTCACTGGCGCGCAACGCCAGTTCCATCTGCTGCTCTTCCATCAGCGCCGACTTCAAGGTATCCAGTAATTTGCGGATCACTTCGGCGTTGTCGGCCTCATCGAGATCTTCGTTAAACAGCTCGGCCACCGGGCTGATATTGCCTTTCAGCCACACTTCCAGCGTGTGTTCGTCCAGCGTGTCGCCGTTAAACGGGTTGATCAGCCACATTTCACCATCCAGCCATTCGGCACGCAGGATGAGCTGAGTCGGGAAAATCACCGGCGTCAGGGGAATATCCAGCTGACCGGCGACCCACAGTAAAATCGCGCCCAGCGATACCGCGCTACCCTGACGGTTTTGCAGCACTTTATCCAGCCACAGCGCGTCAGATAAACGGTACACGCCGCGCGTATCTTTAAAACCCCATTCGCCGTAAAACAGCTCAACGAGTTTTTCCAGTTGCCAGTCCTGAGGCTTTGCCTGACCTATCTCCTCACGTGCCAGACTGAGCAACCGCTCCAGTTCGTCTTGCACATATTGCGAAGGAAAGTCATCGCGAATCAGCTCGGAAACAAGGATCATCCCGTCGCATAACGGCGCTTTGTTAAATTCGAAATCAGCTAACGATCTCATGTCTTACCCCAGTATCGGTACTTTTGTGGCGGCGAGTTTAATGATGATGTACAGCACCACCAGCCCCAGCAAGAAAGCGATAAAACCTGTTTGCTGGCTGCGCGGGCGATGTCGCCCCAGCGCAATAAAACCCAAAACGATGTAGATGATAACGCCAAACAGCTTTTCAGTCAGCCATGCGCCTTTAACCGTAAATGGCAAATAGCCTGTCACCCACATCAAACCCGCGCCGCTCAGCAGCAGCACGGTATCCACCGTGTGCGGCACCACCCGCACCCAGCGGGCGTTAATACGCGGATCGCCCGACCAACGCCACCAGTAGCGTAAAACAAACAGGCTAACGGTGAGCGCCACAGAGGTCAAATGCAATGTAATCAGCAGCTTAAAAGCATTCATTGCCCGTTACTCCTGTAAAAGCCATTGCCCCAGCGTCAGGCGTTCGTTATCACCGTAATCCCGGCACGTTGCCACGTGCTGCCAGCCATAATGTTCGAAGATAGCGCGAACATCTGCGCCCTGTTGCCAGCCATGTTCCAGCAGCAGCCAGCCGCCGGGCAACACATGCTGGCGGGCAGCGTCAATGATGGTGTGTAAATCCGCCAGTCCGTTGTTGGCCGCCACCAGCGCACTGAGCGGTTCAAAGCGCACATCGCCCTGCACAAGATGCGGATCATGCTCATCAATGTAAGGCGGATTGCTGACAATCATGGCAAATTGCTGCCCTTCAAGCGCGCTGAACCAGCGGCTTTGCAGGATTTCAATATTGGTGATGTTCAGATGTGCGGCGTTACGTTGTGCCAGCGCCACCGCATCCGGGATCAGATCGACCGCTGTGACATTGCAGTCCGGGCGCTCGCTCGCCAGCGCCAGCGCGATGGCGCCAGTGCCGGTGCCTAAATCGAGAATGCGACACGGTGAGGAAGGAAGGCGCGCCAGCGCCTGCTCTACCAGGCACTCGGTGTCGGGGCGCGGAATAAGGGTTGCAGGCGAGACAAACAGCGGCAGTGACCAGAACTCCCGTACGCCAATCAGATGCGCCACCGGCTCGCCATTCACACGACGAGCCAGTAACATCGTCAGCTGTTGCTGCTGTCCGCCGTCAAGCAAGGTTTCACCAAACGCGAGAATGAACGTTCGCGATTTGCCAGTGACAAAGCCCAATAAGATCTCCGCGTCGCGGCGCGGGCTTTCGCTCGCGGCCAGCTCACTTATCGCCTGGCGCAACCACTGTTGATAATCCATTAGTCCTGCTCGGAGAGCGCCGCCAGCTGGTCGGCCTGGTATTCCTGCACAATTGGTTCGATCAGCATATCCAGCTTGCCTTCCATCACTTCGTCAAGGCGGTACAGCGTGACGTTGATACGGTGATCGGTCACACGGCCCTGCGGGAAGTTATAGGTGCGGTTACGGTCGCTGCGATCGCCACTGCCCAGCAGGTTACGCCGTGTTGAGGCTTCTGCCTGCTGGCGTTTCGCGGCTTCTGCGGCGTGGATGCGCGCGCCGAGCACTGACAAGGCTTTCGCTTTGTTTTTATGCTGCGAGCGTTCATCCTGGCACTCGACCACAATCCCGGTCGGCAGGTGGGTAATACGGATTGCGGAATCGGTGGTGTTAACGTGCTGACCGCCAGCGCCGGAAGAGCGGAAGGTATCAATACGCAGATCGGCCGGGTTGATATCCGGCATTTCGGCTTCCGGCAGCTCCGGCATCACGGCCACGGTGCAGGCAGACGTGTGAATTCGGCCCTGCGATTCCGTCGCCGGAACGCGCTGGACGCGATGTCCGCCGGATTCAAATTTCAGACGACCGTAAACGCCCTCGCCGCTAATTTTGGCGATCACTTCTTTAAAACCGCCGTGCTCACCTTCGTTGGCGCTCATGATCTCGACGCGCCAGCGGCGGGATTCGGCATAACGGCTGTACATACGGAACAAATCGCCGGCAAAAAGCGCAGCTTCGTCGCCCCCGGTTCCGGCGCGAACTTCGACAAACGCGTTACGTTCATCATCAGGATCTTTCGGCAGCAGCAACAGCTGCAATTGCTGCTCAAGTTGCTCGCCTTTTTCTTTCGCGTCACGCAGTTCATCCTGCGCCAGGTCGCGCATTTCCGGGTCGTCGAGCATCATCTGCGCGGTTTCGATATCTTCCTGAACCTGTTGCCAGTCAGTAAAACAGCGCGACACATCGCTCAGTTGTGCGTATTCGCGCGACAGCGCACGGAATTTATCCTGGTCGGCGATGGTTTGCGCGTCACCGAGCAGCGCCTGAACTTCTTCATGGCGTTCATGCAGGGCTTCCAGTTTGGCAACGATAGAAGGCTTCATAGGCGTAAATGCACCTTTTAATAATAAGAGAGTGTTGTGCTAATCCAGCCCGAGGCTGTTGCGCAGAATATGCAGGCGCTCATCGTCCCCGTCACGAGCGGCCTGCTGAAGAGATTTGGTTGGGGCGTGGATAAGGCGGTTAGTCAGTTTCCACGCCAGATCTTGCATGATAGCTTGCGGATCGCCGCCCTGCTCCAGCGCGGCAAGCGCTTTGGCGGTCAGTTCATCGCGTGCCGTTTCAGACTGGCTGCGGTATTCGCGAATGGTCTCGCTGGCGCTTTGCGCACGCAGCCAGGCCATAAATTCACTGGTTTCCTGGGCGACGATGGTTTCCGCCTGCACCGCCGCGGCTTTACGCTGCGCCAGGTTGTGCTGAATAATACTTTGCAGATCGTCGACGCTATAAAGATACGCGTTCGCCACTTTGCCCACTTCCGGCTCGACATCGCGCGGCACGGCGATATCCACCAGCAAAACAGGCTGATTACGCCGCGCTTTCATCGCGCGTTCCATCATTCCTTTACCAATAATTGGCAGCGGGCTGGCGGTGGAACTGATCACGATATCAGCATCTTTCAGGCGCTCATCAATATCGCTTAAAGCAATGACTTCCGCACCGACTTCATCCGCCAGCGCCTGCGCGCGTTCACGCGTACGGTTGGCGATGATCATTTTCTGCACTTTATGCTCGCGCAGGTGGCGCGCAACCAGCTCAATGGTTTCGCCTGCGCCCACTAACAGCACGGTCACCGACGCAAGCGATTCGAAGATTTGCCGCGCCAGCGTACAGGCGGCGAAAGCGACCGATACCGCACTGGCGCCAATATCGGTTTCCGTGCGCACACGCTTGGCGACGGAGAATGATTTCTGGAACATGCGCTCCAGATCGCTGGCGTTGTCATGACCACGCCGGGAATCGGCAAAGGCCTTTTTCACCTGGCCTAAAATTTGCGGCTCGCCGAGAACCAACGAATCCAGCCCGCTCGCCACACGCATTAAATGGCTGACGGCGTCATTATCCTGGTGCCAGTAGAGGCTCTGGCGCACTTCGTCTTCACGCAAATGGTGATAATCACACAGCCAGCGCACCAGCGCTTCTTGCAGGTTGTCCCGCTCTTCAACGCTCAGGTAGAGCTCGGTACGGTTGCAGGTTGACAGCACCACACCGCCTTGCACCATCGGCTGTGACAGCAGGCTTTCTAACGCCTGGTCAAGCGTTTCCGGCGAAAATGCAATGCGTTCTCGCAACGAAACGGGAGCCGTTTTGTGATTGATGCCAAGTGCTAAAAGGGTCATGAGCGCGGGAATAGTACCAACGTTGATAAGGTTAGACTGTACGCATCATACAGGATGAGTGAGGTCAATAAAAGAGACACTACCCTTTCGGAGTAATTGGTAATTTAATGATTTAAGACAACTTGAACGTAGACGCTGTTTCAGAGCGGCGCTAGCATTAAGCGTAATACTGCAACCTCGCAAGGATTTCCACTCGTTATGACTCTGCCAGACTTCCGTTTTATTCGCCTGCTGCCGCTGGCAAGCCTCGTGTTAACCGCTTGTACGCTCAATGCGCCAAAAGGGCCGGGACAAAGCCCGGATTCGCCACAGTGGCGAGAACACCAGCAACAGGTGCGCAGCTTAAATCAGTATCAAACGCGCGGCGCATTCGCTTATATATCTGACGAGCAAAAAGTGTATGCCCGTTTTTTCTGGCAGCAAACCGGTCAGGATCGCTATCGTCTGTTGCTGACCAACCCGCTGGGCAGCACCGAACTGGAACTGAACGCCCAGCCGGGTAACGTGCAACTGGTGGACAACAAAGGCAAACGGTATACCGCCGATGATGCCGAAGAGATGATTGGCAAACTGACCGGCATGCCGATCCCACTTAACAGCCTGCGCCAGTGGATCCTTGGTCTGCCAGGCGATGCCACCGATTATAAACTCGATGCGCAATACCGCCTGAGCGAGTTGAATTACAGCCAGGGCGGCAAAAACTGGAAAGTGGTATATGGCGGGTATGACAACAGCCAGCCCTCCCTGCCGGCCAATATGGAGCTGAGCGACGGCAAACAGCGCATCAAGCTGAAAATGGACAACTGGATTGCCAAATGACGACGTGGCCCGCTCCGGCGAAACTCAACCTGTTTTTATACATTACCGGCCAGCGCGCCGATGGCTACCACACGCTGCAAACCCTGTTTCAGTTTCTTGATTATGGCGACACGCTGAGCATTGAACCGCGCCGCGATGGAGAGATCCGCCTGCTGACACCGGTCGAAGGCGTGCCGGACGAAGAGAATCTGATTGTACGCGCCGCACGTCTGCTCATGCAGCGCGCGGCGCAAAGTGGTCGTCTGCCTGCGGGTAGCGGCGCAGAGATCGCTATCGACAAACGCCTGCCGATGGGCGGCGGGCTCGGCGGCGGGTCGTCGAATGCTGCCACCGTGCTGGTCGCCCTCAACCATCTGTGGGGCTGTAAGCTGAGCGTCGATGAGTTAGCCGAACTCGGCCTGCGACTGGGTGCCGATGTGCCGGTGTTTGTCCGCGGTCACGCGGCTTTCGCCGAAGGGGTTGGCGAAATCCTCACCCCGGTCAATCCGCCGGAAAAATGGTATCTGGTGGCGCACCCTGGCGTCAGCATTCCCACGCCGGTAATTTTCAAAGATCCCGAGCTGCCGAGAAATACGCCGCAAAGGTCAATTGATACGTTATTAAAATGTGAATTCGGCAACGATTGCGAGGTTATCGCAAGAAAACGTTTTCGCGAGGTTGATGCCGCGCTTTCCTGGCTGTTAGAATACGCGCCGTCGCGCCTGACTGGCACAGGAGCCTGTGTCTTTTCCGAATTTGACACCGAATCCGCCGCTCGTCAGGTGCTTGAGCAAGCCCCGGAATGGCTGCACGGTTTTGTCGCGCGAGGCGTCAACCTCTCGCCGCTAGCGCAGACCATCGCCGGGCAAGCTGAGCTCCGGTGACAACGTCACACCTGTTCCAGACGTTGCATCGCGCTCTTTAATACACCGCATGGATAGAATTCAGCCCTGACCGCACATTTTGGCCGATTCTATCCACCACTGGACGCATGCCTGAGGTTCTTCTCGTGCCTGATATGAAGCTTTTTGCTGGTAACGCTACCCCGGAACTAGCACAACGTATTGCCAACCGCCTGTACACTTCTCTCGGCGACGCCGCCGTAGGTCGCTTTAGCGACGGCGAAGTCAGCGTACAAATCAATGAAAATGTACGCGGTGGTGATATTTTCATCATCCAGTCCACTTGTGCCCCTACCAACGACAACCTGATGGAATTGGTTGTGATGGTTGATGCCCTGCGCCGTGCTTCCGCAGGTCGTATCACCGCGGTCATTCCTTACTTTGGCTATGCCCGTCAGGATCGCCGCGTGCGCTCCGCCCGTGTACCGATTACCGCAAAAGTGGTTGCCGATTTCCTCTCAAGCGTCGGCGTTGACCGTGTACTGACCGTTGACCTGCATGCTGAACAGATTCAGGGCTTCTTCGATGTACCGGTAGATAACGTATTCGGTAGCCCAATCCTGCTTGAAGATATGCTGCAACTGAACCTGGACAACCCGATTGTGGTTTCCCCGGATATCGGTGGCGTCGTTCGCGCCCGTGCGATTGCCAAGCTGCTGAACGATACCGATATGGCGATCATTGATAAACGCCGTCCGCGCGCGAACGTCTCCCAGGTGATGCACATCATCGGTGACGTGGCAAACCGCGACTGCGTCCTGGTTGACGACATGATCGATACCGGCGGTACGCTGTGTAAAGCAGCAGAAGCGCTGAAAGAGCGTGGTGCGAAACGCGTGTTCGCCTATGCCACTCACCCGATTTTCTCCGGTAATGCGGTAAATAACCTGCGCAACTCTGTGATCGACGAAGTGGTTGTCTGCGACACCATTCCGCTGAGCGATGAGATCAAAGCGCTGCCGAACGTACGTACGCTGACGCTGTCTGGCATGCTGGCTGAAGCTATCCGTCGTATCAGTAACGAAGAATCGATTTCCGCCATGTTCGAACATTAATCGTTGCTGTATAAAAAACCCGCTCAGGCGGGTTTTTTTAGCTTTAAATATTATTTGTATGATTTATTAATTAGTTATCGAATGATTTCCAGGGGACGCCAGACCATTGTGAACAGATTGTTCTCACCTCATGTCATGCCTTTTCGCGCGCTAATCGACGCGTGCTGGAAAGAAAAATACACCACCGCCCGTTTCACCCGCGATCTGATTGCCGGGATAACGGTTGGTATTATCGCTATCCCGCTGGCGATGGCGCTGGCGATCGGCAGTGGCGTGGCACCGCAATACGGGCTTTATACATCGGCGGTTGCCGGGATTGTTATCGCCCTGAGTGGCGGTTCGCGCTACAGCGTTTCCGGTCCGACGGCCGCCTTTGTGGTGATCCTGTACCCGGTTTCGCAGCAGTTTGGTCTGTCGGGCCTGCTGGTAGCGACGCTGATGTCCGGTGTGTTTCTGATCCTCTTCGGGCTGGCGCGCTTTGGTCGGTTAATTGAATACATTCCGCTTTCTGTGACGCTCGGTTTCACTTCCGGGATCGGCATTACCATCGCTACCATGCAGATAAAAGATTTTCTCGGCCTGCAAATGCCGCATGTGCCGGAACACTATCTGCAAAAAGTCGGCGCGCTGGTGATGGCACTGCCGACAGTCAATCCGGGTGATGCGGCGATTGGTATTGTCACCCTCGCCACGCTGGTGCTGTGGCCGCGCCTGCGTTTACGTCTACCGGGGCATCTGCCCGCGCTGCTGGCGGGCTGCGCGGTGATGCTGGTGGTCAATCTGCTCGGCGGTCACGTCGCGACCATCGGTTCACAATTTCACTACGTGCTGGCAGATGGTTCGCAGGGCAACGGCATCCCGCAGCTGCTGCCGCAACTGGTGCTGCCGTGGGATCTGCCTGGTTCTGAATTTACCCTGACCTGGGATTCGCTGCGCGCGTTGCTGCCCGCGGCATTTTCTATGGCAATGCTTGGTGCTATCGAATCGCTGCTGTGCGCTGTCGTGCTGGACGGTATGACCGGCACCAAACATAAAGCCAACAGCGAGCTGATTGGCCAGGGGCTGGGGAATATCGCCGCACCGTTCTTCGGTGGGATCACCGCGACCGCAGCGATTGCCCGTTCGGCGGCCAACGTCCGCGCCGGAGCCACTTCGCCCATTTCGGCGGTGGTTCACTCACTGTTAGTGATCATGGCGTTACTGGCGCTGGCTCCCCTGCTCTCCTGGCTGCCGCTGTCTGCCATGGCGGCGCTGTTGCTGATGGTAGCGTGGAATATGAGTGAAGCGCACAAAGTGATCGATCTGCTGCGCCGCGCGCCGGTGGATGACATTGTGGTGATGCTGATTTGCATGTCACTGACCGTGTTGTTCGATATGGTGATCGCCATCAGCGTAGGGATTGTGCTCGCGTCGCTGCTTTTTATGCGCCGTATCGCGCGGATGACTCGCCTGGCCGTGGTAAACGTCAGCGTACCGGATGATGTGCTGGTGCTACGCGTGATCGGCCCGCTGTTCTTTGCTGCTGCAGAAAGTGTGTTCAGCGATCTGGAAACCCGTATCGCCGGGAAGCGCATTGTGGTGCTGAAATGGGATGCGGTGCCGGTGCTGGATGCAGGCGGGCTGGACGCTTTCCGTCGTTTCGTCAACCGCCTGCCGCAGGGTACTGAACTGCGCGTCAGCAACCTTGAGTTCCAGCCGCTACGCACGCTGGCACGCGCGGGTATACAGCCAATCCCTGGCCGTCTGTCGTTCTTCCCTAACCGTGACGCGGCCTTAGCCGACCTGTAATCATGATGCGCGGCGGCGCATCATCACCTCAATCGCCCGTTGTAGCCATTGCAGCACGTCGGGCGTCATCCAGGTTCCCGTCATCAGATGCGGCTCCTGTTGCATCGCCCTGCGGAATTTTTGCTGCGTTTGCGGATCGGTTCCGGCATAAGACTGGAACAGCTCCAGCCAGTTAGCGGCCAGCGCCTGCGCTTCGTCAGACTCTGGATCTACTGCCTGACGTTGAGCGGTATGCAGTTTCGCCACCAGCGGCGGCCACTCCAACATGCGGTCAAAATAGTGCGCCCGGGTAAACGCCATCTCTTGCGCAGACAAATAACGCTGCCAGATAGCGAGCTTGCTTTCCGCAAAACTGTGGGTAATAAAATCGACCGCTTCCTGCGTAATGCCTGTTTGCTCACGCATTTGGGGCTCCACGCGGTGCATCTCATTTAAGCGGGTCAGAAACTCCGGTTTGTTGGCAGTATCCTGCTCCAGCCGCGTCATCCAGCGGGTTGCCAGCTCCATCGCGCGCGGATCATCCACCGGGCACTTCTGCGCTAAAAGGGTTTGCACTTCGCTCACCATTTGCGCCCAGAATCGTTCGCGAGCCTCATCGCGCGAGGCAAACGGTAATTCCTGTAACTCTTGCGGACTAAACCAACGATCGTACATTTTCATTAACTCCAGGGTCCGTAGCCAGGACTCCAGATCGGGCTCCACGCCGCTGGCGAGACCATCACGCAACACCGCAAGCTGTTCGCGCAGAGTGACAATATTGCGCATTTGCTTGTCGAGCAGCATGATTTGGTCATCCAGTAATTCCGCCAGCGGACGCGTTTCCCGCGCCAGATAATCCCCGATTGCCGCCAGTTCCATACCCGCTTTCGCCAGCGCCTGAATCATATGCAGGCGTTTGACATCCGCGAGCGCATAAAGCCGGTATCCGGCGGCGCTTCGGGCAGAAGGCAACAGCAAACCGATTTGCTCGTAGTGGTGCAACGTACGCACACTGATCCCCGCACGTCGCGCTAACTCCCCCACCTGAATCAACATAGCTGCTCCTTTCTCGCCCACAGACTGGACTATCGGGCCTCACGTTACGTGAGGGTCAAGAAAAAAGCCAAAAAAAACGGCTCCCGCAGGAACCGTTATCGAAACTGACTTTTTAACTATGATGTTGCCGGTCCCTGCGGCAGCGTTTGTCATAATGACGCACCCACCAGTACTTATCGCACACCTGCTCATGACCACTTACGCGGGCGCCAGCGAGCCAGAGAACGGCGCCGAGGAAGATGCTCAGCACAGCGCCATGGGCAAAAAACTGCGGCAGGTTAAGTTGCGGCAACTGGTTTAAAATGGAATAACCAACGCCGACAACCATCACGACCAACCCCAACCCCATAAGCACATTACCGAGCAACGAAGCGTTTTTGCGTTTCATCTGTCACCTCCGGAACGACGGGTTGGATGGGATAACCCCAATCCTTGTGTGTAAAGTATAGACAGCCACCCTTTTAGCGGTTGCGGGCACGATCACAATTACACATCTATGACTAACACAAATTTACAAATAACCTACTGAACTACATGAAATTCGAATGGTTGATGTGAGCAATCATTATCATTTTTCGCGTTTCGCCGGGAGAATTTTGTCTTCGCGTCCCGCACAACGTAAACTACGCGCCGGACATTGATCTGGTCAGGAATAAAAAGTGACGATTAAACTGATTGTCGGGCTGGCGAACCCCGGCGCTGAATACGCCGCGACGCGCCATAACGCGGGCGCCTGGTATGTCGATTTGTTGGCGGAGAGAGCCCGCGCGCCGCTGCGCGACGAACCGAAGTTTTTCGGCTATACCTCGCGCATCAATCTGGCGGGTGAAGACGTGCGTCTGCTGGTTCCCACGACATTTATGAACCTGAGCGGTAAGGCGGTCGCGGCAATGGCGACGTTTTATCGCATCAACCCGGACGAAATCCTCGTCGCCCACGATGAGCTGGATCTGCCGCCAGGCGTGGCGAAATTTAAACTGGGGGGCGGCCACGGTGGCCATAATGGTCTGAAAGATATCATCAGTAAATTAGGCAATAACCCCAATTTTCACCGTTTACGCGTTGGAATTGGCCATCCGGGTGATAAAAACAAGGTTGTCGGTTTTGTGCTGGGTAAACCACCGGTTTCCGAACAGAAGCTGATTGACGAAGCCGTAGACGAAGCGGCGCGTTGTACCGAGATCTGGCTGAAAGACGGTTTAACCAAAGCCACCAATCGCCTGCATGCCTTTAAGGCGCAGTAAGCGGGTTGCGGCGGCATTTTTGCCGCGCGTAACAGCGGTTACGTGTATAATAGCCAAAGTTATTCACTTTTCTACAATCTGTTTTTCGCAACAGGTTGATTATCAAGATATTAAGGTAATTACATCATGGGATTCAAATGCGGTATCGTTGGCCTGCCCAACGTAGGTAAATCCACCCTGTTCAATGCGCTCACCAAAGCAGGTATTGAAGCGGCTAACTTCCCGTTCTGTACTATTGAGCCGAACACCGGTGTCGTACCAATGCCCGATCCGCGTCTGGATAAACTCGCGGAAATCGTGAAACCGCAGCGTATTCTGCCGACCACCATGGAATTCGTCGACATCGCCGGTCTGGTAAAAGGCGCGTCCAAAGGCGAAGGTCTGGGCAACCAGTTTTTGACCAACATTCGCGAAACGGAAGCCATCGGCCACGTTGTGCGCTGTTTTGAGAACGACAATATCATCCACGTTGCGGGCAAAGTGAACCCGGCCGAAGATATTGACGTGATCAACACCGAGCTGGCGCTTTCTGACCTGGATACCTGCGAACGCGCTATCCATCGCGTGTCCAAAAAAGCGAAAGGTGGCGACAAAGATGCGAAAGTTGAGCTGGCCGCACTGGAAAAATGCCTGCCGCAACTGGAAAACGCCGGTATGCTGCGCGCGCTGGATCTGAGCAAAGAAGAGAAAGAAGCGATTCGTTACCTGAGCTTCCTGACACTGAAGCCGACCATGTATATCGCTAACGTGAACGAAGACGGCTTTGAAAATAACCCTTACCTTGACCAGGTTCGCGCTATCGCTGAGCAAGAAGGCTCCGTCGTGGTGCCGGTTTGTGCCGCCGTTGAAGCAGATATCGCCGAGCTGGACGATGAAGAGCGTGACGAGTTCATGGCCGAACTGGGTCTGGAAGAGCCGGGGCTGAACCGCGTGATCCGCGCAGGTTACGCCCTGCTGAACCTGCAAACTTACTTCACCGCCGGCGTGAAAGAAGTGCGTGCATGGACCATCCCGGTTGGCGCAACCGCGCCGCAGGCGGCGGGTAAAATCCATACCGACTTCGAAAAAGGCTTTATTCGCGCGCAGACCATCGCGTATGAAGATTTTATCGCTTACAAAGGTGAGCAAGGCGCGAAAGAAGCCGGCAAGATGCGTGCAGAAGGCAAAGAGTACATCGTGAAAGATGGCGATGTGATGAACTTCCTGTTCAACGTCTAAATAAGTTTTGTTGTCTCATGAGGTGTCATAACATCTCATAAATCTCACAAAACCCTCTAAAATCCACGCACTTGCGTGGATTTTTTTATTCCGTATTGTCGCATGAAAGCGCGGTCTGAAATGAATACATAGGTGAGGTGCGTACAATCAGTTTCCATTCTTATCTTGGGTGAGTGCAATAAAGCTATAAGAAATAGACAAGAACCCGCTAGAGCCGCAAGGTCAATGACGCATCTAACACCTTTGAGCTGCTCGCTAAAGAATGGTTGCAAATAAAAGACCGGGCAGAAACCACCAAAATGCGCCGAGGAGAGATGCTTGCACCTGTGGCAGGAAGTCATGAGTAAGGCAACGGGTCTGTCGTAACATCGTTCCAGCGGGCTAGCCGGTTTATCCCTGTCAACATGCCATAATGAGGCTCAGCCTCCGGCTGGCTGCTGATGCGCAGTTATCCGCGCACGTCACTGAACGGGCACCTGAACGCCGCCGCTTTGGTTACCGGCGTATCCGGGAGCTTCTGCAGCGTGAAGGTATTTACGTTAATCACAAGTAGGTCTATTGAATTTTACATCTTAAATATATGATAACCATCTATAATTATGCGTACTTTTATATTTCTGATATGCGGAGCATAAAGGATAAATAATAATAATTAACAACAACCACACAACATATACTAATAACAAATTTGGACTGTAGTTAGCCGGCCATTTTTCATCTGTATTTGAAGTTGGAAAATGGAGCCACCAACCGCCTGGCGAATTTAATATTAAACGTGAATAAATGCTTGCAAATATATGAATTAAATAAAGATGCACCAAATAGAAAAATAAAGACACCTTACCAAAACATAAAATAACCCCGTTGTTTTTAGGTTGCCATTTCTCCACTGCAGCTAATACTATAAAAAAAACACCTAACGTGAGCATAATAAAAAGCAATGAAGGCGGATACTTTGTTACATTTAAAAAGGAAAGTATACTGTAGGCGAGGTCATTCCCTTTAATAGTAAAGTGGTTGGCATCGCCGTAAATATTAAACCACCTTAACACACAAAAACAAACCAGTGAAATCAGACCTAAAATAAAGAACCGTTTAATCCTTAACTTAATTGGCAGTAAAAACCATGGTGCCAAATAATATCCTAAAAAAATCATACCAAACCAGGGTATTATTGGATAAAAAACCCTGACAGCCCATGAGCCAATATATATATCTCCTTGTACATGCAAAATATGAAAGATAATTTTAAAGAATCCGTCCGGCGCTGCGTATGTATCCATTAGATTATGACCAAAAAACGCAACCAAAGCGCATGCCAGTAGAAATGATCTTGATAACCAAATAAATGCAGAAAGCAAAATCATTGAAAACCCTAATATAAAAATAACCTGTATAATAACAAACTTATCAAAGTTAAATTTCCACGCAAAACTGACAACGGTTACCTCTAATAAAATCAACCATACTCCTCGACTAAACAGGAATACAGATAACTGCTGACGAGTACGCTTCAGACCATACAAATACGCACTAACACCTGCCAGAAAAATAAATGCAGGCGCGCAGAAGTGAGTAATAAATCTGGTCAAAAAAAGGGATATGGATGCATGAGATAAATCGGTTGGGTCGAATTCTGTAGGGCAAAATAAAGTGCGCACATGATCTAATACCATTAAAATAAGTGCTAAACCACGTAAAAAATCAATAGATCTCAATCTTGATGAATAGCTCTGGTTGCCTCTTGAGGGGAAGATTGCTGAATTTCCTATAGTATCCATTGTATCACCCCGCAGGCTGGATAAGTTGCCAAGGGTAGCGGTTTAATACGGGGTTTACCCGTTTTCTAAATGAGTTGTTCTTTAACAAGATGACAATTCCTCTGGAAAAATACCTCTAAGGTAATATTCATGATATTTTTCTATGTTAATGATTTCCATATATAATACAATCCTGTCTGCTGGAGCTCCGTTGCTTGCTGAAAACAGATTCTTTAAACATGGTATGTTGTACAATTAGGGACTAAACAGCATAAACGAACATCGATGACATTTTATTCAGCATAGAGATTTCTGATACTTAATAAATAATTGATTGAATCAGTTAAAGGATAGCATCCAAAAAACTCACTTTTGCTAGAAAATTCTGATTTTTTTATTTTTCACATCGGATGGCTTGCGCGGTATTAAATATGACATGTAATAAACTTTCAGCTTTTTGAAATATTGTATATTCCAAAAATTGTTTTTGCAGATAAACCATTCCCCCAGGAGGGGGCAAGTAAAAAACTCAAATTTTCATTCTATTCAAGATATTGTTGCAAAATTCGCGATGAGGTCGTTTTTTTCTCATTTAAATACCCTACCTTTCAAAAACATCTGCTAACCAGAAGCAGCTCACCAGGAAGGTCACCATAATATAATACTGAGGTCTGGCCTTTGCGAAGCACACGCATCAGCTCAACGCTATAGGATCTTTTTCGAAATAACACAAATATGGGTCTATTCTATGTTCTCGGTATAAGCTACTCTGTATCTCAGAGTTTTGGTGTTCCTGGGTTATTTTACTTTTTATCCAAAGGTTAACACCTCCAAGGACTTAATGATGTCTCTGGTATTGTTTCTGATTGCAGTAAGCATGGGAAAATATATTTTGTAGCATAATCAATATTACTTGTTATAGCGTTAGCTAAAGAGGTATTTCTTATATCTTAATGAATATACCCGTAACCAGAAAAAAGGAGGTGATCACTACAAACAAACGGTCGTATCCCTGACAATTCAAAGCATTCCAGATTGACATAATCTGTTTTCGCTCATATTAGGGTACGACAACACAGCAATCCCTTATCAATTGACATAAAGAGGAAATATTTATGTTCATGTTTTTGCCATTTTTGATTGCATTGGGTGTGATCCTGGCTGCCATAACCGGAAAGGAGAAAACCAGTTACATTCTTTGGGCAGCTTTATTGATCGTCACAATTTTATCATTCATTCACCATGTAACTGATCCACTGAGTTTATCATTTTAAGGAGCTATGCTATGAAAACCCAAACTCATCCAACGACGGTTGTCCACCTGGTTAATATGGTGGGACTTCTTGGAATATGCGTTTCTCTGGTTATAGCTTTTTATTATCAACTCGTTATGCATGAATTGCCTTGTCCACTTTGCCTGTTACAGCGAATTGGGCTCATCATCGCTGGTTTCGGTTTTTTATTTAACATTTACTTTGGACTACGAAACCTGCATTACGGGATGGTAATTATTGGCAGTATCCTCACAGGAATAATGGCATCACGGCAAATGTTTTTACATATTCTGCCCGGCGACAAAGGATATGGTTCTGCATTTCTTGGGCTGCATTTTTATACCTGGGCTCTGGTTACATCAGTTGTGATTATTGCTGCCACTGCGGTAGTTCTGGCAATCAGTGAGATGAATAGTTCGATTCGGCCATTAAATATGCCACCGGCGTTGTTCCGCATTGCCAGTTGGGGATTCCTGCTACTGATTTCAGCCAACCTTGTGTCAACTGTACTGGAATGCGGGGGTGGGCAATGTGCTGATAACCCGGTTATATATGAATTATTATCCAAGTAGCGTGTTTCTATTTCGGATAATGGTCTGACTAATTTTCTCTATCTAATGCTGCTATCCCCTTACCAAATTATTCTGGAGTAACTGTGATTTTTTGTAGACATACAGTACAGTGATTTTCAGTTATTTGGGGTATGGGGTAATGGAATGCAGCCCGGCGCAGATACATGCAGGTTTGATCATTTATAAACGCAGGTCGTTACACCTACAGATACTTGAATAACAGGAGATAAGATACGGTCCAGAAACCGCAATATACGTGCTTTGAGTGGGTTCCGATAGGCACACGAACAGTTTGAAATGGTGCGATAACCGGAGTCGAACCTGAGACCGCAGCATGGCGCATGCGACCTAACTCAAAAATGAGCATAGCAATAAGTACAAATAAACAAAAAATTAATAAAAAATATCATACAAATTATGTTTTAGCGTCAAATAAGATGTCTTATCTCATGAGGTTTAGTCAAACTTCATAGGCAACACAAAAGCCTATAAAATCAACGCTATTGCGTGGATTTTTCATTTCATAGCAACTTAACCCATCACGTCACACAATATAATTCGCATTACAATCAATATTTAATGCGATAAACACAGCGCATATGGCTCCGTAATTTACCCTGCCGTATTTACCGTATTGATATCAGATGCTTTCGTATTTATATTTCTTCCATTAGATTCATATTTCGAGGAAGTTAAAAAACCTCATATAACGACTATAAATTCGTTCTATATCGCAGGAAGCACTGAAATATATACAAGCCACTAATAAGCAACATTTTCGTTGATTACCCGGCGGCATTCTCTTTTATATCAATGAAACACAGTAATTTTTATAGCATACACGTCTATAACTTTGAGTGGAGAAATAATATGAATACTAACGCTTTGGATTTTGTGCTTAAAACACCGATTGAAACCACTGCCGATCTGGCACCGTTACTGGAACGTCTAAAGGGGGTACCGGATCATGGTCAGTCAAAAAGAAAAACCATGCTGACTGATAATAAAGTATCTGCACAAGTCAATGCCGGCAGCCTCATCTCATTTACCGAACGTTTGGATGGGCAGAATAAACAAGATGTGCAGAACTCAACACTGTTCGCTCAACTGGCGGCGGATAAACACTGCAACCGTTATACTGCGCCCATGGATTGGTATCGTTTTTATGTCAATGTACTGGGCCAAATTGGCTGGAACCAACCTGCTTTCGCGTTTGATACCTATACGTCAGGTGCCAGTACCGTAAAACTGGATGAGGCTGTGTTGGGGATCATTGCGCAAATCGCTACTGTCGGTGAGGTTGCATTAGTGGCAGCGGCAATGAAGGCGTTATCCAGCCTGAGCGATACCTCAAAGCAAATGCTTATCTGGGACGCGAAATCAAATTCGGAAAACACCGGTAATTTTCAAATTTTCCCGGCAGATCTGTTACCAAATGGCGATGTGGTAATGATGCTTGATGGTATGCAATTTGATGCAAAGCGCAATGAGGGGCGTTTTCTGTGGGTAACCTGGCAATCCACCTCGATCAAAATTCAACGCGCGGCAAATAAATTCGTCTTAAACGAAGGTGTTTATAAGGGGGTGCGCCAGGCCGTTATTGATAAACTGGGTGATCGGGCAATCGATATGATTGCAAATATTGAAATCTGATATCGAAATACGGTTATTTTAATCTGTCGTCCATGACGAAGTAATAAGCCATGTTATGGACGACCACCTATTATACTTGCGATACATTGCGAGGTTAATTTATGTTGTCACTCCTGAATTCCATCACGCTTCCTGAATTAACAGATCGAGAAAAAAAACTTAAATCTGCCGCCCGCTGTCCTGACCCGGCGATTGGTTCAGATGATGATAATTATGCGCAAATTAACGAAGGTATTGTGCTCTCTTTTGATAAAACCCTCTCCAGCCAACAGCGGGATGATGTGAGCCATTCTCTGTTATTCGCTCAACTTGCGGCAGATAAGAAATTTAACCGGCATTCTGCCACTCAGGACTGGCAGGAAAGTTTTACGGGTGTGCTTGCAACGGTAGGCTGGAATATGCTCCATTTTGCCAGTCAATCCATTGAGCTTTCAGCACCTGTCGACTGGGCTGCGTTAGTAAATCAGCATATTCCCGACGCGACACAGCCTCTGGCAGGCGCGAGTATTCACGCGGCGCAAGACCTCGCATTGACCTCGCCCGCTTTTACCTTATGGGAATCCGCGGCTATCAATCCGCACAAATATAGTGACGGCCTTTTCATTGTGACACCAACGCTGAATGTACAAAATTCGCCGCAAATCATTGTCCTGATGCTTGCTTATCACTTTACCAGTGATGTTGAGGGTTTTATGAAATGGCAAGAAGGCTATTCCATAGATATATACAAACTGGGACTCAAATTGAATGAAGATATTTACAACCAGCTAAGACAACCTATTCTTACAAAGCTTGGCGATCGCCCGGAATATCTGATAGCAAATATCCCAATGGATACAGCAATGTGATTGCCTGACGATAATACATACTAATCCCCTTTCTGACATGCTAATTATTTTAACGACGGCGGCGCTTATTAAAATTGATTAGCAACAGGACAACCCAACTGCTTAACCAATAAAAGCAGAGTGCTTATTTGATAGTTATCTGTGTAAGCACTCTTGTTTTTACCTGCAGGATATACCTGAAACAGAATTCACAATAAATACATGGAGAAATACAAATGTCTGAAACAACTCACGTCTCTTTCACCGCGAAATATGCATCAGTTTCCGCGTGGTCGGGGGCACTTAAAATAACACTTCTCAATAATACTGGAAAAACCATTAACAGCCCTGTGAAAATTAGCTTCGATATGCCGCAAAGCGTTCAGCCGTCTACCAATATTGGGTTGAACATCGAGAAAACGGGGATAAGTACGACACATATTACCGGGCAATTAGCGAACTACCTGACACCAATCGCTAATGGCAAATCGGTCAGCTTTATTGTCAATATCGGTTCCAATAATGGTAGCTTAAGCGCTAATGTTTTACCGATCGCTTATTATGTAAATGGTGTACTCGCCGGAGACAGCGATACGCCAGATACCACAGCCCCCTCAGCACCGACAGGTCTGGTTTCCACCGGCACCACCAGCTCAACCATTGCTCTTTCATGGAACGCCTCCACCGATGATGTAGGCGTCAGCGGCTATATTGTCACCTGGAGCTGGGCCAACGGAAGGCATACTAAACGCGTACCGAACACCACCACTATCCTCGATGGTCTTAGCGCAGATACGCAATATACAATCTCGGTACAGGCCTATGATGCCGCAGGCAATGTATCCGACAATACTGGCAGCATCAGCGTGCTGACCCGGCCCGTTTCGCCAGATACCACCGCCCCCAGCGTTCCGGTTAACCTGCATGTGACGCGTATTGCGCACAATGCCATATCCCTGGCATGGAATGCCTCTACCGATGAAGGTAGCGGCGTAAAAAACTATGTGGTTTCTTACGCAGAACCAGGAGCTTCATCGCAGACCGTTACCGTGACAACAACGTCAGCCACCATCGGCGGCCTGAAACCAAACACCCTTTACACCTTCCGTGTCTTTGCTGTCGATAACGCAGGCAACCAGTCAGCCAGAAGCACTGCAATTAATGGCAAGACTTCCGGTAAACCCTCGACAGGCTCAGGTGCCACTGATTTTGCACCCTATGTTGATGTCACTATATTCGCTAAATGGGCAACAACACCCCCTGGACTCAACCAGGATTTTATCAGTGATGCGATCGCGTTTGGTGTCAAAAAGTTCCATCTCGCTTTCCTTGTGCAGGATCCCGCCAACCCGAAAAATCCGGTCTGGGGCAACAGTAGTTTTCCACTCAAGGCCATCAAACCGCTGACAGATTTAATTAATAACGCAGGTGGTGAACCCATATTTTCTTTTGGTGGTTTTTCCGGCGTGGATTTTTCCACCACATGGAGCGTTAATGATCTCGCCGGGTTATATGTCAATATCGCCAATAATTACGGTGTAAAAACGATCGATCTCGATTTTGAAACCCAGGGTTTTTATAATAGCAATGTTGCATTCCCGGCATTTGTGCAAGCTAAGAAAGCCGTTCCATATCTGGAAGTCAGTGTCACGCTGCCCGTATTACCGACTGGATTAGTTCAGGCTGGCCTGGATGTACTTACTAGTGCAGCAGCGAATAAATTACACCCTTACGTTAATATTATGGCGATGGATTACGGCCCAAGTTTTGCCGGCAATCAGGGGGATTATGCTATTCAGGCAATTAACGCCACCAAAGATCAGCTAAAAGCGATTTGGGGTTATACCGATGCCGAAGCATATTCAAAAATCGTTGTGACACCGATGATCGGCCACAATGACACTGACCCGTTAGTATTCACGCTTGAGGATGCAGTTAAGGTTGCTGAATTTTCCAAAGCCAACAATCTGCATCAAGTCAGTAACTGGTCTCTGGGACGCGATTTTGCACCTGATACCATCGACGAACATGGCAATATGCACTCGAACAGTAAACCAACCAGTACGCTGATCACTGGTCAGGAAAACTATGCTTTCGCCAAAGCTTTTGCAAAAATCCTCTCCTGAGTGTTCTCTGCGGGGTCGGTAACGACCCCGTTTTATACTACCCCGCCACAAGCTGTGATCATTCTGAAGTGTTCTCTGGCAGTGCGATAATGCATAAATGCCATTTAACATGCCCGGCCGGAACAGGAAACAGACTTCACCTGAACGACGCACGATCACAGCTCACACTGTCTACTCTCTTAATTATTTCAGGAATGGACGGTCAATCATTTCACTTGTTTTTTAAAGTATAACCAGTTGATTTAGAATCCGTCGCAGAAGATGTAAGCGTAATAAACTTTCATACCCAGCATGAAAAACCTCGCCAGGTATACTGTTAACGACATATGTCTATTATTAAATCTGACATCACTAACAGTTAGTACATATAGCCAAATGATATTTTTGGGTGAAAGCGAATTTCACGAATAAGGGAACAGCTACGCCAGAGTATATGAGGAAAAAGTACCCGCAACCGCTTTTTGCCCTCCTTTTATGGGACCGGATTTCTGACACCAGCGGTGTTAGCCCGGGTCGGATGCCACTATTCACCCATCATGATTAAAAGACGTTTTTTGTTATTGTCTGTACGGGCTTTCTATCAAAACCCTTTCGATTATTTACAGCGAAGAGTATTGCGCAGATAAGTTCTGGAATCGGATAACGCTAATTCTGCTGCCGGTCTCCATGCTTTCATGCTGTTGTCGAAAGGAGCACATCGGCGCACCGAAAACCTTGCGTTTCAAGGTATAACTAAATGAGATAATAAGATAACACCCTACTTCGCAAAAATAATTAAGAGGTTGTTTATAAGCGTCAGGCATAACTTAAAGTTATTATCCGTTTCCTGTCGGATAAAAGGCCTATGGAAATCACCCTAATTTCAATTATTCACACCATTGACTACTCTATGAAGTAATAGATTCATTGAAGAAACTATTATATGGAGAAGGCGCATGCATATATTCATGATTGACAAACATTCTATATACATTGAAGAAATGACATCGGTAGTGTCTCATAGCATTCCGGAAGTAAAAATCTGCGGTTTAAATGATTGTAAGAAAATCAATGAAACTCTGGGCAAATTCCCCGCCTCCTTAATTATTCTGGATGGTAATGATAATAAAAAAGCATGTATTGAGTTAATTGATAACTTATCGCAGCACTATCCTGGCATCCCGGTGGTGATGCTGGTAAATAAATGCCAACTCATCTCGTTGCGGCAATTTCTGAATCATCATGCCATTGCTTTTGTCAGGCGCGACTCCCCCCCCGAAACCATCACACAAACGCTACATACCGCTTCTGCGGGCATGCTCAGCTTTCCCCACGAGAATATGACGGTTCTGGATAATAACCATCGTACCCTGGCTTGTCTAAGCGAACGTCAGCGCGAGATCCTCAAATTGCTCGCTGCCGGCGAATCTAATAAACAAATTAGCCGCCTCCTGAATATCAGTCCGGGTACCGTAAAAACGCATCTCGAATCTATTTTTCGTCGCCTGAATGTGACTAACCGCACCCAGGCAGCAATGATGTATTTTAAAGAAAGTTAGCCACACTATTTATGCTGTTCGATTGCCATCCATTCCCAACGAGTCTCTAGCACAAAAGGAGCATCAGATGTAAATAATGCTCCTTTTATCATACCCACTCTTTTTTTGGGTTGGTGATTTATTTAGCTTATTTTGCTGCTCTTTTATGGGGAAATTTCTTACTGGATGGCAGATTTGTAGACGGCGGATGTATGCAATAGCTGATTGTTACTATCCCGATACCGATATCTTTAAATATAAAAAAAGAGGATTGATAAGGCGTTAATATGACATCAAACAATAAAAAAGGCACATTTATCGCCACCTGTAACATAAAACCAATCCCCGCAATCAGCAGCCCAATACTATATCCTCGCGAAATATAAACGGTATTGAGAAGGCGATGACTGAGCGCGCTAATCAGAATAATCAAAGCAACAAAAACATCTACCAGAGTGAGTACCCAGTATAAAACCTTCAACATCATGATGGATCTCCTGTTTTTGAACTACGAATGGATCGGTAACGGCCTGGTATTTTGTTAACACCTCTGGCGGCGCGCTTCAGCTCTCCTGCCACCTGCAAAATGTCGCGCTCTTCTCTGTGGCAGAAAAAATTGGCCAGCCAGGCAACCATTCCGACACTGATTGACCCAATGAAATAACCGATCCCCATAGCAGTATCCTTATCTGTAAAATTCATTCCCAGCCATTGAGAGATAATTCCTCCCAGGGTAAATGTCGTACTAACGCTAATCCCCCCGATAATGATGCCCGCCGTCAGACGGCCACGTTGATACAACTTTTTAGGTTGCCAAAAAAATGACACGCTCAGGCCACCAAATAATCCGGCGAGAGCGGCCAACCAGTTACTGAGTAACCCCATGTCATCAATTGTTATCATTGCAGCCTCCTTAAATTATCAAGATATGACCTCAGTAAACATCATGAGGCCTTAACATCAATTACTGACAAGGGAGAAGCACGACAGTTGTAGCGCCATTATCCGTAGAGAGATAACGCACCGCGCTTTGTGGGTTGTCGATCACATATTTATCAGTACGCAAACCGCGTACGCTATCCGTCACTGCACTGTCCCAATTCCCGGCATCCGCAAATTGCTTGCCAATCCAGAGAGCGGGTTTGTTACGCTTTATGTGAGACTCGCCCCGTGATTTTCACACTGAACGACCCCTTGCGGGCGAACCTTCCAGCCTGGCTTCTGTTCTGGTTTCGCTGTTACCTGATTCGCGTTGGGTAACATCCAGTTCGAAGCCAATTGCCCTTTCTTCAATGCTGATGTTTCGATGAGGGATGGCAACAAGCAGGGGAAATGGCCCTGGGCAAAAGGGCCAAAGGTAAGATTAATTACACATTTATACCTGCAAAAAACCACACTCGATAAATAATCTTATTTAATAAACTGTATTAGTACAGACTCGGACTAACACAGTTTTAGATATTTCATTGATTATTTAGTCATATTAGCATCAATGACCTGATAGAACGCATTCCCTGTGTCGGCAATTGTCCATACGCCCAAAATAACTTGATACCCCGAGCGTTGTGGAATAGTACAGTTCATCTGGACTTTACTTTGCGGGATTTTCCCGTTATCAAATCTTTCGCAGAAAGGTTTTAAATCAAAATCAGCCCGAGCTAATGGTTTATTCGGATCCCATCCTTGCTTAGTGATGTAATATTTCCAGGAAGTTGTGCTATGGCGGGCGGTGAGCGTCCAGTCAAATGTATGCGCGCCACTTTTGAGATTGACTTTGTACCAACGACCTGGCGTCTGTTCATTTAATTCAGAAAAACTCGGATTCCCTGCGCTTGCGATTAAACCATCGGAAGGACCGCCGTCAGGAAAACCTTTCACGCCTTCAATCGATTGAGGTTCATACATCACCGCGCCACAAGCTTTATTTAGTGCACCGCCCGCGTGAGTGCAAAGAAATGAACGACTTGGTGGGTTATCAATATATCCATGCGCGTAAACATAACCAGTCAGAAATAAAGATAACATTAAAATCAGTAGATTTTTTTTCATGATTGAATATTCCTTTTCAGATGTGATATTACCTGTTGGTATTCGTAACCAAGCTGATTTAAGATTTTTATTGATATACCTCCTTTGCAGAAAAAATATAAAAACGCGTCGGGTTCATCGCATTTTAAGGTTTGCAGATAGAGGTCTTACCTTCTCTGCACAACCTTTGCAGGGATTCCGGCGCCTGGTTTTCCGGGATCAACAATTGCATCTCTTTTTGCCGGGCCGTCCAAGTAATCTGGAGGCGGTAGAAACGCTGGTCACCCTCGCCTGGAGAATTTGCCAGGCCAGGCCGCTGCCCGAGCGGTAATGCCTGGCGAAGAATAGTGTCAAGGCGCTGGCGCTGCTCTGTATTCAACTGCGCTATTTCAATGCACTGCTTTCTGATGAGTTTCGGCATATAAACCAGCCCGCCTTCACGGGCCAGTTCAATCACCACATCATCGGTGAGTTCAGGCGTGCTCACCATAACACTCCAACTTCTCTCCAGGCCTGCTCGATGGCGTTGGCAACCGCTTTGCCGGAACGTTTTCCACCGTGATAGATAGTCAATCTGGCGAAGGTGGCGAAATCTGCGTCCGGAGTCAGTGACTTGTCACAAACCGTGTCGTACCAGGCGTAACCGGTTTTTTCCCATGCATAACCGCCGACAGCGACAGATGCCAGGTAAAAGGCGCGATTTGGGATACCGGAATTTAAATGCACACCGCCATTGTCATCGCGGGTTCGGACATAATCGTTCATATGGGCGGGCTGCGGGTCGGCACCTAACATCGGATCGTTGTAGGCGGTGCCCGGCGCAGACATGGAGCGCAGCGCACGGCCATTAATTCTTTCACCCAGTAATCCTTCGCCAATCAACCAATCAGCCTGGTCGGCGGTTTGCTGGTAGTAGTATTGCTTCACCAGCGAGCCGAAAACATCTGATAAAGATTCATTCAGTGCGCCTGACTGCGCATAATAGATCAACCCGGCCTCACTGCCGGTGACGCCATGACCGAGTTCATGCGCGATGACATCGATGGCAATCGTGAAACGATTAAAAATAACACCGTCGCCATCACCAAAAACCATCTCCTGCCCATCCCAGAACGCATTCATATATGATTCACCGAAATGCACGATGCCATTCAGGGCCATCCCCTGGTTATCAAGAGAATTGCGTCGCCAGACTCGCCAGAAGAAATCATGCGTCACGCCGAGGTACTCATAGGCCTCGTCCGCAGCGATATCGCCATTGGAAGGTTGGCCTTCATAACGTACCAGCGTGCCATTTACCGTCGACTGATGATGCGCATCGTAAATATTACGCATCAATTCGCCAGGGTAGGTGGCCAGAGGCTTAGAGATTCCTTTAAGGCCGATATCCATCAAGTTTTGCACATGGACTAAAGTTCGACGCGCAAAGTGTTGCTGCGCCTCAGAGCCATTGTCGATAATGCGACGTAAAATATGGGGAGGAATAAGACTGTGTGGGTAATATGCGGACATATTTTTCTCCTTGGCTTTATTTAGGCTGTATGAGGACATACTGGCCTCCTTGCAATAAAATTATCTACGAGCAAATATGCTGTTCCCCTTGAAATAAGAAAGAACAACAAAAATATAGGCCTGCTCACCTTTTTTACTCAATACGGCAAATAAACCAGGGCAAATAAACCAGGGCAAATTACGGAGCCTTCCGCATTGTTATTTTATAGCCAGTAATAAAATCGCTTTCATCAAGCTATTACCTGAAAAAACATTATTCAGATGTTATTAAATGCAAATCCTCACCCATCGGATAGCTCATTATCAGGCAAGCATTGCCTCATTAAATATATTATTAACCTTTGCGTATGTCCCCCGACAGATATAAAGGAAGGTTATACCAGATGTGATATTTTCCGCGTCTGCAACATCTGCCCTACCCTTCGTCTGCACAAAATAATTATATTGCGCGACGCCCGGTTAATAGTGCATATCAACGGCGATAAACCCGGTAAACGGAATGATTTTCTGGACACTTTTCCGCTAATCAATCGCCACGGATATTCCCGACACTTCCGGGCCGCTGATAATAGTGTTTTTCATACTCCGCCGGTGGCATGGGATTGCGCTAACCATGCTGACGCTTACTGATATAAAACAGTCCGTTGTTATCGAAATATCGCTGCGGGATTCATCTCTCGTTCGGTAGATTTTTTTCTTTAATTCTTCACGCTTCAGTAACGGAACAACTTTCTGTAACGGCGTTGTCGTGGCCGTCAGCACGACGACTCCTGCTGCCCTCCAGGGCGTGTGATCGGCACAGCAGAGTCATCAAAATGGCTCTGCTGTGCCTGTTAAACCCATGGCGATGCAATCACATGAGATCTGATTGCCTCTCTAAAAGCCGTTACCTCACCTGAACGCTTTTTCAGGACTCACCACCATCCAGACCGCCACACCGATAATAAGCGCCCCCATAATGAAACCGCTGTTAATGGTTTCGCTCAGTACCAGATATCCCCATAGCACGCCAAACGGCGGAATTAAAAATGTCACGGTTAATGAACGTAACGGCCCGATATCGGCAATCAGTCGAAAATAGAGGATGTAAGCCCATGCCGTGCAGAAAACCCCGACTGCAATGACGCTCACCCAGGCCTCTTGCTGCAGCCAGTTAATCGTTGGCCCGAACCGGGTGCTGCAGATGAAAAAAGGCAGCAAAAAAACCGTTGCGCCTGTCTGACTACCGAAAGCGACTATTTTCGGATCGAGTCCCCCTTTGTTTGAAATCCAACTGCGCGTCAGAAAGCCGGCGATCCCATAACAACTGGTCGCGATAAGACAGGCAATAACACCGATGATTTGTTTATCCGCTGATTGCGCTTCACCGATGGTGGTAATCACGATGATGCCGATAAGCCCCAGCAGCACGCCACCCCATTTTTTGAGGGTGAGTTTCTCGGCAAAAAAGGAAAAACCCACCAGCGCCCCCATCAACGGGGTGGTTGCATTCAAAATGGCCGAATACCCGGCAGGCAGCCATTGGGCCGCCAGACAATACATCAGAAAAGGCAACCCAGAATTAATAACACCGAGGATAAATGAGGATTTGAACTTATCTTTAAAATCAAACGAAGATTTAAACAGTAATAAAATGACCGCAAGTCCGATAAAACCAAAAAATACCCGCAAAAATGCCGTATTAATCGCACCGAACTGCGGTACCGCTATGCGCATAAAGAGAAAACTCGCGCCCCAGATAGCGGCAAGCAACACTAACCGAAGATAATCAGCAACACGCATAACCGTTCCTTTTCGTTTACGGGGAATTCACGGCGAAACTGTGAAACATGCCAGACAGACTGACAAACAAGATTTTTGTTTATACTTAAGATTTTCTAACCCATGAGACAGTGTCGTTAATGAAAATGCCCCCTTTACATGCACTTATGTGTTTTGAGTCGGCCGCGAGGCTGATGAGTATCAAAGCGGCTGCGGAAGAGTTATGTGTGACATCCAGCGCTGTCAGCCAGCAAATCGCAAAACTGGAAAACTTCACCAGCACCAGGCTGTTCATCCGCAGCCCTCGCCGTCTGGAACTGACAACCGAGGGGCGCATCTATATGCGGGCGATCAGACCCGCGTTCGGCCAGATAGCAGAAGCAACGCAACGCTTAATGAATGAGGGAAAGGCAAACAAAGTGACGGTCAGTTGCACCAGTGGTTTTGCCATTCAATGGTTGCTGCCGCGCCTGCCAGCCTTTGAAAAAGCCAATCCGGGTGTGGAAGTGCAAATCAGCACCACCAACAGGCAGGTTGATTTACTTTCCGAAGGGATTGATTTCGCTATCCGACACGGTGCGGGTAACTATCCGGGACTGACGTCTGAGGTTCTGGTAAACGACAATCTTCTCCCGGTCTGTAGCCCCCGATTACTCGCGGCAGAAAGCGAACTCTCAGGGCCGCGGGATGTGGCAAAATATCCGCTGCTGCACGATGAGCACCGGCTGGACTGGGCCTTATGGTTTCATACGCTGGGTATTGACGATGTGAAGAGTGACACCGGCCCCATTTTCATCGACTCCAATGGCGTGATTGAAGCGGCAATTGCAGGCAGAGGCATCGCGCTTGTTCGCCGTGCTCTTGTACGCGAAGAGCTAAGAAGTGGCCTGCTAATTAACCCGCTGAAAATCTCGCTTCATTCGCCGATAGCCTACTATCTGGTGTATGAGGAATCCGCGTTGTTGCAGAAGATAAGCCGCCGTTTTCGCGACTGGATCTCGGCCGCTGCAGCCACTGACGAGTAAGGACGTAGTATGCAAATCGATCTCCATTTACTTGAAGAAATCATCAGCAAAATTTTTATTGAAATGAAGCAGCGGGGAATAGATAGCATTGCGCTGGATGCCGATTATTACTGGAATGTTCCCTCCGCATCCCTCTACGATCCTCATCGTGAGCCAGCTAAATTAGACATCGGCCAGCTGGTTGATGACTACGACATATTGAAGCTGGCTTATGAGAAGAACAGTCTGGTTAGCTATAACTTAAAAAATGTCGCGGCAATCATGAGATTCTTATCGGAAAAATATTCATTTTGAAGGCAAAATTCTGGCTGGCATCTCAGCGTTAACGGTATCACCTCTTGTCGCTGAAACAGATTGTGCGCGGAATTCGTTCGTCCTGCGCAACACAAGCTGCCTGTTTTGTGCCTGACGGAAGAACGGCTAAGCTAACAGACTGAGCACTAAAACCCCTACGGGTGCGCGGTATTTCCCCCTGCCGGCGCGACATTGCGTGTTGTTCGCGCCCGGCGCAAAGGGGAACTGGCCTTTGTTGCTGCCCCTTCCCCAGGGTGTCGCAGCGTTATCGCGGACATGAGGCGATCCCGGCGCTGCGTTACTGTTTAACCCATACCAGTTGGTCAACCCGGAACCCGAGGCTTCGCGCGGTATTCAGATAATCCTGTTTTACCGTTTCAGGAAGCGTCGGCGTGCGGGAGAGGATCCACAAATAGTCGCGGTTCGGGCCGCTCACCAGCGCGTACTGGTAATTGTCATCGAGTTTGATCACGTTATAACCGCCGTAAAACGGGCCAAAGAACGATACTTTCAGCGCCGCGGTGGTCGGCTCGCCGGTGAAATAAGCCTTCCCTTCGCTCTCGCTCCACTTCTGCTTTTGCGGATCAAAACCACGGTTAAGGACGCTGATCCCACCGTCGCTGCGCTTGCCATAAGTGGCGGTTACCTGTTGAAGCCCGCGCTCAAAACGATTTTCCAGACGCGCGATTTCATACCATTTCCCCAGATAACGGCTGGCGTCAAACCCGGTGATCGGCTGCACCCCTTCTGGCGGCGTCGGAGATTTACAGGCGACAAGTGTCAAGGCGATAGACACACCCGTCACCACTGGCCATAACTTCATGAGAACTCCTTTCATCTTCGCGGTTGGCAGTAAAGTGTAGTGCAAACGGCCCACACTTCATTCAACCCATAAATATTCGTAGTATATTGAGAGCATTCTTTATTATCGGGTTTACCTTATGTCTTACTCCATCGGCGAATTTGCGCAACTTTGCGGGATCACCGCGACCACGCTGCGTGCCTGGCAGCGTCGCTACGGCCTGCTCAAACCGATGCGCACCGATGGCGGTCACCGGCTCTACAGCGATGACGATGTGCAGCAGGCGCTAAAAATTCTCGATTGGGTGAAAAAAGGCGTCCCTGTCAGCCAGGTGAAACCCTTGCTGGAGCGCCCCGGCGCGCGTCGCACTAACAACTGGCTGACGCTGCAGGAAAACATGCTCCAGCGCCTGAAAGAGGGAAAAATCGAATCCCTGCGCCAGCTTATTTATGATTCAGGACGTGAATATCCGCGCCCGGAACTGGTAACCGAAGTGCTGCGACCGCTGCGCAGTAAAGTGTCGGCCAATATCCCGGCGATGATGACCCTGCGCGAAATCCTCGATGGCATCATCATTTCTTACACCTCCTTTTGCCTTGAAGGAGACAGAAAAGCGCCGGGCGATAACTATCTCATCACCGGATGGCACCTTGCCGATCCGTGTGAAATCTGGCTTGAAGCGCTCAAACGCACCGGCCAGGGCCACCGTATTGACGTGCTTCCCGTGCCGCCTGCAACCTTAGCGCCGGAGATCCTGCCGGAACGAAAGTGGTTGCTGGTCACTTCCGGCAAACTCACCGCCGCCCGTAAAAAACAGATCGAACTCTGGCAACCACGCGTTCGCTCCCTCGACGTCATCTCACTCTAATCCCTTCCCTGCGCAGGCCTTTGCATCAAGCGCAACGGTTACCGTTGCGTATCACCCTCATTTTTTCGCAAAAAAACACTGCAAACAACCAATTGAATTCTCTACTAAATAAAAAATATTTTCATCAAAACTTGGACAAATAATTTTAATTGTGTAAGTTTGAATTATGCAGTTCCGTTACGTTGTTCAACGCCCTGGTGAGAGTCATGAGCACACTGTCCCGCGTCATCGATCGGTTTGTTGAGTACTACGCCCGGCTGGATAGCCAGCCCGTCTCTGCGCTATCCGCGCTCTATCACCCGGATGCGCTGCTTATCGATCCGTTTGGCGAACACCTGGGGTTACCGGCTATTGAGCGCTATTTCAGCCACCTTCTCGCCAGTGTTAACCACTGCCATTTTTCCATCGACTCACCACTTCACGACGATGCGCGTTTTGCCACAAGCTGGACCATGCACTGGTCGCATCCGCGCATTGCCGGCGGGAAACACCTCACACTGCCGGGCTGTTCAGTGGTGGATGTGCGGGGCGAAAAGATAGTGCGGCAGCGCGATTACTACGATGCCGGCGAGATGATCTACCAACATCTGCCGCTGCTGGGTTGGGCGGTTCGCGGTGTGAAACGGAGTGTGCGCGCATGATGACTGTCCTCATCACCGGCGCCAGCTCCGGTATCGGCGAGGGGCTGGCGAGATCCTGGGCCCGCGATGGCTACCACGTTATCGCCTGCGGGCGTGACCCGGTGCGGCTGGAAGCACTCCGGCAATCCAGCCCGAACATCACAGTTCGCCTGTTTGATATGACCGATCGCGAAGCCTGCCGCCATGCGCTGGCCGATTGCTGCGCCGATCTCACCATCCTTTGCGCAGGTACCTGCGAGTATCTCGATCGCGGCGTGGTGGATGCAGAGCTGGTTGAACGGGTGGTCACGACCAATTTTCTCGGGCCGGTCAATTGCATTGCCGCGCTGCAACCGCAGCTTGTGGCGGGAAACCGCGTGGTGCTGGTCAGTTCGATGGCGCACTGGCTGCCGTTTCCACGCGCCGAGGCGTATGGCGCGTCGAAAGCCGCGCTGAGCTGGTTTGCCAACAGCCTGCGGCTGGACTGGGAACCTAAAGGTATTGCCGTCACGGTCGTTTCACCCGGTTTTGTGGATACGCCGCTGACGCGTAAAAACGATTTTGCCATGCCAGGCCAGGTAAGCGTTGATGAGGCGGTAAACGCTATCCGTCGTGGTCTGGCGAAAGGCAAAAACCACATCGCCTTCCCGACCGGTTTTAGCCTGATCCTGCGTCTGCTGGCCGGGCTGCCCTCTTTTCTTCAGCATGCGCTGTTGCGCAGGATGGTGCGTTCATGAAGATTGCCATTATCGGCAGCGGCATTGCCGGGTTGACCTGCGCCTGGCGGCTGGCGGGACACCATCAGGTGACGCTGTTTGAAGCACAGCCCACCGCTGGCGGGCATACCGCCACGGTCGATATCACCACGCCGCAGGGTACTTACGCCATTGATACCGGTTTTATCGTCTACAACGATCGCACCTACCCGCGCTTTATGGGTCTGCTCAGCGAGCTTGGCATCCGTGGGCAAAAAACGCAGATGAGCTTCTCGGTGCATAACCCGCACAGCGGTCTTGAGTACAACGGGCATACGCTCACCTCGCTATTCGCTCAGCGGCGTAATCTTTTCAACCCTGCATTCTGGGCGTTACTGAAAGCAATTGTGCGCTTTAACCGGCTGGCGAAAGCGGCGTTACAAGACAACATGGATGAGAATGCCACACTGCAAACCTTCCTTGAGCGCCACCACTTTAGCGATTTCTTCGCCCGTCACTACATTTTGCCGATGGGTGCCGCCATCTGGTCATCCTCCTTGCAGGAGATGCGCCGCTTCCCGTTGCCGCTCTTTTTGCGCTTTTTTGACCATCACGGTCTTTTGGATATCACCCATCGCCCGCAGTGGTATGTGGTGCCCGGCGGCTCGCGGGAGTACATCCGTGCGATGCTCTCACAACTGGGCGATCGCCTGAGCCTGCAGCTTAACGCGCCAGTGCAAAAAGTGATTCGCCATGACAACCGCGTCGATATTGAGCTTGCCACAACCACGCAGACTTTCGACCAGGTGATTTTCGCCTGCCACTCCGCGCAGGCGCTGGCGATGCTTGATGCCCCAACCCCGGCCGAACGTGAAGTGTTAGGCAATATCGGCTGGCAGCGCAACGCGGTCGTTTTGCATAGCGATTCCCGCTTGCTGCCGGTACGCCAGCGCGCATGGGCAAGCTGGAACTATCGCCTGAGCGAGCAGGATCATGCCAGCGCCTGTGTGACTTACAACATGAACATTCTCCAGGGGCTGCCAGCGGGAAGCCCGCTATTCTGCGTCACGCTGAACCCGGATAAGCCTATCGATGATCGCTACGTCTGGCAGCGCTTTGTCTATGAACATCCGCTGTTTAACCCGGCAAGCTGGCGCGCCCAGGCGCGGCGTCATGAGATCAACGGCCAGCACCGGAGCTGGTACTGCGGCGCTTACTGGTACAACGGATTTCATGAAGATGGCGTGCGCAGCGCGCTCGATGTCGTCCACGGCATCGCCACCAGCGAGGGGCGCGCCGATGAATAGCTGCCTGTATCAGGGCGTGTTGCGCCATCGTCGGCTGCAGCCGAAAGCGCACCATTTTCGCTATAGCGTATTTATGGCCTGGATTGATCTGGACGAGCTTGATGCGCTGCCTTCGGTCGGCATTCGCCGTAATCGCTTTGCTGCGGCCTCATTCCATGATGCGGACTATCCGCTGGGCACGCCGCTTAAAGCGCGCGCGCTCGATCAAGTGGAAAAGCTGACCGCCGAGCGCCCGGACGGCCGCGTGATGCTGCTGACCCAGTTGCGCTATTTCGGCTTTCACTTTAACCCGGTCAATTTTTACTACTGCTACGACAGCGCGGGTAGCCTGCGCTGGGTGCTGGCAGAGGTGCGCAACACGCCCTGGAACGAGCGTCATTACTACGCCGTTGAAGGCCAGACGCCGCGCCCGCTGGAAAAAGCGTTTCACGTCTCCCCCTTTAACCCGATGGAGATGGTCTATCACTGGCGCTTCAACAGCCCCGGCAAAACGCTGCACATGCATATCGAAAATCATCAGCAATCAAAAGTGTTCGACGCCACGCTCATGCTGAGCCGGGAACCGTTAACCCGCGCCACACTGGCGTCTTTACTGCTGCGTATTCCGTTGATGACGCTAAAAACCGTGTTGGCTATTTACTGGCAGGCGCTGCGGCTGTGGCTCAAACGTGTGCCGATTTATCCTCATCCCGTGAGCAGGAGTGAACGTTCATGACCGATCCCGTCTTTGCGCTTGAACCCGAGATTTCGCGCAACGTCCGTATCGCGCGATGGATACTTTTCCGCCTGCTGAGCGGCATTCAGCAAGGCTCCATCACCCTGCGTGAAGGTGCCCAGGCGTTTCATTTTGGCGATGCCTCAGCTACGCTGCGCGCCGAGGTGCAGATTGTGGCACCCGGTGTTTACTGGCGGCTGCTGACCGGCGGCAGCCTCGCCGCTGCTGAAGCCTGGATCGCGGGCGACTGGGAGACCAGTCAGCTTACCGCACTGCTACAGATCCTGGCGCTGAATAGCCGCGTGCTCGGGCGGCTGGAGAGCGGTTTTCGCTGGCTTAGCCGACCTGTTGAGCGGCTGCGTCACTGGACGCGGCGCAACCATCGCCAGCAGGCGCGGGAAAATATCGCCGCCCACTACGACCTGGGTAACGCCTTTTACGCGCAGTTTCTCGATGAAAATCTGCTCTATTCCAGCGCGCTTTTTGCCGACGACAATCAGGATCTTGCCGACGCGCAACAGGCCAAAATGGCCAGGCTTTGCGAACAACTGGCGTTGACACCTGCCGATCATCTGCTGGAGATCGGCACCGGATGGGGCGCGATGGCGGAGTACGCCGCCCGTCACTATGGTTGCCGGGTAACCACCACCACGCTTTCGCAGGAGCAGTACCGCTGGGCAAGCGAGCGCATTGCCCGCGCGGGGTTGCAGGATCGCGTGCAGGTGCTGCTTTGCGACTATCGCGATCTGACAGGTGAATTCGACAAACTGGTGTCGATCGAGATGATAGAAGCCGTCGGTCAACGCTATCTGCCTACCTTTTTCAAAACCTGCCAGGCGCGTCTGCGTCCCGGTGGCAAAATGGCGTTGCAGGCGATCACCATTCAGGATCAGCGCTACCGCGACTACAGCAAAAGCGTCGATTTTATTCAGCGCTACATCTTCCCCGGCGGCTTTTTGCCGAGCATCACCGCCATGAACGATTTGATGACGCGCCACACCGATTTTGTCGTACGCAATCTGTTCGATATGGGCCCTGACTACGCCCGCACGCTCGCGCACTGGCGGCAGCGTTTTAACCACGCCTGGCAGGAGATTGAAAAACTCGGCTTTGATAACCGCTTTCGCCGCATGTGGCTCTACTACTTTGGCTACTGCGAAGCCGGGTTTAACGCGCGCACCATCAGCGTGGTGCAACTGACCGCGGAGCGCGTATGAAACGTTATCTGCAGGTCTTTTTATTGGCTATCGCGTTCGATCTCTACTGGACGCTGGTGGTGCTGTTTCGCGAGCGCGGCCTGGTTATCTGGCTTACGCTGGCGATCGCGGCCTGCATGCTGTTATCCCCCACACAGCGTCTGTACGCCCTGTTTCTGGCAGGAATGGGGGGCGGACTGGATGCATTCTGGGCGCTGACGGGTCTTATCGAATTTAGCGGCGATTCGCTGCTGCCGCTGTGGATGGTGGCGCTGTGGCTGATGTTTGCCTGCGTCTGGACGGCGCTGAGCAGTACCTCGACGCTTCCCGGCTGGGCCCTGATGTTGATGGCGACAGGCGGCGGCCCGGTGGCTTACCTCCTTGGCGAACGTTTAGGTGCCATCACCTTTCTGCCCCCCACGTTTATTGTCGTTAGCTCGATGGCTACCGGCTGGCTGGTGATGATGCTCTTTTTCCATATTGTGACGGGGAGGCGCTGATGCGAACCGCGTTACTGATGTTGTTGTGGCTTGGCGCGCTGGTGCCCACGGTCCACGCTGCCGACTGGTTAAGCTGGCGCAAAGTGGGCGACGCGACGCTGACCTGGGGGCCGTTTACGGTTTATACCTCGCAGTTGCGCACGCCAGACGGCCGCTACAGCGGGCCTGAACAGGATCAGGCGCTGATCATCACCTACCAGCGCGATATCGACCGCGACGAACTGGTAGACGCCACCCGCGAACAGTGGCAGGCGCAGGGGATCCTGGCGCGCGAGCCGCAGAGCGAAGCCTGGTTGCACATGTTGCGCAGGCTGTGGCCTGACGTAACATCCGGCACGCAACTGGCGTTTGTGATGCGCGGCAAACAGGGGCAATTCTGGTATCGCGCCGCTTCGTCGCAGCAAGGCTTTAGCCCGCTCGGCCCATACCAGTCGGAGGCGTTCAGCAGCCACTTTCTGGCGATCTGGCTTGCGCCCGCCACGCAATATCCCGCCCTGCGTCAACAGTTGATCGGAGGTCAAAAATGAAACGCATTCTGGCGCTCGGCCTTGCGCTGATGATGCTGCTGGCTGGTTGTAGCAGCGAGATTGGCGATTATCAACACCAACAGCCGCCGCTTGATATTTTCCGCTATTTCAACGGCACAACCGAAGCCTGGGGGATGGTGCAGGATCGCAGCGGCAAACAACTGCGCCGCTTCCATGTTGAGATCAAGGGCGAGGTGGTGGGCGAGACGCTCACGCTCAATGAACACTTCATTTATGACGATGGTGAAAAGCAGCAACGGGTGTGGCATATCCGCCGCGTCGGTAGCGATCGCTACGAAGGTACGGCAGGCGATATTGAGGGCGTGGCAACCGGGCAGTCGGCCGGTAACGCCTTTAACTGGCACTACCGCATGAACGTGAAAGCCAACGGCAGCACCTGGCTGCTGAACTTTGATGACTGGATGTATCTGCAGGACGACACCCATTTATTCAACAAAACAGCGATGAAGAAGTTCGGCATTACCGTCGGGACGGTGACGCTTTTCTTCACCCGCCAAACGCAGTAAGAGGATAGCGCCATGAAAACCCCACCCATGATTGGTATCAGCGGCTGTTTAACCGGCTCTACCGTCCGTTTTGACGGCGGGCATAAACGCATGGGCTTCGTGATGGACGAGCTGGCGCGTTGGGTCACGTTCAAACCCGTCTGCCCGGAGATGGGCATCGGCCTGCCCGTGCCGCGCCCGGCGCTGCGTCTGGTGCAGACCACCGCCGGGGATATCCGTATGCGCTTTAGCCACGCCCCGCACGACGATGTGACAGAGAAAATGGCCGAATTCGCCGAGGCGTATCTCGCCCGCCAGGAGGGATTAGCCGGGTTTATCGTCTGCGCGAAATCGCCAAGCTGCGGCATGGAGCGCGTACGGTTGTATGACGAAAATGGTCAGCGCGGGCGTAAAGAAGGGGTTGGGCTTTTTACCGCTGCGCTGCTGGCGAAATACCCATGGTTGCCGGTGGAGGAAGATGGTCGCCTGCACGATCCGCTGCTGCGGGAAAACTTTGTCGAGCGCGTTTTCGCCCTGCATGAACTCAATACCTTGCGGGCCAACGGCCTGACGCGCCACGGCCTGCTGGAATTTCACAGCCGCTACAAACTGCAACTGCTGGCGCACCATCAGGCGGGCTACCGGCAGATTGGCCCGTTCGTCGCCTCCCTGCATGAGTGGGAAGATCTGGATGCCTTCTTCAGGGTGTATCGCGAAAAGCTGATGGCCATCCTGAAAAAAAATGCTTCCCGGGAGAACCATACCAATGTGCTGATGCATATTCAGGGCTATTTCCGCGAACATTTGAACAGCCGTCAGCGGGGCGAACTGCGCGATGTGATCCTCAATTATCGCAACGGGCGGCTGCCGATCCTCGCCCCGATCACGCTGTTAAAGCACTATCTCGCCGAATACCCGGATGGCTACCTGGCGAAACAGCGCTACTTTACCCCCTACCCCGACGATCTGGCGCTGCGTCTGACCGTTCACTGAATTAATGACAAGAAAGCCCGAATGACCCTTACGGGCTCCTGAACCACCCCCTTTAGACGACATCGTAGTGTCGTCTTTTTTTTCCGGCATTGCCAGCGGCTTATGCGATCCTGAAGAGAGGGGGCAACTCACCGTGCGGAACAGACGATAGTGGCATGATCCCACCACGGATTCTCGTTCACCTGGCTTGCATGCACGACAAACTGCGCGTTTTGTACTTCCTCGAGCAAATCCGCCAAGGGTTTAAGCGTGCGCCAGGCTTGCCCCTGCCTGAGCAGACACTGCTGGTCGCTATCGTAAGCCGCAATATCCCCGGCGTAGCGCGGCAGCCCGCACATTGAGCTGATAACAAAGTACCCTGTCGGTTTGAGCAACCGCCTGACTTCGGCCAGGCAGCGCTGCCGGGCATCGCCAATGAGACAGTGCAGGCAACTGCCATCCACAATCAGATCAAACATGGCATCGTCACATTGTGGGAGATGGCAGACATCGCCCGTGAAAAAGTGCGCGGGCAGGCCCGCCTGCGTAAAGCGCGCTTTCGCCCATTCGATGGCGGTTGGCGCGAAATCCACGCCCCAGACGGTATCGCCTCGCAGGGCAAAATAGTGCGCCGCCATGGCACCATTGCCACAGCCAAGTTCCAGGATGGTCGCACCGGGTTGCGGAAGATAATGTTGCTGGCTGAGCCAGGCAAAAACCTGCTGTTGTTGCGCTTTCGCGCGTTGGTAACCGTCGCCAGCCCAGGCTTCGGCACCGCTGGCTTGCAGTTCCTGATACTGTTTTTCGTAAATATCCATTGAGCACCTCACGTCCGGGCAAACCTGTCGTCACGCATTTTGATGGTGGTTAAACGTTGTGCCGCTATAGTGCGCGCATCAAAGGGTGAATGCTATTGCGCGTTTTGTTAAACGCACTTGCTGCTGCCCCCCGCGCAATTATCTATACTCCCTTTCACCTGCCCTCATTCCGTAAGGTTTCCTGTGTTAGCCAAAATTCTTGTCGCCATTGTTGCCGTCATTCATCTCTACATTCTGGTGCTGGAAATGTTCCTCTGGGACACAAAAACAGGCCGCAAAGCCTTTAACCTGAGCGCGGAGTTTGCCCGCGAAACCCGCGTTCTGGCCGCAAACCAGGGGCTGTACAATGGCTTTCTTGCCGCAGGGTTATTGTGGGGATTGTGGCTCGCTGAGCGCGGCGTGGCGGTACTCTTTTTCTTTCTTATCTGCGTGCTGATTGCCGGGGTTTTCGGCGCGGTCACCGCCAGCCGTAAAATCCTTTATGTGCAGGCGCTTCCGGCTCTGCTGGCGCTGATTGCGTTGCTGGCGCAGCAGATGTCGTGACAGTGAGTGCTGTTTTTCCTGCCTGGCTAAATGGCCGCAACGGGAAGCAGCTATATGCAGGCGCGTCGCTTAACGCGGCGCTTTTTGTTGTTCCGCAAAGTAGTGCGCGGGCGTGCTGCCCATCGCTTTTCTGAACATGGTGATAAAGGCGTTCACCGATTCATAACCCAGTTTTGCCGCCACATTTTGCACCGAGACACCACTCGCCAGCTCCCGCAAGGCAATCACCAGATGGAGCTGTTGCCGCCAGCGCCCGAAGCTCAGCCCGGTTTCGCGCAGCATCAAACGCGCCAGCGAGCGTTCGCTGAGCGCCAGCCGCTTTGCCCATGCTTTAAAGGTGCTGCGATCGTCGGGATGGTTTACCAGCGCCTGTGCCATCGCGCGGATTTTGGCGTTCGCTGAAACGGGCAAACTGACGTTTTGCTGCGGCATGGTGGCTAACTCGTCGAGCGTGACTCTGGTCAGCCTGGCAACATGGCTGTCTGTGGGGTATTCGACGCTCTCGCCTGTCAGTCTGTCCACCAGTTCTTTGACCAACTGGGAGATCGCCAGCGTGCAACACCGGTTCGGTAGCGCTGCCGCGCCAGGCTCGATAAACAGATAATTGAGATGCGCGTTCCAGGTGGCGCTGACGCTATGTGCGACGCCGCCCGGGATCCAGACCGCGCAGTGCGGCGGCACAATCCAGATCTCATTTTCCGCCCGGCAAGTCACCGCGCCATACAGCGCAATAATTAACTGCCCTTTACGGTGGGTATGCACCGGCACTTCGGCTTCGTAATCAACAAAATCGAGACGACGCGCCACCGCCGGGCAGTCGGTGGTGTCGGGATCAAACAGGGTCGTGGCATAACGGGTTGGCATACGATTGGCAACATTCAGGTATTTTTTGACAGAATAGAGTATTTAATGGCGTGCGCAAGCCGGTAATACTTCCCGCCATGAACAAAATTGATTTCTCACCCCGCCGTTTGTTGCGCGATTTATCTGCCCTGCGTCGTCGTACGGGCGCGATGTTAGGTTCCGTCACAGTGGCGGGCGATGCCAACGCATTACTCTATTCCGCCAAGAGTTTTGCAGCGGCGATGCTCGCTTATTACATCGCCTTATCGATCGGCCTTGAAAAACCCTCCTGGGCGATCATTACCGTTTATATTGTGTCGCAAACCTCGGTTGGCGCATCGCTGAGCAGAAGCGTCTACCGCTTAGCCGGTACAATAGTGGGTGCCGGGGCGACGGTGTTGATTGTGCCCACTTTCGTGAACACACCGATTTTTTGTAGCGTGGTACTCACCGGCTGGATCACCTTTTGTCTCTATTTATCGCTGCTTGAGCGCACACCCCGTGCGTACGCTTTTGTGCTGGCCGGTTACACGGCGAGTCTGATCGGTTTTCCGGCAGTTTTTCACCCCGGCGAGATTTTTGATACCGCCATTGTTCGTGTGCAGGAGATTGGGATTGGCATCTTCTGCGCGGCGCTGATTCACCGCTATGTGCTGCCAAAACGGATCTCTGGCCTGTTTAACAGCAAAATCGCGCAAACGCTGCATTCCGCACGCCAGATGCTGGCAGACGCGCTAGCGGGAAGTGCCAATGAGGCGGCCGCTAATCTGCGACTGGCGCTGGCGTTACAGTTTCTGCAAGGCCTGAGCCACCATATCCCTTACGACTTCGCCTTCTCGGCGCCGGTGCGCCATGCGCGAAAAGCGCTGCATGACAAGCTGGCGCGCTTGTTGATCGTCAGCGGTGAAATACACGATCGCCTGTTGATGGTCACTGTCCTGCCCGCCGATATTCAGACGCTGCTGGAAGAGGTGCAAAGCTGGCTCGTCGGGGAAGAAAGCGCAAAACGGAAAATTACCGGACAAGCGCTGGCAGAACGCTGCGCGATATTAACCAAACGGCTTGCCGCCGCAGAGGCGCTGACCTTTGAAACGGCGCTGCAGATGAACCTTGTCCGTCACCTCCATGAAGCCATTATCCTGTTGCTGCACTGCGAGCGGCTCGCGAACGCACTCGCGCAAGCAAAACCGGCGCAACAACCAGCAGAAGATAAACCGGCGAAAGGCTATGTCTTTCACCGCGACAGCCTGTCTGCGGCGCGCACGGCGCTGGGGGCATTTGTCATCATCCTCTGTGGTTGCCTGATCTGGATTTATTCCGCCTGGCCCGATGGCGCGACGGCGGTCTCTATCCTCGGGGTCTGCTGCACGCTGTTTGGCAGTTTCGATACCCCGGCGCCGCATATTGTGAAATACATGATAGGTTCCGCCTGGGGGGTGATGGTGAGCCTGCTCTACAGCTTTGCCCTGCTTCCCCAGGTGACAGATTTCGCGGTGCTGGTGGCAGTGCTGGCGCCGGTCTATCTGTGGGCCGGATCGTTACAGGCGCGACCGGCTACCACCTTTATGGCAATGGGGATCACGCTGACGCTGCCCATCTTATGTGAGCTGGGAGCGCACTACAGCGGTGATTTCGCTACCGCCGTCAATACCGCCATCGCGCTTTTTGCCGCCACCGGCTTCGCGGTACTGGGGATGGGGTTGCTGCAAACCGTGCAGGCCGATGCCGCCATCCAGCGTTTACTGCGCATCTGCCAACGCGATATCAGGCGCAGTGTGAAAGGCGTCATGATGCTTGATGAAGTGCACTGGACCAATCTGATGATGGACAGAGCGGCGTTGTTACTGCCGCGCCTGCAACGCAGCGAACAGGCAGCCGGAGATGTGCTGCAGGTGATGTTGCAGGCTTTGCGTATCGGCCTTGCGATAGTGCATTTACGTCGCTTGCAAACGCAGGTTAACCGTAAAACCGCCGTTGAGATAAGCCTGCTTCTTGAACGGCTTATCCACCATATCGACTCGCCTGCGCCAGGCCCGCACCTTCACACCCTGATTGACCACCACGCGCCGTCGCCACATGCGCTTTCACAAAAACTCACCGACAGCCTGCTGGATCTGCACTGTGCCTTGCGTGAACACAATAAGGAGCCGAACGATGGTTAATGATCTCAATCTCGCTGGCGTATACGTGCCCGGGCTGCTGGTGATCGCGCTGGCGGCGTTACTGCTCACGCTGTTATGGGTGTCGCTTTTCACCTTCAGCAGACCCCATCGGCGCCTGCCCTGGCGTCCGCTGATGAGTTTTGCCACTTACATTGTTACTTTTTTCCTGCTTATGCAGGGACTGAACGCGCTGGGGTTAGTCGCATGAAATCCTTTTTTTCTCTGTTAAGCCGTTATGCACTGACGTTAAGCGCCGTGCTGGTGGCAACCCTCCTTGCTTACCTGATGTGGAAACATTACGCGCAGCGTCCCTGGACCCGTGATGGTCGGGTGCGTGCTGATGTGGTGCAGATAGCGCCGGATGTTTCCGGGCCGGTGGCTAATGTCGCCGTTCGCGATAACCAGTGGGTTAATCGTGGCGATGTGCTCTATTCGATCGATCCGCACTGGCTGAAGCTGGCGGTAGCCAGCGCACAGGCGGATGTCGAGGCGAAACGTCATGAGATGTTAATGCGCCAGGATGCGGCGTCAAGGCGTTCGCAAATTAAAGGCGTGATCTCCGGCGAAGACTTACAACAAACAGGCAGTGCGGCCAGCATCGCGGTGGCAAATTATCACGGTGCGCTGGCGGCGCTGGAACTGGCACAACTAAATTTATCGCATGCCACGGTGCGCGCGCCGGTAGCGGGCTATGTCACGCATCTCAGGCTGCGTCCGGGCGACTACGCCACCGCCGGGGAAACCAAAGTGGCCATCATTGATGCGAACAGCTTCTGGGTTGTGGGCTATTTTGAGGAGACAAAACTGCGGCATATTCATGTCGGAAATCGCGCGCACATCGCGCTGATGGGGTTTGAACCCGTCATCACCGGTCACGTTGAGAGCATCGGGCACGGCATCGGCGACAGCAATGACGAAACGGGTGGTCTTGGCCTGCCGGACGTCAACCCCACCTTTAGCTGGGTGCGACTTGCGCAGCGCGTACCGGTCCGCATTCATATCGATAAGTTGCCCGCAGGCGTGGAGTTAGTGGCGGGGTTATCCGCCACGGTGTCAGTGGAGACTACCGGGCGGAAAACTTCCCCGTCGTTACTCGCCCGCATAACCGGTGAATAACCAAAGCGTTAAATGTTGTCTTGATTTTGTCCGCTGGCAGCGCTGTTCAGCGCCAGCGGACGAGACTGCAACGTCTTATTTAAACAGCTTCTGCACAAACTCAGCATAGGCGGGACGCCAGACATCCATTTCATGCCCCAGGCCGGGATACGCTTTATAGCTAAACGTGATGCCCTTTTGCTCCAGTTCTTTTTTAAGCCCGGCAATATCCTTCCCGGTGACGGTATCTTTTTCGCCCACCACCACCGTGAAGTTATGCAACTGCTTATTCACTTCCTGCGGCTTATTGAGCTGCGCTGTCACACCCGCATCCGGGACGGTGGCGGTGGTGACACCACTGAATGTCGCCAGCCAGCCAAAGCTGTCCAGATGGTTCATCCCGGAAACCAGTGCCTGAAAGCCCCCTTGTGAGAGACCCGCCAGCGCACGTCCGCCAGCATCCTTGCGCACATTAAAGCGGGCATCGACCAGCGGAATAATGTCATGCATCAGTTCGCGATCTGCCGCTTTGGCATTAAGCGGATAGAAGGTTTTGCGCCGCTCTTTCGGCGGGAAATTTTCCGGGATCGCCTGCACGATATCCGTTTCGGTATCCGGCACCACCACCAGCATGGGCTTGATTTTCCCTTCGGCCAGCAGGTTGTCCATTATCTGCGGCAACCGCCCCTGATCAATGGCGGAAAGGCCGGTATCGCCAAAGCCATGGTAGAAATAGAGCACCGGCAGAGGTTCGCCTTTACCGTTGTAACCCGGCGGCGTCCAGATATACATGCGACGCTCTGAACGCAGCTCTTTCGCGTGGTAGGTCACCGTCAACAAATCACCATGGGGCACAACGCGATCGTCAAGAATACTGCCCGGCACCAGAATCAGGCTGGTATTGACCTGGCGCTGCGGTTTCTGAAACCGGCTTCCTGTATCCACCGAACGAAAACCATCGACATCAAAGTAATATTCGTAAAGGTTCGGTGCCAGTGCGGCGCTTTTCCACGACCATATGCCGTGCTCATCTTTTTGCATATCGTGTGAAACAACGCTCTCCGGGGTTGAACCGGTCACCACCGATACCCGCTTTGCGCCCGGTGCGAAAAGGCGAAAGGTAATACTTTTATCGGCGTTAACCTGGGTTACATACTGACTTACCGGCACAGATAAATCCGGCGTCGCCGGTAATGGCGCGGCCACGGCAGGAAGCGTCGCGCCCGCAACAAGCGCGCTGACGGTAAGCGCCAGCCAGGTAATGTGTGTTTTCATATTCCACTCCCTCATTGTTTTTTTCGTTAAGGCAGAATGTGTTAGCGCATTCCCACCACGCTTCAACCTGAACGCCAGCCCGCCTGATCAATGTTACCCGCGAAGGCTGGCAGCAAAAGTTTGCGTAGTGAGCGGATTTTTAAAAACCGGTTTCTGTGCGTTTTGCGATATATGTTGCGTAAATCAGCGACTTTTAACCAATTTGAACAGGGTTAAGAACGAGAGGACGTTCTGTGAACATCACGCTGAGTTTCTGCATGGCGAGCTTTTCGACCTGTTGCAGCGGTGCGAGTTTTGAAGGTAAAACAGGTGAAACGCGCCCGTCGCGTTTCACCTCGGGAGTATTAGGAAATGCGGATCGACCGTCAATGCACGGTTTAGAGAACCTCAACCACCGCGAACTCTTCCGCGACAAGCTCCATCTGTTCAGAGAAAAATCCCGCGCGGGTAAAAAAGGCTTTGTGCTCTTCGCGCCAGTATTCAAGGCTTAAATCGCCCTCGCCCTCTTTTCTGGCAAACTCTTCCGTCACATCGCAAAAGCGTACCAGGCGCAGCGCTAGCATTCTGATGACGCAAACCGGGGAATGTTGTCCGTCGAGAATAATATGATAACTGCCGATTTTGGCTGCCGACTCTTCAGCGAGGTAGGAAGCAAGCGAGCAGCAGGAGGCCGTTTTTTTCCCACTCACCACTAAGCGTGCAAGCGCGTTTGCCATCTCCGCATTATCGCCAAATGACCATGCCTGTGCGCCGGGATAGGCGTTTTTTAGTTCATCAATTTTCGTCATGCTGGACCTTTTATCGGCGTATTATCGGCGTAACTTCGCGGCAACCCGCGTTCAGAGCGGGCATTGTGCCGCCGTATTTCCCATCCATTAACGTAACCGTCTACGTTTTGATCACTGCTCTTTTTTGCGCACAAGAGAGGTGACAATGGCCGTCAATCCACCGATAAGCGGCATCGGTCCTGCGCCGGCGAGGAAGTTTTCGCGATCGATTTGGTTATCACGGCGAATATCCGCAAAGCGGGCAAGCGCATTTTTTTCACTGCTCGCGCTGATCTCTTCAAACTGTTTTTCGAAGCCCTGCGCCACCAGTTGTGAAGCGGCATCCCCTTGCGAACTTTTCAGCACAACGATTTGCTTACCTTTTTGATAAAAACTGTAATCCGTCATTTCTCACTCCCTCATAGAAAAGGTGGCCCGACAGGTAATATATCTGGCTTAAGTGAATTCTGAACCTATTTTCTGCGCAATTTGTTAAACCGGTAAGAAAGACCCTTTTATCTTCAAGCCCTGTACTTTCCTGCAAAGATAATTCGCGTTTCTCTTTCCTTACTCCCGCCCCATATTTCGCGGTCACACGCCGGTATCTGTGTTGAGATTTAACTTAAAGGAAGATATTGCCCGTTCCCTTCTGCCAAGCAGAACTTAGCCAACTCGTTTAAGGATGTTTTACCTGTAGCCACTCCATCGTCACTCCATATTAGCGGCAATATAAATCAATAAACCCTCTGCAGAATGTTTACTGTCCGCAGGAGGAAAAATGAACAGATTTAATTATTTCATGAAATACACCGAGTATCTGGGTCGAAAACTTTTAACCGGTATGGTTCAGGATCACCAGTTTCATAGCAAAAGATTAAAAAGACTCACGGGCAGAACCCCCGATCTGGTTAATCCGGTGACGCTGAGCGAAAAAATATGCTACCGCATGATGCATGACCATAACCCACTCTATACGCGGCTGGCAGATAAACTGGCGGTGCGCGATTACGTTGCGACGCGTACGCAGAAAGTACAATTACCCACCTTGCTTTGCGTCTATGACAACGTGCAAAGCATCGATTTCAGCCAGTTACCGGACAAGTTTGTGCTGAAGTGTAATCACGACAGTGGTAGCGCAGTAATATGCACCGATAAGGATAAACTCAATATTGCACGCGCGCTGCAGAAGCTGGATTTTGCCCTGCGCAAAAATATGTATTACACCACCCGGGAATGGCAGTATAAAAACATCAAACCGGTTATATTGTGCGAAAAATACATTGATTTATTTTCCGAAAGAGACAAAAGCCGCACGCCAGAAATGCTGAGAATACACTGTTTTCACGGCATCGCGGGTTTTATCGAAGCGGATTTTACCGATGACGCCGGTCACGGTTTTATTAATGTCTACAATCGCTGCTGGCAGTTGCAGCCCTTTCAGTTGGAATATCCCAATACCCCCGGGGCGATACCTGAACCGGAATTATTGCATAAGGCAATAACCGCTGCGCAGGAGCTGTCAACCGGGATCGATTATTGCCGAATTGATCTTATGCTGCAGCGTGATGTTATTTATTTCAGTGAAATCACCCTCAGCCCCCGGCGCGGCAAGTTACAAATCTCACCGCCAGAGTGGGATACCCGGCTGGGTGAGATGTGGAATATGGCCGCGAGACAAACCAACCCGCAGTTGCAGACACTGAAAGCGTAATCACGGTTGTTTCCGTAGGGGCCATGAGAGGCGAAAAATGGAATGGCCCTGATCGGTTAACGTGTAGGTAACGTCGCCCTGATGGGCAAGCATGATGGCTTTCAGCACTGACAACCCCAGCCCACAGCCTCCCGGATTGGTATCCCTTGCACTGGCGCCGCGCTGAAAGGGGTGAAACATAAATTTATGAAACGCCTCCGGGATCCCCGGCCCCCCATCCTCGATGAGAATAAAGTTCTCGTGTTCATTCGCACCGTGGCGGATCACCATGCTTTTAGAGGTGGCATATTTTATCGCGTTATCGAAAAGGACAGTCAGACACTGAATGATTCGCAGCGGATCGCACTGGCATTGCTGGGGATGTAATTCGGTCGCGACGGTAAAATGGCTGCGTTTAAATTCCAGCGCAAAGGAATCCACCGCGCTCTGAATGATCTCCTGCAAATCCACTTCCGCGAGCGTTAACGTAAATTCGGCCCCGCCGGATGAACTCACCACCCGCAGATCTTCTATCAGGCTGGATAAACCCTCGGTTTGCTTTAGCAGATTGTTAAACAAGGTTGGATTTGGCTCGAATACGCCATCCACCAGCCCCTGTAAACGGCCCCGCAGAATGGTAACCGGCGTGCGCAGTTCATGGGCGATGGCGGCATTCCAGGATCTGCGCTGCGCATCCATTGTTTGTAGTTTTTCCGCCATCTCATTGAAGTCATTAACCAGATGATTAAGCTCACCCAGATGGGAACTGGCGCAAAACGCTCGTGCGCCCAGATCGCCCTGGGCTATTCTGCGCAGGCTGGTCGCAACGGAGCTTAACGGGGTCAATATTCTTGCCGACAGTTTTACCGTAAAAAAAAGCGAGATGGATAAACTTATCGCGGAAGCAATCAGGATCCATAACCAGTCCAGATAGGTCATCTGATCCTCATTCCCGGCCATTGCCCCGCCGGGAATGTAATAAATGATAAAGGTATAAAACAGGTAGGAGCCGATAACCGAGACAGCAATAACCGTCAGCGTCAGCGAAATCATAAACGCCAGAACCTGGCGGCTTAACGGATGGCCTTTGTTCATTTGTTTTCACCTAACCGGTAACCCATGCCGCGAATACTTTCCGGAACCCCTTTTAACCCGCAGTTTTCCAGCTTTTTGCGCAGTTTGCTCATATGGCTGTCCACCGTGCGATCCAGGGTATCGCCTTCCGGCAGGCAGGCATTGAGCAACTCTTCGCGCGAGCAGACTTTTCGCGGGTTACGCGCCAGATAGGCCAGCAGTTTGAATTCGGTCGTTGTCAGTAAGGGAGAGATAACCTCGCCGCAACCATTGATCTCCACATAAAAATCTTGCGGATACACCGTTAAAAAGGGGGTGCGGATAGGCTTGTTGTGGAGTTGTTCGTGGCTGGCCTTTGCCCTGCGCAGCACGGCTTCGATACGTGCGACCACCTCAGTGGGATTGAAAGGTTTAACGACATAATCATCCGCGCCAAGCCGCAGCCCCATCAGTTTGTCGATATCCTGATCCAGTGCCGTAACCATGATGACCGGAATATTGCTCTCTTTTCGCAGTGTGGAAAGGACAGTCCAGCCATCGAACACTGGCAACTGAATATCCAGTAATACCAAATCGGGCTTTTTCAGCCGACAGGTATCTATTGCCTGCTCGCCGTCCGCCGCGCGCAGGGTGCGCATCCCCGAACGCTGAATATAACTGGTCAGAATATCCGCTATTTCATCATCATCTTCAGCAACAAGAATAAGATAGTTGTCGTTCATGATTTCTCCACCCACCACTGATATTGCAGGCATTCTGTGACCTGGCTTGCGCGAAAGCATACACCGATGTTTTCGCTGAGGTTAATGCACCGATGCAAATGCCGTTTTTCTAAGCTGTTTCTGAAGCCAGGCAATAACGCGCAGGTCATCAGCGAACATGAGACCCGCTTGTGCGACGAAAGTTGCATACAGGTAAACCCGCTGACGTCTCATTTTTTTCTCAATGTCTGACGGCAACATCCGCAAGTGAATATTTACCAGGCAGACGTACACACTCGCTCCACATTCGGGTAATCAATTTTCCACAGTCCTGGATAACAATAGAAAGTAAGACATAGAAAATAACGTGTTACTGGAAAACGACGACATAAATAAACACGGTAAAAACATCTTATTTCATTACCGGTAACGCTATCTTTCGGAGTAGAAATATCAATGAAGTACTTACGGAAGCTCACCACTGAAAAAATCAGTTCATTGATGATATTTTCGCTATGGTTATGGGGAATGTTCTATATATGGCTTATTTTGATGCACAACGTTGAGGAAAAAGTAGGTGCGACGCTGCTTTCATCACCGTTTATCTATTCGGCGTTAAGCGTTTCACTTTTATTGTTTTTGCTACAGGAAAAAGCGGGCGTACTAAAAGAGCTGGCGCTTGTCACCTTCGTTTTGGTCATCATATTTCTTCACCTTATTCTCATCTTTAATATTCTGTTACTGAGGTTTCCTGATATTTATGATTTTAGTTTTTATTATGAGTGTTTTTTGATTATTTTCCTCGGCGTTACGCCGATGTACCTTTTATTGCGGATCCTCTGAATCTTGTTGAATGCGAAGCAACGATTTTTGGCGATAAGCGTGGTGACAAGTAGCCAGAAAATTCTGGCATCTTTATATCGCAGATAAACTAGCTGCCTCCATATAGCCTCCATAAAGCAGCCATTCTGCGTAAACATCAAAACGATACATTGCATCAATGCACTGTAATTCTGGCGCATATGTTAATCGGCTCGCAATGAAAGCGCAGGGGTGATTAAGCATAAAGGTAAGCCAGGATTGTTCATCCATACCGGGTAGATACTTTTTTATAATGACGTCGATAAATAAACACCCACCGTCCTCCACTGAAAATGTGAAAAGGACATTAAAACATCTGGCCGTAAAAAACGGGAAAAAGCTCTCGGTGACTTTTTTGCTGGTGATTGCGGAAAACGTGACCTATTTGTTATATCCCGTGCTGGCGGGCATCGCTATCAACGCGATTCTGGCGGGGAATGCCCTTACAGCCGCGCTGTATGGGCTGATGATCCTCTTTATCTGGATCCTCGGTGCAACCCGTCGCAGCATCGATACGCGCACATTTGCACGCATTTATGCCGGTCTTGCCGTATCGGTTATTATTGCGCAGCGTAAATATCAGCTTAATCACTCAACCATCGCCGCACGGGTGGTGTTAGCCCGTGAATTTGTTGATTTCTTTGAGATGCATCTGCCGATGCTGATGACCTCGATTATTTCCCTTTTTGGCGCGGCCATTATGCTGCTCATCATTGAGTTTCACGCCGGGGTGATGTGTGTGGTTATTGTCATTATTCTGTCGTGCTTTCTTAAAGGCTATACCCGTAAAAATGAGTTGCTGTTTAACCGGCTGAATAACCGACTGGAGAAGGAGGTGGACTATGTGCATAAAGCCACCACGCTCTCGCTTAACCGCCATTATTCCTCCCTTGCCCGCTTGCGAATCAGACTTTCCGATCGTGAAGCGCTGGGATACCTGGCGATCGGCGTGCTGATCGCCCTGCTCTTTACCCTGACCATTATATTAATGACCTCAACCCAGGGGGTGAACGCCGGGCATATTTATTCGGTAATGACGTATATGTGGATGTTTGCCACCAGCCTTGATGATGCTCCGCAACTGCTGGAGAAGTTTTCACAACTTAAAGACATTGGTCAACGCGTCAAGACGGATGATGTCGATACCGGGACATTATCACCGCAGCAGAAACCTTGAGTTTACTCACCTCGCCTTAATTGTTCGGAATTGATTTCATGCCACAGTTTTTTATTGACCGGCCTGTTTTTGCCTGGGTTGTTGCACTGTTCATTATATTGAGTGGGTGTTTATCCATCCCGCATCTTCCGGTCGCACAATATCCGTCGGTCGCACCGCCGAGTATTATTATTTCGGTCAGTTTTCCTGGCGCATCGCCTGACATGATGAATAGCTCGGTGGTTTCACTTATCGAGCGAGAGATCACCGGTGTCGACAATTTGCTCTATTTCGAGTCCACCAGCGATACCAGCGGCATGGCGTCTATCACAGTGACGTTTAAACCCGGAACGGACAGCAAACTCGCGCAGATGGATGTGCAAAATAAGGTAAAAACCGTGGAGCCGCGCCTACCGCAGGCGGTGAGACAAAACGGTGTCAGCGTTGAAGCGGCCGAGTCTGGTTTTCTGCTGATGGTCGGACTGAAATCCGAAACGGGTGCCTATCAGGAGGCGGATCTGAGTGATTATTTCGCCAGAAACATCAGCGATGCACTTCGTCGCGTGCCGGGCGTGGGCAAGGTTCAGTTGTTCGGCGGTGAAAAAGCCATGCGCATCTGGCTTGACCCGGTAAAAATGCACCATTACCAGCTTTCAGCCAGTGACGTCATCAGCGCGGTGAGCCAACAGAATGTGCTGGTTTCACCCGGCAGATCGGGAGACGAACCGGCGCTGCCGGGCCAGGACGTCACTTATCCGTTAACCGTGAAGGGGCAACTCACCTCTGTTGCGGAATTTAAAAATATCACCCTCAAAGCGACCACGGACGGCGCGCGTCTGACGCTTGGCGATATCGCACGCGTGGAGTCTGGGTTACAGAGTTATACCTATGGCATCCGGGAAAATGGCGTTCCGGCAACGGCAGCAGCGATTCAGCTTTCGCCAGGCGCGAATGCCATCAGCACTGCCGCAGGGATTCATCAGCGGCTGGCCGAACTGAGCACCGCGCTGCCGCAGGGCATGGCGTTTACCGTTCCGTTCGACACCGCCCCTTTTGTCAAAGCGTCGATCATCAAAGTGGTACAAACGTTAGCCGAAGCGATGGTGCTGGTTTTTCTGGTGATGCTGATCTTTTTGCACAATATCCGTTGCACGCTCATCCCGGCCATTGTTGTTCCGGTGGCGCTGCTCGGGACATTCACCGTGATGCTGCTAAGCGGCTATTCCATCAATATTCTGACCATGTTTGGCATGGTGTTAGCCATTGGTATCATCGTCGATGACGCGATTGTTGTCGTCGAGAACGTTGAGCGACTGATGGCAGAAAAAGGCCTCCCGGCGCGCGAGGCGACCCGCGAAGCGATGCGGGAAATCACACCGGCGATTATTGGCATTACGCTGGTGCTCACCGCCGTATTTATCCCGATGGCCTTTGCCAGCGGTTCGGTCGGGGTGATTTACCGCCAGTTCACGGTTTCGATGGCGGTATCGATCCTGTTCTCCGCTTTTTTAGCTTTAACGCTGACGCCTGCGCTCTGTGCCACCCTGCTGAAGCCGCAACGGGAAAACGCGTCGTCAGCGGGAAAATTCGCCGCCGGGTTTAACCGTTATTTTCAGATGCTCTCTTCACGTTATACCGCGGGACTGGGGTATGTAGTAAAGCGCGCCGGGCGAATGATGCTGCTCTATGCCGCGCTGTGCGCGGCCCTGGTGATGGGGTTAATCACGCTGCCATCCTCTTTTTTGCCCGAAGAGGATCAGGGCTATTTTATGTCCTCCATTCAGCTTCCCTCCGAGGCCACGATGCAGCGCACGCTCGCGGTGGTGAAACGCTATGAAGATGAGGTAGCGGCACGGCAAGCCGTTGATAGCAATATTATGATCCTCGGTTTCGGTTTTTCAGGCTCGGGACAAAACTCCGCGCTGGCTTTTACGACCTTAAAAGCGTGGTCATCGCGCAAGGGCATCGCAGCCCAGGATGAAGCCGATCTCATTCAGGCAAAAATGCAATCCGTGCCCGACGCGGTCACCATGAGTCTGCTGCCGCCCGCTATCGCTGATATGGGCACCTCTTCCGGCTTCACCTTTTATGTTGAAGACAGAGCGGGCAAAGGCTACGAGGCGCTGAAACAGGCCGCAGACAGGCTGGTTTTACAGGCAAACAAGAGTGCAAATCTTGCGGATGTCTATATCGATGGATTACCCGAGGGGGCCTCTATTTCCCTGAACATCGACCGGGAAAAAGCGCAAGCGTTAGGCGTATCGTTTGAGGAGATCAATCAGGCTATTTCTGTCACCTCGGGTTCAAACTACGTTAATGACTACACCAATGCTGGCCGTGTCCAGCAGGTCATTGTGCAGGCCGATGCGGCCTACCGAATGCAGCCTGAAACGCTGTTAAAAATATCCGTAAAAAACAGGCTCGGGGAAATGGTGCCACTTTCAGCTTTTGTCACCTCGTCCTGGCACCAGGCCCCGCAGCAACTCAATCGTTATCAAGGATACCCGGCCATTCGCATTACCGGCAGCGCCGCTTCGGGTCACGCCAGTGGTGAAGCGATGAAAACTATGGAGCAACTGGCAAAGGCATTACCGCCAGGGTTTACCGGCGAGTGGGCGGGCAGTTCGTTGCAGGAGAAAGCCTCGGCGTCCCAGTTGCCAGGGTTAATCCTCCTGTCTGTGCTGGTGGTATTTCTGGTGCTGGCGGCACTGTATGAAAGCTGGTCAATTCCCGTTTCCGTGATGCTGGCCGTGCCGTTGGGGCTTATCGGCGCGCTTATTGCTGTTAGCGCCGCCAGTATGACCAACGATGTCTTTTTCAAAGTGGGCCTAATTACCCTGATTGGTCTTTCAGCCAAAAACGCCATTTTGATTGTCGAATTTGCCCGGCAGCTACGCCACCAGGGCATGAGCACCCTGGAGGCAACATTTGTGGCGTCCCGACAACGGCTGCGCCCGATTTTGATGACCTCGTTAGCCTTCACGCTGGGCGTTGTTCCCCTGATACTCGCCAGTGGTGCCAGCGCCAGCACGCAGAATGCCATCGGTATTGGGGTTTTCGGGGGCATGATCAGCGGCACCGTATTCGCGATTTTCTTTGTGCCGGTATTTTTTATTGTGGTGACAGCATTTTTTGACAGGAGTTTGCGATCCATAAATGAACCCAAAGCGTGACGTATAACCAGGCCGACACAAGCCGGTACGTGTTTGTTTAAAGCCCCGGAAAGGGGCTGAACCGTGGTTAACTAGGGTGCGGGGGGAACGGGTGGCGCCGGTGCCAGCTCCCTCACTTCCAGCCGGACTTCATAACGCTTGCCGTTTTCCAGCGCCGGCAGATTTTTAACCACATTGTTCAACGTATCGACCGGGGTGGTAGTTTGCTGGACGACACCATACACGAGGGATCCCGGCACGGGCGGGCTATCCCTTTGTAACGGCGGCGGTTTTATATCGCCCTCCGGGGCAGCAAAAACAGAAAAAGTGCACACCATAACGGCAGTGGCCAGGCGTGTCTTCGTTAATCCTCTCATGCTGTCCTCCGCGTTTGTGGTTAAAAAAACATCACCCGAGGGAAAATAGCCCGCCAACAAGAAGGGAATGTGAACGCGTTTCGCAAGAAAGGAAAATTGCCGGACAACATCGCGACGTCATGGCCAGTAACGGCGTCGCGGCAGGCATTTCTTTCGCCCGCCATGTACGCTTTTGGCTTCCAGCACGGTACTCAGCATCGTAGCCAGACCGTAGTGGTGTCTATCCGGTGCGTTATGTCAGCTTCGTACTATTCAATAATATTGACCTGACATTGGCCGTTGTCATTCCAGGCAAAAAGCACCAGATGCCAGAGCCCGGGCGCTTTACGCGAAGGGTCAATTAAACCATTAAAGCCGAGTAATTCCAGCCGATTACGCACACCCCACGAGCCGGGAACGCCGCCCTCTTTCACCATTTCCTGCCATGGCGCAATCGCATCTTGAAGATTAATGCCCGCAGCCAGCACGGCATCTGCACTCCGGAGATCAAAAATGTTCTTTGCCATAACCCTGACTTTGACTATTTCCAGGCTGGCGCTTCGGTTGCTACGGTGGGATTGCATGGCTGCCTCTACACCAGCCGGCGATGAACTCAGGTACAGCGTTGGCTGATGGCTGTCAGAATAGCGCCCTGGCGCTCTGGAGCCGGCTAATGCAAAGTGCCGGTAAGCCGGATCAACTGCGCGATAAAAGACCCCGTCAACCGCTGTAAAATGCGTTGTCAGATCCATAAATCTCCTCATTGTGTTCTGAGAAAAAGTCTGCCATGGCAGCCGCATCGATTCTGCTTCGTTTAATGGCCTGATTTCCGTCCTGCTGCCTGTGCTGATACGAGGATAAATTTGATGCTGCTCAATATGTAGTCCGATCCGCGTTGCAAGGTCAACAAGCGCGGCGTATCACCGTCGATGGCACTTTTGCCATTCTTGGGGGACGAAAACATGGCTGACAGAAGACCACTTAATCCAGACGTCGTCGTACCTAAACCTGGTGGTGGCACACAACCTCGCGATCGCAACAATAACGGAAGGGTTCGTGAGAAACGCTCGGACGCAGGTAAATCGAGAAAATGATGACCGGGGCCACCTTGCGGTGGCCTTTTTGTTTTGTACGCTAAGCGAATTGGCAATGCAACCCTGCAAAAACTCTGCGAAATAACAGGCTTGAGAAAGTACTTAAAGCCAGGCAAAACAGACAGCCATGCAGCCATCCGGGCGTGTAAGTGGTTAAAATAAAAAAACATAAACGTTGCCAAATCGAACTCGCTATGTCTTAATAGCGCCATCGGTTTGGAATACAGACCTTATGAAAGCAGTTTTAGTAAAGCAGTCCTCAGTTCAAGAGTTATCCAAAGATACCCTTCTTCGTGAGCCTCCTCCTAAGTGCCAAATAAGTCACTCTATAATCACAGGCCATTATCGCCGCGCTTCGTGGCTCATTAATTAAGGAAATATCAATGTCTAATAAAATGACTGGTTTAGTAAAATGGTTCAACTCTGATAAAGGTTTTGGCTTTATCACTCCGGACGACGGCAGCAAAGATGTGTTTGTTCACTTCTCTGCAATCCAGAGCGACAGCTACAAAACCCTGGATGAAGGTCAGAAAGTCTCCTTCACCATCGAAAGCGGCGCGAAAGGCCCTGCAGCTGGTAACGTTACCGCGCTGTAAGTCCTGCCCTTTATCAGCGGTGCTTACCACAGCGATGAAGGCAAACAGCCTGAGCAGTTAAGCGCGACTGAGAATAAAAAACCCGCCTGGTGCGGGTTTTTTATTGCCCGCATTTCGGCAAAACGGAGAGCGGCGCCGCCAGACAGGCGTAGTGCTGTTTGGCACAACCAGAAAAGCGACATTAAGAAACATCCTGCCAGATGAATAAATATTGAGAGCCCGCCCACATTTAATTCGCCGCTATCCCCAAAGAACATAGAGCACTAATTAAAACCAGGCTAACCGGTAATTTCGCAAGCCCGTCAGTATGAATGACGGCACATATAATATATTCCCTCTTAGTTTTATCTCTGCCAATAAAAACCTTTGCTGACTCATGATTACAACGCTGATCGAATAAAAGCACACGGCTTTTTTCGCTATCTATAATGCAATGTGCTTCATTTACTTAAAATATATTTTTCGCCTGCAATTTTTTTCTTTTTTTCATTAAAAAATGTGCGGCAATTGTCGATAAGTATTTTGATAAGTCCTGTCTCCAGCGTCCTCTTAAGAAGTGAAGACACCTGCAATCTGATAAGAAGTGAAAATGAAACCGTCTTTTGAATATTAAGAATTATTATTGAGGATACCTCTATGCCAAAGCTGTTACCGTCAATAAAAAACCTGCCTGTCGCTGCCAAGCTGTTTGGCGGATTTGCGGTTTTGATAATTATCATTGTTCTGTCTTCACTTATCAGCATTCAGCAATCCAGCAATATTCGCGACCACGCCCTGAAAGGAAAATTAATCAATGAAATCAGTACGGAGCTAAATACCGCGCGGCGTAACCGTTTGACGTATCAATTAAACCACGATGAAAAATCCCTTGAGGCGAACAAAGTCGCCATTGAAAAAATGGACCAGAAAGCAGTTACTGGCCTGGACTACACCTGGGACGATGACGCCCGCGTGTTGTTTGATGAACTGCGCAGCACTATCCCGGATTACGCCACTCACCGGGACACGTTTGTTAAGCTGGAAAAAGTGACCGTCGGGCAGTCACAGAACCTGACATCAGCTGATATGAAAACCCTGCTCAATCAATTCACTACCCGCCTTGAGCAGCAGGAAACCACCACCAAAAACGAGATAGCGTTGCTGAACCGCCTCAACAATATCTGGACGACGGCGTATGAGATCCAGTCATCGGCGGGTAAGCAAGGAATGGACATTTTTGCCCGTCAGTACGATGACGCAACGAAAATGCTTAACGCTGAAAATGCGGCGTTTAGCGCTGAAGACAAAGAGATGGCGCAGGCGTTTCTCAGCGGCCTGCAGGGGCACGTCACAGCATATGCGGCTGCATTAAAAGAGTCGCAGAAGGCGGCGACGGAATTGACCGCCGTGGCAGAAAAAATTAATACCGTTACCTCGAATTTGGTTACAGGCCAGACGCAGAAAAATATCGATATCATTCAGCGGGTGATGATCATCATGGGCGTGGTTGCCCTTTGCGCCGTACTGACGGGGTTACTGGTCGCCTGGCTGCTTACGCGCCAGATGACACGGCAGATAAAACACAATCTGACGCTGGCAGAACGTATTGCCGAAGGTGACCTGACCGCAACCATTGAGCCTCAGTCAAAAGATGAACTGGGTCGCCTGACGCTGGCCATGGGCGTGATGAACGACAAGCTTCGCGAAATGATCACCCAGATAAAAGAGTCGGTGGTTCATGTTGCCAATGCCTCTTCGGACATTTCAGCAGGCAATACGGATCTGGCCTCCCGCACAGAACAGCAGTCTGCCGCGGTGGTTGAAACGGCGGCCAGCATGGAAGAGTTGACCTCAACGGTTAAGCGTAATGCCGACAACGCGCGTGAAGCCAGCCAGCTCGCGGTGCTGGCGGCGGAACATGCGCGTTCCGGTGGGAAAATTGTCTGGGATGTCGTCAGCACGATGGAGACGATCACCGAAAGCTCAAACAAAATCACCGATATTATCAGCGTCATCAATGGCATCTCTTTCCAGACCAATATCCTTGCGCTAAACGCAGCCGTTGAGGCGGCGCGCGCAGGTGAACAGGGGCGCGGTTTTGCCGTGGTGGCGGGAGAAGTAAGAAGCCTTGCATCGCGCAGCGCTCAGGCCGCCAAAGAGATCGAAAGCCTGATTAAAGAGTCCGTACAACGTGTGGTCACCGGTTCAGAAATGGCCAATAAAGCCGGGACGACGATGGAGCAGATTGTCTCTTCTGTCACCAATGTGAGTGGCATCATGAACGAAATCTCCAGTGCGTCGGAAGAACAGAGCAGAGGTATCGATCAGATTGGTAAGGCGGTCACCGAGCTGGATTCAACGACACAGCAGAATGCCGCGCTGGTTCAGGAGTCGTCTGCGGCATCATCATCACTGGAACAACAGGCTGAGCAACTTGCACAACTGGTTTCGGTGTTCAAACTGCGTTCCGATACCGTTAAGCCGAAAAAAAGCGTAGCGGCGCCTCACCGCAAGGTTGATCTGAAGCCCGCAACGTCGACAGGTCATAGTGCTGACTGGGAATCGTTCTGACGGTTATGACTTGCCAGTAAGTGCCCTCCTGATGAGGAGGGCACTGTTCGCGGCCAAGTGATAAACGGTGGCGGCTTATTACCTGTCTGACAGCCAGGGTTCGACGATGGATACTTTCTGATTGTCAAAATCAAGGGTAAGCGTTGAACCAAGGGGTAAAGTCAGCATCGGATGCGTGTGGCAGCAATCAAAACCATCCACGATCGGAACGTTTTCGTCACCTAAAACTTCGCGCAATACATCGTAAGGCGTCCGGCCGCTTCCGGCGTTATCGAATAATTCATGTTTACCAAGAAGGATCGCCCGCACTTTTTTAAACACGCCATTGAGTTTCAGCATCACGAATGAACGTTCAACGGTGGCAATATCTTTTAAGCTATCTTCAATGAACAGAATGTCACCGGATCGTATTTCAGGCATCCATTCACTCCCCCAGATACCCGATAACGTATTCAGGTTACCGCCAATAACGCGCCCTGTGTGTACCCCCTGCCCGATAAACCGGCAATTATTCGCATACAGTGTTTTAGCCCGTACCGGCTCGGCATCATCCCAGTTAAGCCGTTCATCCGTCCATTTTTCCGGTAAAACATAGTCGTAGTGACCGTTATTCTGTCCGCAAAGTATTTCAATAAACGCGTGATAAGTGGCATCCACCAGCGGCGGAAATTCACCAAATGAAGCAACCAATGCCGGGCCATAAAAGGTAACTAATCCCGTTCGCGCATAAATTCCCGCCAGTAACGCAGTGGTATCTGAATAACCAATGATTATTTTTGGGTCTGCTTTCAGGGCGTCATAATCAATAAAAGGCAGTAAGGCGTTACTATTATTTCCCCCTATTGTCGACATCACACAGCGAATTTGCGGATCGCGAATAAGTTCGTTGAACTCCTGCGCTCGCTCCGCAATCGTGCCGGAGCGATAGAAATCAGACTTGCCGGTCAGACGACCGGCTTGAAGACGAAACCCTTTCTCCTCCAGGAAGCGTTTCCCACGGCTAAACCGATTGGGTGCCGTGGTGGTTACCGGCGCTGATGAAGAGAAAAAACCAATGGTGTCACCGACCTGAAGAGGCGGCGCCAGAAGAGGCTTGCTGAAGTTAATCATTGGGATCCTTGTCTGTACTTACCTGCCAGCTTGCGGGCAAAACCTGTTTAGCACGCTTACTTAACGCCACGACTGACGGCTTGTTGCCAACCTGCCCGGCACTGATTTTTGCGGGCAGGAGCGAACGGTGCTGGCGCTATTTTTTCTTATTCAGCATCGATTTTAAATCGGCAAAGGGGTTATACGTCGCGGCCCCGACATCTTTCTGCGCGTCTTCCCCCGCCACTACGGTAGTGCCGTACTGATCGGCTTCCGTATATTTCGAGTGTTCGTGGTCATGGCAAAACAGACACAACAGCTCCCAGTTGCTGCCATCTTCCGGGTTATTGGTATGGTCGTGATCGATATGGTGAACCGTTAATTCTCGCAGATTTGAATAGACAAACTCGCGGGAACAGCGCCCGCACACCCACGGATAGATTTTCAGTGCTTTCTCACGATAACCGCTTTCCAGCCGCGCGTAGTTTTTTGGGATCAAAGCCATTGCCAGTGCCACCTGTTATAAAAAGATAGTTTTCTACTATATCCCAAAAGCGACGCACTGACGTAACCCGCAGCGGTGAATGGCTGGCAACACACCGCTGCTGGCCGTCTGCTTTATTAGCCTGTTAGTGGAGCGGCTTAACTCCGCTACCGAAGCGGTGGTTGATCGCATTTGACTGGCACGCCATCCGCTAGCTAAAAACGCCACAATATCGGCAGTGCCGCCCAAAGCACGGCGCTGCTGATGGTCGCTGTTGTCCAGGCGTGCTTTTGCTGGCATAGCCGTCAAACACCGTCGGCATCGTCAGCCGCCTTGAAGATACAGACTCACCACACGTTTGCAGTCGACCGCCTTTCCTGCGCCCCTTCGCCAGCACGACAGAATGTTACATTTATGTATCACACGATTGACGTGAAAGCCGATTATTATCCCTTCTCACAGGTGTTCGATACGGCATCTGTTTTGTCTGCCAGCCGCCGGAAGCGGATAACAACCCGCTTTCAGGATGCGGAAAACCGGGACTTCAGGAACGCAGCGCATGCACATAAAAAGGGGTTCTATGCCGTTACGCTCGCTACAGGCACTCTGTTTAGTGAATTTTTTCATGGCGGATGTCAGGGATGGCCTTGGCCCCTTTTTGGGGATCTTTCTCACTGAGCATCACTGGCAAGCCGACAACATTGGCTGGATGATGACAGCCGGCGGTCTGGCGGGTCTGGTGGCGACCATGCCTTCCGGGCTGGTCGCTGACGCCACCCGGCATAAGCGCGGCATTCTCGTTACCTGCTGCTTGCTGATCACCGCCGCCACGCTGTTACTCTGGGCGTATCCGACACTTTTTGTCGTCGGTTTTTCACAACTTGTCACCGGCATATCCGCCGCGTTTATTGCGCCGCTGTTAATGGGTATTACGCTTGGCTTAACCAGCCCGTCTGGCTTTAACCAGCAGATGGGCAGGAACGAGGCGTTTAACCACGGCGGAAATATGAGTGCCGCGATCCTGGCGGGCATTCTGGTGGGGTATTTCGGTACCGATGCCGTTTTTATTCTGATGACCGGCATGGCGATATGCGCAACGTTCGCGGTATTTGCTGTTCGCAATAACGACATTGATAACCGCGCCGCACGGGGGCTCAGTCACGGCGAAGATCCGGCGGCCGTCCCCCGCCTCAGTGCGATTATCACCCACCCGGCCCTTATTGCGACCGGCGTGACGCTGATGCTGTTTCACCTGGCTAACGCGGCGCTGCTGCCGATGCTCAGCATGCGGGTGGCCTCCGCGCCCGGCGGGGAAATGAGCGCCGGTGTATATGCGGCGGCGACCGTCATTATTTCGCAACTGGTGATGATCCCCGTCGCCTTATTTGCCGCCGCCAGGGCGGGAAAATATGGTTACCCGTTGCTGATTACCGCAGCGTTACTGGTTCTGCCGCTGCGCGCGGCGCTTGCCTGCGTCTCGGCAGGACCGCTTTTTATGATCCCGGTTCAGATACTGGATGGCGTGGCCGCAGGGCTGCTGGGCGTGGCGGTACCCGGTTATATCGTTAAATTGCTGGAAGGCAGCGGGCACACCAACGCCGGGCAGAGCTTTATCATGCTGTTGCAGGGTGCCGGAGCCGCATTCAGCCCGGCGATGGCGGGAACAATTGCGGCGAAATACTCCTACAGCGTGGCGTTTGCCGTGCTGGGTGCAATCGCCCTGCTGGCGCTGGTTATCTGGTGGCTACGCCGGCTTTTTTCAGGTGTTCGTAAAGAGCGGCAGTATGAATGACGCGCGCCCCGGCGCGGCTGAAAAAGCGCGGCGGGTAGTCTCTGTTTAATAGCGCGTTGGCGGCACGCCGAACATGGCGCGAAACGCAAAGGTAAACGAGGCCGGGCTTGAATAGCCAAGCTCCAGCGCCACCTGCGTCACGCTGCGTTTGTTTTTTAACATCACCACGGATTCCAGCAAACGCACCCGTTTTTTCCATTCGCTGAACGCCACGCCGGTCTCCTTTTTGAAACGGCGCGAGAACGTGCGCACCGACATACCGCTACAGGAGGCCCACTGTTCAATACTGTGCGCGTCGCCGGGGGTTTTCTGGATCTGGCTGCAAACTCTCGTCAGCAACGGTGATACCGGCCAGGAGACCGATAACCCGGCATCGGGTAAACGTCTGAGCAGCGAAATCAGCACCTGCACTAACTGCGCGTCATCGCCTGCGTCGTCATACTTTTCCGGCACGTTTTGCGTGGCGTAGTGAATATACTCACGCACAAAATCACTCACCACCACCACCTTACTGCCGCTAAAGGGGATGGTGGCAAAATCGGCCTCGACATACAGGCTTTCCAGCAATACGTCGCTGCCGGCAAGAAGACGGTGCGGCACGCGCGCCGGGATCCAGACGCCGTAAAGCACGGGCACCACCAGCGTCTTCCCTTCAATTTCCACCCGCATACTTCCCTCGCGCGCATAGAGAAATTCCGCAAACGGATGCTCATGCATGTCCACGCCCGTATCGCCGCGTAAAGGGTAACTGCGAAAGTACACCGGGCGAGGCAAGGTCATCAGCACCGGCGCGGGCTGGCCGCTAATGGGCTGACGAGGCGGCAACACAAGCTTTGAGCACATAACAACCTGACCTCTATTCGATGAAGTTTGTCTTGATAGCACAGCGCAGGCAAAACGGGTTTCCTGAATAATGAACGGGTCATAAATATATTTCACCCGTTGTGAACAATTTACCAGCCAGCTGCCTGAGCGATAAGCCTTTTTCGCACTGACGGGCAGTGAATAACGGGGGAATTACCGGCTGAGCGCACGCTACGTTGAAGGAAAGATGATGGCTAACGAATGTACCGTCGATGTGATCAGTAAACCCGGCCACTGGCTGCGGATCGTCCAGGAACTGCTGTCCCAGGCAGGCATCATGATTAATGGTCCCGAGCCCTGGGATATCCGCGTGCATGACACGCGTTTTTTCAGGCGCGTGTTGCAGCAGGGTTCACTCGGGCTCGGTGAAAGTTATATGGAGGGCTGGTGGGATTGCAAACAGCTCGATGCGTTTTTTGACAAGCTATTGCGCGCCAGACTTGATGAGCAGCGCCCGGCGCGTTTGGCCGACCTGATGCGCATTGCCGCGGCTCGCATCATCAACCCTCAGTCCCGTCGCCGCGCCTGGCAAGTGGGCGAAGTGCATTACGATCTGGGTAACGATCTGTTTAGCCGCATGCTCGATCCCCATATGCAGTACTCCTGCGGTTACTGGAAAAACGCCGATGAACTCTGCGCGGCGCAGGAGGATAAGCTCGCGCTGATCTGTGAAAAACTGCAGCTTAAACCGGGCATGACGCTGCTGGATATTGGCTGCGGCTGGGGCGGTTTAGCGCAATACGCGGCGCGCCATTATGGTGTCAGCGTTGAAGGCATCACCATTTCGGCAGAGCAAAAAGCCTACGCCGAAAGCCACAGCGAGGGGCTGGATATTCGCATCCTGTTGCAGGATTACCGCGATCTGGATAAACGCTATGACCGCATCGTCTCCGTCGGCATGTTCGAACATGTCGGGCCGAAAAACTATGCGACCTACTTTAACGCCGTCGATCGCTGCCTGAAGCCAGATGGTCTGTTTTTACTGCACTCCATCGGGTCGAATAAAACCCTGCATAATGTCGATCCCTGGATCAATAAATACATTTTCCCGAATGGCTGCCTGCCCTCCTTAAAACAGATTACCGAAGCCAGCGAGCCCTATTTTGTTATCGAAGATGTGCATAATTTCGGTGCCGATTACGACAAAACATTAATGGCCTGGCATCGCCGTTTTAATCAGGCCTGGCCGCAAATAGCAGGCAATTACTCCACGCAATTTCATCGCATGTTTAATTATTACCTCACCGCCTGCGCGGGCGCATTTCGCGCCAGAAATATCCAGCTCTGGCAAATCGTATTAAGCCGCGGCGTCACCGGCGGGCTGCGCGTGGCGCGCTAAAGAGACGCGTAAACAGGTAAGCGCAAACGCCCTTGCCGCCTGCCTGAAATGAAAAATAACGTTATGCCGTTATCTTCGCTGGAAGCTAAATAATATGAACGTAAATTTTTTTGTTACCTGCATTGGGGACGCACTTAAATCGCGCATGGCGCGAAACAGTGTCCTGCTACTCGAACAGTTAGGCTGCCGTGTGCAGTTTCCTGAAAAACAGGGCTGCTGCGGTCAACCGGCAATTAATAGCGGCTACATTCGTGACGCCTTGCCGGGTATGAAAGCGCAAATTGCGGCGCTGGAAATCAACGACTACCCGATTATCTCGCCTGCCGGTTCCTGCATGAACGCGATCCGCCACTATGGGGACTGGCTGGTCGATGAACCTGAGTGGGCGATGCGCGCCGCGAAGGTTGCCAGCCGCATGGTTGATCTGACCTCCTTTATCGTTAACCAGCTTGGCGTAACCGACGTCGGCGCGCGCCTGCCAGGACGGGCGGTCTATCACCCCTCATGCAGCCTGTTTCGTAAGCTCGGGGTACGTGATGAACCGCTAATACTGCTGCGCGAAGTGCGTGATCTGGAAATTGTACCGTTTGGCGCCCAGGAAACCTGCTGCGGATTTGGCGGCACCTTTTCGGTCAAAATGGCCGAAATTTCCGGCGAGATGGTGAAAGAAAAGGTCGCGCATATCATGCAAGCCAGGCCGGATTACCTGATTGGCGCGGATGCCAGTTGCCTGCTGAATATCGGCGGGCGTTTACAGCGTGAAGGCCAGAACGTGAGTGTGCTGCATATCGCTGATGTGCTGATGAGCCGCTAAGGAAACACTATGTCGCTAAAAACCAGCAATGTTCCTTTTTATGACCGGGTACAGCAGCAAATTGACGATCCGGTAATGCGCCACGCCGTGGCGAACGCGCAGGATCGGATCGGTATCAACCGGCAGAAAATGGTCGATGAACTGGAAAACTGGCCCGACTGGCGCTCGCACGCCGCTGAAATTCGTGCCCATGTTCTCGACAATCTCGATGCCTATCTTTACCAGTTAAGCGAAAAGATCCGCGCTAACGGCGGTCACGTCTTTTTCGCCGATACGCATGAAGATGCCACCCGCTATATTTTGCAGGTTGCCGGGGAAAAACGGGCGCGCAAAATCGTTAAATCGAAGTCGATGGTCACCGAAGAGATCGGCATGAACGCCGCGCTTGAAGCGGCTGGCATTGAGGTCGTGGAAACGGATCTGGGCGAGTATATTCTGCAACTCGCCAAAGATGCCCCCTCACACGTGGTGGTACCGGCCATTCATCGGGATCGCCATCAAATTCAGCAGGTGTTGCGCGAAAAGCTGGGTTATAACGGCCCCGAAACGCCGGAAGCCATGACGCGTTTTATTCGCCAGAAGATCCGCGAGGATTTTCTCAGCGCCGACATCGGCATTACCGGCTGCAACTTTGCAGTCGCGGAAACCGGCACGCTCAGTCTGGTGAGCAATGAAGGCAATGCCCGGCTTTGTACCACCGTGCCGAAAACGCATATCGCCGTGATGGGCATGGAGCGCGTGGTGCCGACATTCGCCGAGCTGGACGTCATCCTCACCATGCTGGCGCGCAGCGCGGTTGGCGCCCGTCTTACGGGATATAACACCTGGCTTACCGGCGCGAAAGGCAGCATGGAGAGCGACGGGCCGGAATCGTTCCATCTGGTTATTGTCGACAATGGCCGCTCGCAGGTGCTGGGCTCGCCTTTCCAGGACATCCTGCGCTGCATACGCTGCGGTGCCTGCATGAATACCTGCCCGGCCTACCGTCATATCGGCGGACACGGTTACGGCTCAATCTATCCCGGCCCGGTTGGCGCGGTGCTTACGCCGTTGCTCGGCGGTTATGATGATTTCAAAAACCTGCCCTATGCCTGCTCGTTATGTACCGCCTGCGATGATGTTTGCCCGGTGCGCATTCCGCTGTCGTCACTGATCCTTGAACACCGCCGCACGCTGGCGGAAAGCGGAAGAACGCCCGCCATGGAAAGACACACCGTTCATCTGTTCAATTACGCCAACCGTCACCCCCGGCTGTGGAAAGTTGGCATGGTTGCTGGCGCACGCGCCGCCCAACTGATGATCCGCAACGGCAAGATGCCCTTTACGATCTCAGCCATCGGCAAGTGGACGGAGGCCCGCGATCTGCCCGCTGCCGATGGCGAGAGTTTCCGCAGTTGGTTTAAAAAACACCAAAAACAGCATAAAAACGGGGAGCAAGCCTGATGGAAAACCGCGATGCGTTTATGCAAAAAATTGCCGGACGGCTCGGTCGCGAACCGCGTCAGATACCGCCGCCGCTGGAGTTTGCCGGACACACTCCGCTGACAAGCCGCTATGCCGGACAGATCCAGCAGCACCCCTGCGACAGTTTTATCGAATATGCGACCACGGTTATGCAGGCCCACTGCGAAGTGGCTCCGCTGGCACAAATTCCCCAGCTTGCCGAACGGATCTGTAACCAGTACGGCGGCGGTCCGCTGCTGATTAGCGGCGACGCCCGGCTGGCAAACATCGGTATCAGCGCGCATTTGCAGAACACATTTCCAGCACATTGCTGGGATTCAGCCAGCGGAGAAGAGAATCTGCGGCGCGCCGCACAAGCCAGTATTGGCGTGGTCTACGCCGAATATGGTCTGTGCGAAACCGGCGGTGTGGTGCTCTTTTCCTCCCCGCTACAGGGGCGTGCTATCAGCCTGCTGCCCACCACCACCCTGTTCGTTATCTATAAGAGCAGATTGCTGTATGGCGTCACACAACTGGCGCACGTTTTGCGCCAGCGGGTGAAGGAAGGCGAAACGCTTCCCTCGTGTATCAATCTTATCGCCGGACCAAGTTCGACGGCCGATATTGAGCTGATTAAAGTCGTCGGCGTCCACGGGCCGCTTAATGCCGTCTACTTAATTATTGAAGATTGCTGATGCGGATAACCTGACGGGCGGAAACAGGTCATCTGCCCGTAAACAGAATGACGCTTTTGCGTTCGGGGAGGAAACAGAGATAACTTCCCCAAGCGCCGCGCATTAACAGCGGGTATTGAAATGAGAAAAAAGTCCTCGTTATATCTGATGAGCTTAACCATCCAGGATATTCTCCAGTGGATAGAGCGCAATATTGCCGAACCCTTACCGCTTGGCGTGTTAGCGAAAAAATCCGGTTACTCTGCCTGGCATTTCCAGCGCGGTTTTAAACAAATCGCCGGCATGTCGCCTGGCGTGTACATCCGCTACCGGCGCATGGTGATTGCGAAAGCGTTGCTGAGCGAAACGCATCGCTCTATTACGGATATTGCGCTGCACCTGGGTTACCAGCAGCAATCAACATTCTGCCGCGCGTTTCGCGAACAGTATCAGTTAACACCAAGACAATATCGCCTGCTTGCTCAGGAGCAGTCGACGCAGGAATAAACCGCTCTCGCGTCGCCACCCTCCAGGCTACACTGAAACGCTCGACCCGCGCGCAAGGAATAAGGGATGACAGCTCAGGATTTATCAAAAATGGGGGCTGCGAACGTGGCGCTTTTTGTTGATGAGCATGGCCAGCGCGTCATTGAGAAATATCCCGTCAGTGAGGTTGAATATGCTTTCTATCAACATGTGGCGCACCGGCTCAACGCGGCAAAGATTGCCTCGCCAGGGCTGTTATTCGCCGATCCGGCGCGGCAGTTAGTAAGGCTTGAGTATATTCCCCACCCGGTTTCGCAGGATGCCGTGGCAGGTGATGAGGTGTTAGCGATGCTGGCTCGCTTGCATCGCGTTGCGCCAGAGGCGTCATGGCGCTATCACCCGCACAGCTGGTCAGTTTCCGCGCTGGAAAAATCGCTGGCGCTGCTGGCGTTGCCGGAACCGGCTTCGCAACAACTGCGCCGTTTTCAGCAATCCAGCGAGGTGCTCTTTCGCCATCCGGGGTTAATTTCCGGCGACAGCAATGCGGGTAACTGGGGACGACGGCATAACGGCGAGCTGGTGCTCTTCGACTGGGAACGATTTTCCACGGGAAGCCCGGCGATTGACCTCGCGCCGCTGATAAAAGGGATGGGCACCACACACGCTTTTCAGGCGCTTGCCGGGCGCTATTGTCGTATTGCGGATCATGCAACACCGCGCGAACTCGGCCGGGAGATTGCCCTCGCCAAAGCGTGGATTGTCACCGAAGTGGTCACGCTGCTTGCTGAGCGGCAGAAAACCGATCTTCAGCGCTATCTCGCCTGGTACCGGCAACATCTTCCGGACTGGTTAGACAGCACCGTTACCCTGCTCTGAATGGCGGCAGCTTACTGTCCTGTTCGCGTAGCTTTCCCCACGGTTTCGGCATAGGGTGTTATGAGCATTAGCTCATTAACAGGAACCGTAAGATGCGTGATCTTCCCCCCACTGCGACACTGCGCGCTTTTGAAGTGGCAACCCGCCACACCACCTTTACCGCGGCGGCGGCAGAGCTGTGTATAACGCAAAGTGCCGTCAGTCATCAGCTAAAAAATCTCGAGGAAATCTGGGGATTACCGCTGTTTCAGCGCGGCAAAACCCTCAGCCTGACGCCAGCCGGTGCCGCGCTCGCCCCGCTGGTACGTGAATTTTTCAGCAAACTGGAAACCACGCTGGCGGATTTGCGCGAGCAAAAAGGCCGGGTGCGGCTGCGCGTCAACACCACTTACTCTTTTGCGCTGAAATGGTTGCTCCCACGCTTGCCGGATCTGGCGCGCTTACACCCGGAAATTCTGGTCACGCTGGAAAGCACCGATCAGGCCATTAACTTCGCCAGCACCGATGCTGATGTGGCGATCCGCTTTGGTCACGGGAATTATCCGGCGCTGCATACAGAATTTATGTTCCGCGAGCAGCTTTTCCCGGTTGCCAGCCCGGCACTTTTGCAGCGTTTTGGCACGCCGGATGAACCTGCCGAACTGCTGCGCTACCCGCTGCTGACGCGCGATGGCGCCGATCTGGTTCCCAAATGGGACGCCTGGTTTAAGCAGGTCGGCGTTAATACCGATGTGCTGCATGAGAACGTGCGTTTCGCCGATACCAATATGACCATCGAAGCGGCGTTACTGGGCCAGGGAATTGCGCTGGCGCGCAGTGGGCACGTTGAAAAGGAGATCGCCGACGGCTCGCTGGTACGGCTTTTTGACGTGCCTTTCCCGTCGCCGGCCGCCTATTATTTTGTCTGCCCGCAGGGGATCGAAACACAGCCGCACATTGTGACATTCCGCAGCTGGCTGTTAGCAGAGTCACAACAGGCACAGCTTAACTATTGCTAAGTATGAGTATTTGTTCATGCTGGTGTGATGACACTTCACTTTTCATCCGGGTATGTGCTGATTAGCATCGATACATGCCCACTTACCTTGTTTTACTGACGTTATTCGCCGCCCTGCTGCATGCCAGCTGGAATACGCTGTTACGCGGCGGCACGGATCGCTTATGGTCCATGACCATCATGTGCGCGACGATAGCCCTCACCTGCATTGTCGTGGCGCCGTTTTTACCCTTGCCGGCTTATGCAAGCTGGAAATATGCGCTGCTGTCAGCGGTGCTGCATGTCGGTTATAACCTGTCTCTGGTACGCAGTTATCAGAGCGGCGATCTCGGGCAAACCTACCCGATTGCGCGCGGTGCTTCACCGCTGATGGTGACCCTGGCGGCGGCTCTGTTTGTCGGGGAAAAAATGGCCGTGAACGCGCTTGCTGGCATTGGGTTGATTTCCGGCGGTATTCTGCTGCTTGTCCTGCAACGCCGTCGCCTGGCGCTACCGGGTCTGAAATATTCGCTGGTCACTGGCGCGTTTATCGCCGCTTATAGCGTGGTGGATGGCATTGGCGTGCGCATCGCGGGTAATGCCATCGCCTATACCGTGTGGATGAGTGCGTTATGGGGCGCGCTGATGCCCGCGCTCTATATCGGGCTTCGCGGTACAAAAAGTTTACTGCGCTGGCGTCCCGATGTATGGCCTGCCGCCGCCGGCGGGCTGGTTTCGCTGCTGGCTTACGGCATCATTATTTATGCGATGGCGACCGCGCCAATGGGGGCAGTTTCAGCGCTGCGTGAAACCAGCGTTCTGTTTGCGGCGCTACTGGGTTATCTGTTTCTCGGCGAGACGTTAACGCTAAGAAAAGTGCTGGCGTGTATGGTGATCGCGACCGGCACGGTAATGATTGGTTAACCACATCAGGAGAACTCACCATGTCTAATTTTCCGACAATTGCGCTGCTTGGCCCGGGGGCTATCGGCACGAGTATCGCGGCGGCGCTGCACGAAGTGGGCCGCGCTCCCGTTTTATGCGGACGTACCGCGCACCCGCAGTTGATTCTGCGCCACGATGAGGGGGAAATTGTGGTGCCCGGCCCGGTATTGAGCGATCCGGCAGCGCTGCATAAGCCGTTCGATCTGGTGTTTGTGGCGGTGAAAACCACGCAGGTTGCGCAGAGCGCCGCCTGGCTGGCGACGTTATGCGATGAAAACACCGTTGTGTGCGCGCTGCAAAATGGCGTCGAGCAAAAAAACCAGCTCGCTCCACTGGTCAACGGCGCAAGCGTGCTGCCGTCCGTCGTCTGGTTCCCGGCGCAGCGTGAGCCGGATGCCTCTGTCTGGCTGCGCGCCAGACCGCGCCTGACGCTGCCGGACGTGCCGCAGGCAGAACGGGTGGTGAAAGCGCTCAGCGACACACGCTGCGCGGTTGAATTGTCAGCGGATTTTACGTCGATCGCCTGGCGCAAGCTGTTGCAGAATGCGGTCGCTGGCCTGATGGTGCTCGCCAATCGCCGTGCCGGCATGTTCACACGCGAGGATATCACCGCGCTGGCGCTGGCGTACCTGCGTGAATGCCTGACGGTTGCGCGGGCGGAAGGCGCGGTGCTCAGCGATAACGTTGCCCGGGAGATTGTGGACGGTTTTCACCGTGCGCCAGCGGACTTAGGCACGTCAATTCTCGCCGACCGCCAGGCGAATCGCCCGCTGGAGTGGGATATCCGTAACGGTGTGGTGCAGCGCTATGGCCGCACGCATGGCATCGCCACGCCCATCAGCGATGTGGTGGTTCCACTGCTGGCCGCAGGCAGTGAAGGACCCGGTTGATCGTCCGGCTTTGCACGAAAAAGGGAACGTGATGCTGTTCATTTCGTCATCAGAAAACACGGTGTGCCAGGCTTAAAGGGAAATTTGTTCGCCTGCAAGGGCAACGCCTGGTTTACCTTCTGACGACGCGAGGAAAGCATGACACAGATATCGTCTCTCTCTGACCACGAAATTCAGCTGCTTGATCGCTACTGGCGCGCGGCCAATTATCTCTCTGTCGGGCAAATCTACCTGATGGATAACCCGCTACTGCGCGAGCCGCTCAGGCCGGAACATATCAAACCGCGCCTGCTGGGCCACTGGGGTACCACGCCGGGGCTGAATTTTATCTATGTTCATCTCAACCGCGCCATACGCCAGCGCGATCTCGATATGATTTATATCTGCGGCCCCGGCCATGGCGGGCCAGGCATGGTGGCCAACACCTGGCTTGAGGGGAGCTACAGCGAAATCTACCCGCAGATAAGCCAGAACGCTGACGGCATGAAGAAGCTGTTCCGCCAGTTTTCTTTCCCCGGCGGCATCCCCAGCCACGCCGCGCCCGAAACGCCCGGTTCGATTAATGAAGGCGGCGAGCTGGGTTACTCACTTGCTCATGCGTTTGGCGCGGTGTTCGATAACCCGTCCCTGATTGCCGCCTGCGTGATTGGCGATGGCGAAGCGGAAACCGGCCCGCTGGCCTCAAGCTGGCACGGCATAAAATTTCTCAACGCCGCCCGCGACGGCGCGGTACTACCGATCCTGCACCTGAACGGGTACAAAATTGCCAACCCTACGCTTCTCGGGCGCACCAGCGATGATGATTTACAACAGCTCTTTCGCGGCTACGGCTACGAACCGCTGTTTGTCAGCGGCCATGAACCCGCCAGGATGCACCGCCTGATGGCACAAACGCTGGAACAGGCGCTGAACAGCATCCGTGACTATCAGCAGCAGGCGCGCAGTGGCGAGGCGCAGACCACCGTGCCGCGCTGGCCACTGATCATTCTGCGCAGCCCCAAAGGCTGGACAGGCCCGCAAACCGTCGATGGCAAAAAAGTGGAGGATTTCTGGCGCGCGCACCAGGTTCCGGTTTCATCATGCCGTGAAAACGATGAGCACCGGCAACTGCTGGAACAGTGGATGCGCAGCTATCAGCCAGACGATCTTTTCGATGCATCGGGACAACTCAAAACAGAACTACAGGTACTGGCTCCGGTCGGCGATAAGCGCATGGGCGCGTCGCCGTGGGCCAACGGTGGTCGTTTACGCCGGGAACTGGTGACGCCGGACCTGCATCACTACGCCGTCGAAGTGACCTCCCCGGGCGAAACGCAGGCCGAATCCACCGCCGCGCTGGGCGCCTATCTGGCCGGTATTTTCGAACACAACCGCGATAATTTCCGGCTGTTTGGCCCCGACGAAACGGCCTCCAACCGGTTGAGTAAAGTGTTCGACGTAACGAATCGCACCTGGCAGGAGCCGCTTAAACCCTATGATGAGCAACTGGCGCGCGATGGTCGGGTGATGGAGATCCTGAGCGAACATCAATGCCAGGGCTGGCTTGAGGGCTATTTGCTGACCGGGCGTCACGGGCTGTTCAACTGTTATGAGGCGTTTATTCATATTGTCGACTCGATGTTTAACCAGCATGCGAAGTGGCTGAAAGTGACGCGCAACCTGCCCTGGCGCGCGCCGATATCGTCGCTCAACTACCTGCTCTCCTCGCATGTCTGGCGCCAGGATCACAATGGCTACAGCCATCAGGACCCCGGTTTTATCGATCATGTCGCCAATAAAAAAGCGGATATTGTGCGCATTTACCTGCCGCCGGATGCCAATACCCTGCTGTGTGTCGCCGACCACTGCCTGAAAACCTGGGATCGCATTAACGTCATCGTCGCCGGGAAACAGCCTGCGCCTCAGTGGTTAAACCTCGATGACGCGGCAAAACACTGCGCTGCAGGAATGGGGATCTGGTCGTGGGCCGGAAACGTGCAGCAGAACGAAACTCCGGATGTGGTGATGGCCTGCGCGGGCGACGTGCCGACCATGGAAACCCTCGCTGCGGTCGACCTGCTGCGTCATTACCTGCCGGAGCTGCGTGTTCAGGTGGTGAACGTCGTGGATCTCATGGCGCTGCAAACCCAGGATCAGCATCCGCATGGCCTGAGCGAAGAGGCCTTCGAGGCGGTATTTACTGCCGATAAGCCGGTGATTTTTGCCTTCCACGGCTACCCGAGTCTGATTCACCGCCTCACTTATCAGCGCAACAACCACCGCCATTTTCACGTGCATGGCTTTATGGAAGAAGGCACCACCACTACGCCATTTGATATGACCGTGCTCAATGAACTGGATCGTTTTCACCTGGCGCAGGAGGCGATTTTGCGCGTGCCGTCGTTACAGGGCAAAGCGGATGACATCCTGGAGGATCTGGCGCAAAAAATTGCCGCGCACCATCAGTATGTTCGCGAATATGGCGAAGACTTGCCTGAAGTGCAGAACTGGAAATGGCCATCGCAGCAAGGGGAAGGTAACGTACCGGAGTAAACGGGCGAGCAACCCGCACGCGTAATGTCCCATGTGTTACCAGCACGCCGTTCGCCAGGCGCGGCGTGCTGGCATTAGGGAGTACTCTGCTGGCACATCTTTTGGTAGCAGCTATACCTGTTAAGAAGATGATTTTGCTTGGGAGTAGTATGGAATATCTGGCCTGGACCGCTGCGGCGGGTTGTTTGTTGTTGTTTATGTCTCTCTCTTACGGCTGGATAAGCCGTGTCCCGGTGCCCATTTTTGGCCTCTATCTGCTGGTGGGTTTTGCCTGCGGGCCGTGGATGTTGGGGCTGATTGGCATTGATATTGTTCGCCACGCCCCGCTTACCAGCCGGATAACGGAAATGGCGATGGCGGCGTCGCTTTTTATCACCGGGCTGAAAATCCGCCTGCCGCTTACCTCGCCTTACTGGCGAATGGGCATCATGCTGGCGCTGCCCGCTATGTTGCTGACCATTGCCGGGATTATGCTCGCCGCCCATTTTATGGCCAATCTTTCATGGCCGTTATCGCTGGCGCTGGCGGCTATTCTCGCCCCTACCGATCCGGTGCTGGCAAGCCTGGTGGCTATCAACGATGCACAGGATGATGACCGCCTCAGGATCGCGCTCTCCAGTGAAGCGGGTCTCAATGATGGCACCGCGCTGCCCTTTTTGATGCTGGCGCTGCTCTGGCAAAAAGCCGGTGGCACAATCAGCGCCGGGGAATGGTTTCACTGGTTGAGCGTCGATCTGCTCTGGGCGCTGATCGGCGGGCTGGGTATCGGTTTTGTTCTCGGACGCTTAATTGGCCTAGTCGCCACACGCTCACGCCACGCGCAGGGGGAAGTGGCACCCAGCGATTTTATTGCGTTAGCGCTGATTTGCCTGAGTTTTTCGCTGGCGATGATGCTCAGCGCGTCCGGTTTTCTCGCGGCGTTCGCTGCCGGTATCGGCCTGCGTAGCGCCGAGATGAGCGTACAAAAACGCCACACCAGCGAGGACGATCACGACCTGCCCGCCGAGATGCAGGTGAATCCGCATACCCGGCACGGGCTTGAAGAGCATAACCCGATCAAATCCGTCGGTCTGGTGGTGGGCGATGCGCTCTCCTTTGGCGATACCGTTGAGCGGTTGCTGGCCGCCGGGCTGGTGATCGTGCTTGGTGTGACACTGTCACGCCACTGGGATGCCAGCGCGCTGCTGCTGGCTTTCACCGTGTTTATCATCATTCGCCCCCTCGCCGTCTGGTTGCTGACCTGGCGTTCGGGTGAATCCGTGCTGCATCGGTTAAGTCTTGGCTGGCTGGGCATTCGCGGGATCGGCAGTCTTAACTATATCGCCTACGCCTGGACGCATGGCCTTCAGAACGCGGGAGTGATAACCGATATCGCCATCACCATCGTGACGCTAAGCGTGCTGGTACACGGTATTTCAGTCACGCCATTACTCACCCTGCGGCGAAAACAGGAACAGCGCTGAACGTCGCCGCGAACCATCATACGCAGACGTAGCGTCGCTGAGCTTGCGGCGTTGTCATGATCACCCGCAGATAAAAACAGGAGACAACGATGAAAGCCGCACGCTATTTTCAGCCGGGAAAACCGGAGGTTTTACGTTATACCGACGTCCCCGAACCTGTTTGTGGTCCGAACGATGTGCTGATCCGCGTAGAAGCCATCTCGCTTGAGGGCGCCGATGTGATTAATCGCGCCACGGCCTTCCCCGGCGAGCAAGGTGGTATTCCTGGTTATTCCGCTGCGGGCACGATTATTGAAGTCGGTGCGCAGGTAACAGATCGCCACCCGGGACAACGTGTGGCGACGCTCGCGCTCGCGGGTTCTCATGCCCAGTACCGCGTTGCACCCGCGCAATGGTCATGGGTCATTCCCGACGGGCTGGATGTTGTTTCCGCGTCGGTTATCCCGGTGAGTTTTGGCACGGCTGCCTGGGCGCTCTCTTCACGCTTAAAGATCAAAGCAGGCGATAGCGTGCTTATCCAGGGCGGCGCGGGTGGCGTTGGGGTTGCCGCCATTCAGCTTGCGAAGGCGCAGGGCGCGCGCGTGCTCGCCACGCTTTCCGGTGATGCCCGCATAAGCCAACTGACAACACTCGGGCTTGATGTCGCACTGGATTACCGCCAGCAGGATATTGTCGCCGAGGTGAAACGGCTGACAAACGCAGCCGGCGTGGACGGCGTTCTCGATCTGGTCGGCTCGACGCTGGAACAATCCATCGCCTGCCTGCGCGAATGGGGAACCGTGGTACTGGCCGGTAACGCCGGGGGAAATGCCCGCGCCGATCTGGCGGCATTACAGCAAGCTAATCAAACGATTAGCGGGCTTTTCTGGGGGCGTGAACTTGCCCACCAGCAAGCACGAGATTCAATCGACACGCTGCTGATGGATGTCAGGGATAACAAATTCAGCGTGATCATCGACAGAGAGTTTTCCCTGCAAGAGGTGGAGCAAGCCCACCGCTACGCAGAGGAAAACCGCGTGCTGGGGCGCATTATTCTGCGTCCCTGACGGCTGGCGACTGGCGAGAAGCATTGAGGCACGCCGGGATATCGCGCTTATCGCTGCACGCAATGCGCTGGTTTATTTGCGCCATCATCCACGGGAAAAACGGGTTGGAACTGGCGCGCATCAGCGTATCAAGACTCACCGCCAGCGTATTGGTTTCGCCGCGTAGCGAAATGGCGCCGAGGCTTATGCCGTATTGATTATTCTGCGCCGGATACAGGCCGTACAGGGAGTCATTCAGTGGAAACGGCAGCGCAATGTGCGACAGCGAAAACATCCCCGGCGGCCAGGCAATGTGTAACGCCTCCTGCGTCTCCTGCACCGCCTGCGCGGGCGTCATGCGGGCAACCGTGTCAACGCTGTCGGCGGCGGCATTGGTAATGACGGTGGTTGTGTAGCGACGTGGCGGCGCAGGCAGCAGCGTATTCACCGCCAGCGAGGCTGACGGGCGAAACAGCGCACCGGCATTGGCCGCCTGGTTGATATCAAACAGCACTAACTCGCTGCCGTTTTGCGGCAGATAGCGGTACAGCGCGTCGACCACCGCGCGGGTACTGACCGTGGAATCCATCACCGACTGGAACGTCAGTACCGGCGGTAAGTCTTTTATCTGTCCGCTGCGCGCAGCCTGCTGGATCTGCTGCTGCAACGCCTGCGTTAGCAACCATGATTGTCGGGCGGCGTTAACCGGAAACGAATTGTATTTATACGGGTTGAATTCTGGCACCACATTCAGCCACGCCGCTTTGGCAAACGCCGGAAACGCCGCGGGCCAGCCAGCGAGCCCGGCAAAACGCGCATAGGATGGAACACCGATCATCGGCGATAACAGAATGATCTGTTGTGGTCGGCGCAGCGCGCTGTTGCCAAGGCTATCCAGCGCATACTGCATGGCCAGCGCGCCTCCGTTCGAGTAGCCGACAAGATGCAGCGGTACGGACGCTCCCGCAAGCCTTGTGGCTTCCCGCACAGCCAGTCGCGTGGTCGCCAGCCATTGGTCGCGATCCACTTTCGCCAGCGCGCCTGGTGCTGTGCCGTGCCCCGGCATGCGCGGCACCACCACCACAAATCCCTGCTGCTGCCAGGCCTGCGCCAGGTAACGCATGCTGTAGGGCGAATCCGTCAGCCCGTGCAGCAACACCGCCGCGCCGCGAATAGTGCCTTGCGGCATCAATACCTGAGAGCGGTTCCAGTTGGGTTGAAAACCGGCGGGGTAAACCCGGCTTTGCGCGTAAAACCGGTTAAGCGGTGTTTTCTCATCGTCGCTAAGCGCATCCGTGAGCTGCGTTTTCATGTCGCGGAAAAGCGTGTCTTCGTGCGCAAGATAGTCGGCGAAACGGGCGTGGTCGATCGCTTCGGCAGACATTTCATCAGCAGACCAGCGGTGCCATGACTGCAACGAAGGGCCTTTTTCCGACTGATAAACGCGGCCAATAAAAAAAACGATGCCGAGCACAAGCAGCCCAACGGCAAGCTTTCTGGCAAGTGGGATGAGCTTAAAACCTGACATTATTGCCCTTTGTCGCCACCAGGCGCGGCGATGCCGTTACGAAACAGTGCACAGAGAATAGTGCCACTTTTCAGATTGCGGCAAATCACTACGTCGGCAGGCAAGCGTAAAAAAACCCTGGTGTGGCAGGTGTTGGCAAAGGGTGTTTTCAACAAGTGGAGCCAGTAGAAGCCAATAAAGGAAGGCAAAAAACCGCTATTGGCAGATTATTGCCACCGTCTGCTTTTGCGGACGGTGGCAATAATCCCTCGTTCCTGAGGTCAGATATCATCCGTCGTATGGTGTACAACAATTTCCAGCGTATTGCGGATAATGTCGCTTCGTACCACATCATCCGTGCTTTCGATCATCCGGATAAGTTCAAGAATCAACGCCTTATGGGTTATACGTTCATCGGCTGCGACTATGCGTCTGATGGCGACACCAAGAATGGCGGATTCCTCTGCAAGTTTTTCACCACCGCTGCGAAAATATTCCATGAGAGAAAGATCGGTAAGATTTTCGTACCCATCAGAACTTTCAAGCATAGCCTGGCTCATTTCATTACCCCATGTTGAGTTCATTCTTATCAGCACTTCAGTCAGTGTTTTTTACTACTGCCCGGCTGCTTGTTGCCAAACAGTGGATAAATGTTATCCCTGCGATCCTCATTCCATTCCATGCCTACCGCGTCTGCGCCATGGCGCATTTCGCCCAGCGTGTTATTGCTGATTTCGGCAATAATGCGCCCCAGCATCTTGCGCCGTTGGCTGTCAGGCTCACTGCTCTCCATCGAACGCAGCCGGGCTATCAGTGCCTGGGTGCTGATAGGAGAGTTGTCTTTCAGGAGTGACAACACGGCCACTCCGATAAGTTCATCTGTCAGTTGCTCTATTTCACTACTGTTCATAACTGCATCTCGGGTTGCCGCCCGTTGCCGAAGTGCAATTGCGGCATGAAGCCAATTCTCACGTGGTAGCGTTCTGCCAGAGCTTATGGCGCCCCGTGAGAATTGACTCAAATAACCAGGTCATTTATCGCGATTAGTCTTTTCATCTTAACGATCAAACAGCAAACCAATCAGCGTGTGATAGTGGCTCTCCTCTTCCGGGCCAGATGCTTTTTCAAGCCGCGACAACAATTTCGTACAAATAGCCTTACGGTTCAGATTGCGGCCTTCGGTCAGGATCTCGACTGCAATGCGTCCTAATGTTTCTTGCTGCGTTGGCAGCGTGGCTTTATCAAAGTAGCGAGTAACAGCATTCGCTGTGTTTGGAAGAAAACCATTCTGTTGCATCTGTTAATCCTCTAAAGTCCATGAGTCAGGAAAGTACAATTAAAGTTATACAAAGATTGCTAATATGTACATAGAAATTGTACAAAATAATTAGCCCCCTATAGAAACCCTCCATAAATTTATACAAATCATCAAGTTAACACGAAAACAAAAGTTTTCGGACGCAACAGGCTTGTACAAATTACCTGTATCGATGCCTGCTGAGTTGTTAACATTTCTGCATAATCACCTGCGGACATACGCGAACTATTTGAAAATAAATGGAATAACGGCACAACGTCCTGGCTATCTTCTGCTAAGGTAAATATTCCTAAATATCCCGCCGGAACTCCTATGCTTACCACCATCATTTACCGCAGCCACCTGCACGACCATGTCTCGTTTAAGATGCTTGAAGAGATGGTCGCAGCCGCCAATATCAAAAATGGTCGGGCCAGCGTGACGGGGATCCTGCTATTTAATGGCACCCATTTTTTTCAATTGCTTGAAGGGCCTGAAGAAAGTGTTACGGCTATTTATCAGGACATCTGTGGCGATGACCGCCATTACAATTTGGTCGAAGTGCTCAGAGACTACGCGCCGTCAAGGCGCTTCGGTAAGACCGGAATGGAGCTGTTCGACTTGCGCGATCACGATCGTGAAGCGGTATTGCAGACCGTGTTTGATAAAGGCACAACGCGATACCAACTGACCTACGGCGATCGCGCATTGCAGTTCTTTCAGACCTTCGTCGAAGACAGCGAGAAAGAGTTCTACTACGAAATTCCACCGGGCGATGCCTGGGAGTTTATTGCCGATGGCAACGCGATACCCCTGCCGCCAGGCGTCCCGGATAGCCGTGCCGACTGCCATTTTGCTTTCCAGCCTATTGTTGACCCCTTTGCCCGCCAGATTGTCTCTGTCGAAGCGCTGCTGCGTACCCGCGTAGGCGGATCGCCGCAGGACTGGTTCGACGATATGGCCGGGGATGATATTTACACCGCCGATTTACAAAGTAAGCGCGTCGCTTTTGCGATGGCCGCGGCGTTGAAGCTGGGTACGCAGACGCTCTCGGTAAATCTGCTGCCCATGACGCTGGTAAAGGTGCCTGATGCCACTGAATTTATTGTGCAGGCAATTAAAGAGCACGGGCTGGTTCCTGAACAGGTCATCGTGGAATTTAACGAAAGCGCTGTGTTTTCATGCATTGATGCGTTTACGCAGGCGGTAAAAATGCTGAAAGGCGCCGGTATTCGTGTGGCAATCGATCACTTCGGTGCCGGGTTTGGCGGGCTGGTACTGCTGACGCAATTCCAGCCGGACCGAATCAAAATCAACCGTGCCCTGATTGCGGACGTGCACAAAAGTGGCTCCCGTCAGGCCATTGTTCAGGCGATTATCAAATGCTGTACCTCGCTGGAAATTGCTATTTCCGCCGTCGGCGTCGAAAAGGCGGAAGAGTGGATGTGGCTTGAATCGGCGGGCATTTCTCAGTTCCAGGGACACCTTTTCGCGCGCCCGGATGTAAACGGCATTCCGGCCGTGGCCTGGCCAGAAAAAAGAGATGAGATGATATAAGCTGTGCAGCGAAGTTGTACAAAAAAGGATTTGTACAACTTTGCAAAGTTAACTTAGTCTGTGAAAAGAGCACACTGGCGTTAAAGAGTACGAGGGAGCTATGGCTTTTTATAGTATCGGCGAGGTTGCCGAACGCTGCGGGATAAACCCGGTCACACTACGCGCCTGGCAGCGTCGCTATGGGCTGTTAAAACCGCAGCGCAGTGAAGGTGGTCATCGTCAATTCGATGAGTCTGACATTCAGCGCATTGTGGAGATCAAGCGCTGGATCGATAACGGCATTTCCGTAAGCAAAGTTAAAGCCTTGCTCGACGACAACAAATTCGCCGGGCAAACAAGCTGGGCGTCACTCCAGGAAGAGTTGATGTCGATGCTGCGACAAGTGAATCCCTCCCGGCTGCGCGCCACCCTTCACACCTTGAGTCAGACACACGCAGCGGATGTGCTTATCGACGACATACTGGTGCCGGTACGCCAGCGGCTCAGCCGCGATAAAAATACCGCACGTGTGGTGTTAAGCCTGCTGGACGGGGTATTAGTGGAGTTCGCCGCGTCAGGCATTGCCACCGCGCGTGAACAGGCAGCGAAAACAGCGCTGCTGATCGCCTGGGGAAATGACGATCGCACCCATCTATGGCTCGAAGCATGGCGCCTGTCACAGCAGGGCTGGCGCATTGATGTCCTCGCCGAACCGCTCGACTCCCCTCACCCGGAATTTTTTCCCGGCCAGCATCTGTTTGTCTGGACCGGCAAACCGCTCACGCGCAGCCAGGCGCAGCAGCTTGCCCACTGGCGGGAACAGGGGTTTGCTATATCAGTGCATACGGGGAGTGCGAGGGAAAAATGAAGTGATGAGTAAAAATGCAATCAATTATGCTTTTTTTATCTTGCTCGCCTTATGGCTAGCTTTATATGTTACTTGCACCAGAATACCGTATTTCAAGACCTTCAAACCGGAGGATATTCGGATACCCCTGAATATTAGCTTCGCCATTCTGGTATTAATTGTTACCTACGTTGACCGCTATTTCAGGTATAAACCCTGCAACGAAAATCAGGCGCAATTCCCCGAAACGAAAGATCTCTTTCTGCCATTTGGTTTGGCGCTTATGCCGTTGACGTCTTCGATGATCGATCTTGGCGACGCCAAAGCAAACAATGAGTTTATTTATTCTCTCATCTTGATGATATTGAGTAGCATCACCATCGTGGAAACTACTTTTCTTTGTAATTTTCAGCAGAACAATACATTCATGCGTCGTTTTATTCTTCACATAGTTCTTGCTTGTGCATTAAGTGGGGCGGCTTTACTTTAATAACGTAACTCGCACGCGAATTACTCAGTTATAAAAAACCTATACTTGTGCATAGGTTTTGGAATAATTATACACCCTCACTTTCCAGCCGCTGACGGAGGCGCAAACCGGGGAACCACTTCATCCAGAGGGCTACCACAATCAACGTGCCGACACCGCCAATCGCCGCCGCAGGCACCGCGCCAAGCCACGCCGCCAGCATACCGGATTCAAATTCGCCGAGCTGGTTAGAGGTGTTGATAAAAATGGAGTTAACCGCGTTCACCCGCCCGCGCATCTCGTCTGGGGTATCGAGTTGCACCAGCGAACCGCGGATCACCATGCTCACCATGTCGAAACCGCCGAGCGCGAACAGCGCCAGCAGCGACAGCCACATCCAGCTTGAGAAGGCGAACACCAGCGTCGCCACGCCAAACCCTGCCACGCACATAAACATGATCATGCCGACATTGCGCGTCAATGCGCGGTGGCTTAACCAGAAGCCCACCAGCAGCGCACCAACGGCTGGCGCACTACGCAGCAAGCCCAGACCAAGCGGCCCGGTATGCAGCACATCATGGGCGAAAATGGGCAGCAGCGCGGTCGCGCCGCCGAGCAGTACGGCAAACAGATCGAGCGAAATCACCCCCAGCACATCCGGGCGGTTGCGGATAAACCCAACGCCGGCAAACAGCGAAGATAGCGTCGCCGGCGTGCGCGGCGGCTGCGCCTGTTCATACCGCAGGGTCATCACCAGCAACAGCGACACCAGATAGAGCCCGGCGGTAACGCTGTACACCACATCGGCCCCCGCCGCGTAGAGAAAACCGCCCAGCGCCGGGCCGACAATCTGCGCCGCCTGGCCGGAAACCGCATTCGCGGCTGTTGCTCGCGGTAAAATGGAGAGCGGCACCAGCGCCGGCAACATCGAAATCATCGATGGCGACTCAATGGTTTTGGCGCAAGAGATAACAAAGATAAGCGCCAGAATCACCCACACGCTGGCATCGCCCTGCCACGTTAACCACGCCAGCGCGGCGATGGCCAGCCACTCGAGAATCTGCGCCAGCAGCACCACGCGACGGCGGTCAAACTGGTCGGCGATATGCCCGGCAGGCAGCGCCAGCGTTAACGAGGGAATAAACTGCACCAGACCAATCATCCCCAGCCAGAACGCGCTCTGTGTCTGGGAGTAAATTTGCCAGCCGACGATGATAGATAACATCTGAAAACCGAAGCTGGAGCTGGTTCGCGCCAGCCAGAAGGCAACAAAAGAACGATGCTGCAATAAACGACCATCACTGCCTGGTAACACCGGAGCCATAGGTTATTCCATCTCTGTTATTAGTGTCCTGCCGACGGCGCGCCCGGCGCACCGGAACGCACAAACGGCGGGCGGGCAAACCAAATCACCACCACCAGCGCCAGAAATCCCCAGCCCAACAGCCAGAAATAGTCGATGGTTGACAGCATATAGGCCTGCTGTTCAATGGTTTTATCCACCGCCGCCAGGTGTTGCTGCGTCACGCCGCCCATTTTATGCAGATAATCAGTGGCCGCTGGGTTATACACGGAGACGCTTTCCGTCAGGTTAGCATGATGGTAAACCTCGCGGCGCGACCAGATCCAGGTGGTGAGCGACGAGGCAAACGAGCCGCCCAGCACGCGGAAAAAGGTTGCCAGCCCGGAGCCTTCCGCCACTTCGGCACCGTGCAGATTCGACAGCACGATGGTGGTGATCGGCATAAAGAAAAACGCCACGCCGATCCCCATAAACATCTGCACTTCCGCCACGGTGCGAAAATCGACACTGGTATTAAACTGTGCGCGGATAAGGCAGGATGCGCCCATGGTCAGAAACGACAATGACGCCAGCAGACGCAGATCCACTTTATGGGCGTAGCGACCGATAAACGGTGTTAACAGCAGCGGCAAAAAGCCCATCGGCGCGGCGGCAAGCCCGGCCCAGATGGCGGTATAACCCATCTGGGTTTGCAGCCACTGCGGCAGGATAATGTTAATAGCGAAAAAGGCCGCGTAACCGAGCGTCAGCGTTGCGGTGCCAATGGCGAAGTTGCGATCTTTAAACAGCCGCAGGTTCACAATCGGGTGCTGCTCCCCCAGTTCCCAGATAACAAACGACGCCAGCGCAATGGCGGAAAGTACCGACATAACGATGATTTCCGTGGCGTTGAACCAGTCCATGTCGTTGCCTTTATCCAGCACCACCTGCAACAGGCCCACGCCGAGCACCAGCAACGCAATGCCGATGTAATCGATCGGCGAATGAGAGGTGGTTTCTTCGCGCTCGCGCAGCTGTGTCCAGACCACGATGGCGGCGAAAATCCCTATCGGTACGTTGATATAGAAGATCCACGGCCACGAGTAATTGTCGGTGATCCAGCCGCCGGTAATCGGCCCGACAATCGGTGCGACCACGGTCACCATCGACAGCAACGCCAGCGCCATACTGCGTTTGCTGGTCGGGAAAATTACCAGCAACAGCGTCTGGCACATCGGGAACATCGGCCCGGCAAAAAAGCCCTGCAGCGCACGGAAGATAATCAGCTCGGTCATGCTGTGGGCGAACCCGCACAGAAACGAGGTCAGAGTGAACAGCGCCACCGAACCAACAAACAGCTTGAGCTGACCAAAGCGACGGGTAAACCAGCCGGTCAGCGGCAGCGCAATAGCATTGCACACCGCGAACGAGGTAATCACCCAGGTGCCCTGATCCGAACTGACGCCAAGGTTACCGGCGATGGTCGGCAGCGCAACGTTCGCGATGGTGGTATCCAGCACCTGCATAAAGGTTGCCAGCGACAGCGCAATCGTCGCCAGCAACAGGCTGGGTGGCGTAAACGCCGACTTATCTTGCATAACGTCTCTCTTAGCGGGCGCTGGACGCTACCGCCTGGCTGTTGTCATGAAGAATTTTCGCCACCAGTTGATCGGCGTTCTCCAGTGCGTTCTGGTAAACGTCGGTGGTGAAGCGCGGCGCAGCAACCGTTTTGGGCGGCAGCAGATCGCCATCGGCGTTACGAATATCCACGCGGGCAAACATCGACAGCCCCACACGCAGCGGATGTTTCTGCATATCATGCGGATCAAGGGTGATGCGCACCGGCAAACGCTGGATAATCTTGATCCAGTTCCCGCTGGCGTTTTGCGCCGGCAGCAGCGAAAACGCACTGCCGGTGCCAATGCCCAGACTCTCAATGGTGCCGTGGTACTCCACATCGTCACCGTAGAGATCGGCGGTCAGCGTCACTTTCTGCCCCAGACGCATGGTATTCATCTGGCTCTCTTTAAAGTTGGCGTCCACCCACACCTGATCCAGCGGCACAATCGACATCAGCGTGGTGCCGGAATCGACGCGCATCCCCAGTTGTACCGCGCGTTTGGCGACAAAGCCGCTTACCGGCGCAACAATGGTGCTGCGCGCGTTATCGAGGTAACGCTGGCGCAACGTGGCAATCGCGCTTTTGATTTCCGGATGGCTGTCGATAACCGTGTCATCGGTCATTGCCAGGTTAGTGCTTAACGCCTGTTGCGCCGCCGCCAGATCGCTTTTCGCCGTGGCGACCGCATCGCGGTAGTGCGCTAAATCCTCAACGGAAATCGCGCCGCTGGTAGCGATTTTTTGCCGACGCGCATAGTCGTTCTGCGCGGTTTGCAACGCGGTTTGTTTCGCCGCAACCTGCGCACGGTAGTTATCGACCGTGCTGTACAAGCCGCGCACCTGGCGCACAGTGCTGGCCAGGTTCGCTTCTGCCTGTTGCAGGGCAATTTCGGTGTCACTCGGATCCAGCAACACCAGCGGCTGCCCTTTTTCGACATAATCGCCTTCATCAACGGAAACCTGCGTCACCGTCCCGCCGATTTGCGGCGTTAAGGTCACCAGGTTGGCGTTGACGTACGCATCATCAGTGCTTTCGTAGTAACGGGCATATAACAGATACCAGGCCAGACAGCCTGCGGCGATAAGCAGCAAAACAACGAACAGGATAGCGAAGTTGCGCTTACGTTTGCTCGGCGCGCGTTCGGGTTGTGCAGATGAAGTTTGCATCTTGATACCTTTTCAGGACAGCTTAGCGATGTGGGCGGGTTGCCTCGTCCGGCAACATTTTTATCAGCAGTTCAACCAGCAGCCGCGACTCGTCGGCGGTCAGACGCCTGGTCATCGTACTGAGAATCGAGGCCAGCGCCTCATTCTGAAATCGGTCACAAATCACGCGCCCTTTGTCGGTCAGTTCGAGAATGACCTGGCGTTTATCTTCCGGGTTGGTGGTGCGCACAATCAGATCGCGCTTGACCATGCGCTCAAGCATGCGGCTCATCGCCCCGGCGTCCATCAGCAGATTTTTGCTCACTTCAACCGGGCTATTGAAGCCTTTATAGATACTTATCAATACCTTGAACTGTGCAGCGGTGATATCCGCAGCAGAAAAGTACTGGCTAATAAGCTGGTCTTTGAACTGGTTTGCCAGATGAATCAACAAACCGAGGTGCAGTTTTGGGTTGGGAATATCCGCAGCGTTAGTCATGATATTTGCCTGGTCAGTAATTACAAATGAAATTACTGACCAGGCAGTTAACTGTCAATGAATTGTCAAGATAAGCGCACGTTTTGTCAGTGCGTGATGGTGTTCCGGGTGGTGAAGATCAACTTAACGCGTTGATTTTATAGCTCGTGAAGCGAGCACTGCATTCGCGGCTTCGACAAACCCGGCCCCACCCGGCCCACGCGTGATCCAGGCAGGCGCCTGAGGCAGCGCATCAAGGCACTCCAGCACGGTACTGACGCCTACCGAATGGCGGAAAAAGGCAAACATCGGTGCATCATTGAGTGAATCACCGGTATAAAGCACCGAGTCAGGGTCGCTATCGATGTCGAGGTTGTAGTGTTCGCTCAGCACTTTTCGCGCCATCACCAGCTTGTCGTAACCGCCCAGCCAGCCGAGCAGCCAGAGATTATTGACCGTGACACTGGCTCCATGACTGCGCATGCAGTTGATGATGGCGGCGTTTTGTTCGTCATCCGCCGAGCGGGAAAAAGCAATACTGGTCAATCGAAAGGGCTGGTCATCAGCCAGCGTGGCCGTGGGAACCTGGCGTTTTACGTCGTCAATAATATGCGCTAATTGTGGTGTCAGTTTCGCCTGCACGTCGTGCCAGTAGTGACGCGCAATCCCCTCCTGTGCACGGCGATAAAAAAGCCCGCCGTTTTCGCCAATCACCCCTGCCACCGGCCACATTCGCGCCATTTGATCGCACCAGCCAGCCGGTGCGGCGGTCACAGGAATCACGCTGATCCCCGCGCGGTGTAACTGTTCCAGTGCCTGGTAGGTGGCTGCAGCCAGTTTTCCCTGGTATGTCAGGGTTTCGTCCATGTCCGTCAGGACAAAACGTACTGCGCGGAAAGTCGCGGCATGGGCATTTTCCAGTTGTTTCATGATGTTCTCCTCGTGGGCTAACAGGGTAACGAGCCATCAGCGCCCTGAACATCATTCTGGTTAGCAATAATCCTCATATGGAAAAGTAAAAACGGGCATATGCCGCATCCACCTGTCAGGTAAGGCATCACTCTCTTTTTTAACGCCGCGAATGGAGCGGTTCAACTGTGCATTCGGCGGCAACCCTTTCGGCGGGCGCGAGGACTGAGATAGTTCTTAAACTTGCTGAATATCACGCGTGTAGCCGCTTGCCAAACGTAAAGAAATGTCAAAAAAGGCCACGAAAAAGCCAGCTATACCTGCCAAAAATGAGTGATAGTGACACAGGTGATTAATGAAAACGAAAGTGCATGCCGTTAAGTTATTAATATTAATAAGAATTTATTTTTTAAAAAATAATAACAAGCGAAACGGCGAGCAAAAAATATATTCAACCCAACCTGTTTACGCCTCGGTTTGACTAAATGAGGTCAGTGTCTAAATTTAATATCAAGCGACACACGCTGGCATGTAAATATAAAGCAGGAAGGATATCAGGATTAATATTTGTCTATTTAATTCATCTCGCGTTAATAAACGCCGCATAACTTCCCCTGATATTTTTTATTAATCGTATAACTGCTGATAACAGCGGCAGTGCCCTATTTTGCTTATCCACTCAACCATGAAAGGATCAGATATGACACCTCAAGAAAATTATCACGACTGGTTACGCGATGCACATGCCATGGAAAAACAAGCTGAGTCAATGCTTAATGCCATGAGCAGCCGCATCGATAATTACCCCGATTTACGCGCACGAATTGAGCAACATTTAACGGAAACGCAAGGGCAAATAAAATTGCTGGAAACGGTGATGGATCGTAACGATATTAACCGTTCGTTAATGAAAGATGCCACCAGCAAAATGGCGGCGATGGGTCAATCATTTGGTGGCATGTTTGCACCGGATGAAATCGTTAAAGGCGCAATTAGTAGCTACGTCTTCGAACAATTTGAAATTGCCTGTTATACCTCGCTTATCGCCGCGGCTGAAAAAGCCGGTGACAGCGCCAGCATCGATATTTTCAAACAGATCCTGGCGGAAGAAAAAGCAATGGCCGAATGGGCACTCAATCATATTCCGGATGTGACAGAACAATTTTTGCTGCGCAGCGCAGCGGAAGGCGTGGAAGCTAAAAAATAATAAATTTTATTTTTCAGGAGGCAAGCAATGTTTCGTCATGTAAAGCAACTGCAATACACCGTGCGCGTCAGTGAACCGAATCCAGGGCTGGCCAACCTGCTGCTTGAACAGTTTGGCGGCCCGCAAGGGGAACTGGCTGCGGCATGCCGCTATTTCACCCAGGGGCTGGGTGATGAAGACGCCGGTCGCAAAGAGATGTTGATGGACATCGCGACAGAAGAGCTCAGCCATCTGGAAATTATCGGTTCGCTGGTCGGCATGCTCAATAAAGGGGCAAAAGGCGAGCTGGCAGAAGGCACCGAAAGTGAGGCGGAGCTGTATCGCTCGTTAACCGAAAACGGTAACGACAGCCATATTACGTCGCTGCTGTACGGCGGCGGCCCCGCGCTAACTAACTCCGCCGGTGTCCCGTGGACCGCCGCTTATATTGATACGATTGGCGAAGTGACCGCCGACTTGCGTTCGAATATCGCCGCCGAAGCGCGCGCGAAAATTATTTACGAGCGCCTGATCAATGTCACCGACGATCCGGGGGTAAAAGACGCGTTAGGTTTCCTGATGACCCGTGAAGCCGCACATATGCTCTCTTTTGAGAAGGCGCTCTACTCGATTCGCAATAATTTCCCGCCAGGAAAATTACCGCCAATCGAACAGTACACCAACGTCTACTACAATATGTCGGAAGGTGACGATCCGCGCGGTAGCTGGAACAGCGATGAGAACTTTGACTATGTCGCCGATCCACAACCGGCGGTGGACGGCGGTGACGGCTCCGCCACCACGACGCTCAGCCCGGAACAACTGGCGCTGGTAAAAGCGATGGCCGAACGCACCAAATCCGATCCGACTGTGGATCCACTCACCGGCGCCGACCTCGGTAGCGGTGAACCCCAGCCGAAATAAGCATCCCGAAAGCATCTGCCTTGCAGATGCTTTTTTTTATCGGCGTTGTAACGCACGCAACTCCTGCGCATCGTGGCTACAAAACAGCCGGATCTCCTCGCCATGCGTTAACGCCAGCTCGCGCAGACGTTGCTGGTTAACCCTTCTGGCTGCGTTATCCATCGCCATCATCCATTGATAAAAACGCAGCCCCGGCGTGCAGTGGCGCTCCGTTCCCCCGATTTCACCCCGGTAAAACCAGGCGTCACCGCCGTGCAGTAGCCAGCCAGCGGGATGCTGAATGGCAATACCGGCATGACCCAGCGTGTGACCAGCGAGCGGGATAAGCAAAATCTCCGGCGGCAATCCACGCAGGGCCGCCACGGCATCAAAGCCGTACCACTTCTCGCCTTCGGCGGCATACCCCTGCCAGCCCGAAACGCCCTGCCACTGGCCGGGACGATAGCGTTCGCGTGTAAGCCAGCTGTGCCGCTGCTGCGCAGTGTCGATTTCGCGCTGTAAGAGATGGATCTGCGCCTGCGGGAAATCGGTCAGGCCGCCGGCGTGGTCAAAATCCAGATGGGTCAATACAATATGCCGCACATCTGCAGCCTTAAACCCTAACGCCTCAACCTGGGCCAGCGCCGTTAAGTTTTCCCGCTGCTGGATGTTGTTCAACAGGCGAAAAAAGGCCGGGATATTGCGCCGGGGCTGGCGCATATCGGTGGTGCCGAAGCCGGTATCCACCAGCACCAAACCGTGGCGTTGTGTTTCAAGCAGCAGGCAGTGACACGCCAGATGCGCATGCACACCTTTGCTGAAACCGTCATACAGCGCGCCGCCGAGTGGGCACATACAGCCGCAATTAAGGTGATGAATAATCACGTTTGCCCTCCGCGAGCGTTATTTATGTGCATGTGTACTTTCAGAGAGCGTAACGGGCTTGATTTGAATTACCTGCCCCTGTTCCCACGCATCCGCGCCCTGTGCCACCGGGTGCGCTGGCAGGTCTTTGCGCTGCTGCCTGATAGCCGGGGTACTCACGCCAAAACGGCGATCGCGGTCAGCAAGCAGCGCCGGATCGAGTTGCCCATCTTGTGTAAATCCCATCATTAGCGCGGGCACGCCCAGCGGCAGCGTCTGATCACGTTCAGTGTGCCAGGTATGCCAGGTCTTGCCGTAGGTATTCACGATATTGCTCATCAAGGCTTTTTCGGCGACGGCCGGTAAACCCGGCGCAATAAGCGAGCCGGATTTCACTTCATAACGGTGGCTATGCCAGAGTTTTTTCTCCTCGGGCGGCAGCGTTTTGAAAAGTCGCTCACTGATGATGTATTCCACGCCCATCAGCCGTGCATTTGCGGTATTACCGTCATAAATCACCGCCTGCATGACATCATTATTTAACACGGTGACATAATGATGGGCTTCCATTTGCCCTTGTCGATCGCCGTTATAAAAATGAAAGCCATCAAGGTAAGTACTTATTGCCTCAATTGGCGGGCGAGATTGTATTAGCGCTGCGCCTGTTTCGAGGGTTTTCATTTTTCCGGAGGTTTTCTCGCCAGGTATAGCCGTTTGCGGTTCGCTATTATTGGCGCCACAGCCAACAAGCATCAGGGGAATAATAAGATGTAAAGCCAGACGCATTGATCTTTTTCCTTAAAGTCAGGTGGAATAATCAGGGTAGCGTATGCTGCGTATTCGGCCAGTTATATTGTGATAATGTGCCGTTACGTCATTATTAGCGAAACGGTAAAAAAGAAAAAATGTCGCTCTGTACATAAGATTATCCACAACCCTTCCCCCACGCTGGCAAAAAATGCATTGCCGTAATCTCTTTCTTATTGAGCAAACGCAGCGAAATGCATTCGCTACATAGCGTGCTTATTAGCCATTCCGTTTCGGCCGATTAAATTAACATTGCGCAGATAAATCATCAGAAAATTATTCCGGACGCCGGGATGGATATATTTCGTCAAAACGTTGGCGTTTAATTTCAAAGAGAGAATACACACCTGTGTTCCATACGCTTGCAGGTGGCGCCTGCTGTACCGTGGTGACGTGGTCACAAAAAATGCGCTACGCCCGGAAAAAAACCGTAACGGTAGTGGTGGAATTGCTAATGTTTAGGAGTGGGTAGCGCAGTTAAGCGATTTGCGTCAAGTTTTTACCATTTTATAGAAAGGTATTAACTATCAAATCTGTAGATTCATTCAAATACCTTTATCAGGAAGCAGTGTATATCGTAACGACAGAACACAAGCAAATGGAGCCCGATATGAGCACGTCAGACGATCAATCCCTCTCGTCATCCGTCGAGAAATGCCCCTTTCATAACAAAAGCAGCGAAAAAAGTGCAGGCCCGGTAACCAGTAACCGCGACTGGTGGCCGAACCAGTTGCGTGTAGATTTGCTAAACCAACACTCCAACCGTTCTAACCCGCTGGGTGAAAATTTTAACTACCGCGAAGAGTTCAAAAAGCTCGATTATTCCGCGCTCAAAGCTGATATCCGCAATGTGCTGACCGATTCCCAGGAGTGGTGGCCAGCAGACTGGGGCAGCTATATCGGCCTGTTTATTCGCATGGCCTGGCACAGCGCCGGCACCTATCGCACCGTCGATGGTCGCGGGGGTTCAGGTCGTGGTCAGCAGCGCTTTGCACCGCTCAACTCGTGGCCGGATAACGTCAGCCTTGATAAAGCGCGTCGTCTGCTATGGCCGGTGAAACAAAAATATGGTCAAAAAATTTCCTGGGGCGATCTGATTATTCTGGCGGGCAACGTGGCGCTGGAAAATGCCGGTTTCCGCACTTTTGGTTTTGGTGCCGGGCGTGAAGATGTCTGGGAACCGGATATGGATGTCGACTGGGGTAATGAAAAAGAGTGGTTAAGCCACCGCCACCCGGAAAGCCTGGCGCAGGCCGCGATTGGCGCAACCGAGATGGGGCTGATTTACGTTAACCCGGAAGGCCCGAACGCCAGCGGCGAGCCCGTTTCTGCTGCCTCTGCCATTCGCGCCACCTTCGGCAATATGGGCATGAACGATGAAGAGACCGTCGCGCTGATCGCCGGTGGTCATACGCTGGGCAAAACCCACGGAGCCGCCACGCCGGATAACCATGTCGGGCCAGAACCGGAAGCCGCGCCGCTGGAAGCGCAGGGTCTGGGCTGGATGAGCAGCTACGGTAGCGGTGCAGGCCCAGATGCCATCACTTCCGGTCTGGAAGTGGCATGGACGCAAACACCCACCCAGTGGAGCAACTACTTCTTCGAAAACCTGTTCAAATATGAGTGGGTGCAAACCCGCAGCCCGGCGGGTGCTATCCAGTTTGAAGCGAAAGATGCCCCGGAAATTATCCCTGATCCGTTCGACCCGGCGAAAAAACGCAAGCCCACCATGCTGGTGACCGATTTGACGCTGCGTTTCGACCCGGAATTTGAAAAGATTTCGCGCCGTTTCCTCAACGATCCACAGGCGTTTAATGAAGCCTTTGCCCGCGCCTGGTTCAAACTGACCCACCGCGATATGGGGCCAAAATCACGCTACATCGGCCCGGAAGTGCCAAAAGAAGATCTGATTTGGCAGGATCCGCTGCCTGCGGCGGTTCATCAGCCGAACGGTGCAGATATCGCTAATCTGAAAGCGGCGATTGCCGAATCCGGCTTGTCGGTGAGCGAACTGATTTCAGTCGCCTGGGCGTCTGCCTCCACCTTCCGTGGCGGCGATAAACGCGGCGGCGCGAACGGCGCGCGTCTGGCGCTGGCACCGCAAAATGGCTGGGAAGTGAACGCTATCGCCACGAAAGCCCTGCCCGCTTTGCAAAGTATTCAGAAAACGCTGGCGAAAGCCTCGCTGGCGGATGTGATTGTGCTGGCGGGCGTGGTTGGCGTTGAAAAAGCAGCGGCAGCGGCCGGTGTGCAGGTTAATGTGCCGTTTACGCCGGGGCGTGTCGATGCGCGTCAGGATCAAACCGATGTGGACTCTTTCGCACTGATGGAGCCGCTGGCCGATGGCTTCCGCAACTATCGCCGCGTGTGGGATGGTATCAGCACCGAAACGTTGCTGATTGATAAAGCGCAGCAACTGACGCTCACCGCGCCGGAAATGACCGTGCTGGTTGGCGGCCTGCGCGTACTGGGTGCGAACTATGACGGCAGCAAGCACGGCGTCTTTACCGACCAGCCGGGCGTACTGAGCACCGATTTCTTCGTTAACCTGCTCGATATGCGCACCGCATGGAAAGCCGCCGACGAGAAATCAGAGCTGTTTGAAGGCCGCGATCGCAAGAGCGGTGAGGTGAAATACACCGCCACGCGCGCCGACCTGGTGTTTGGCTCCAACTCGGTACTGCGCGCGCTGGCGGAAGTTTACGCCAGCGCCGACGGTAAACAGAAATTCGTCACCGACTTTGTTGCCGCCTGGACAAAAGTGATGAATCTCGATCGCTTCGATCTGCTCTAATCCCGCTCTTTATCCTCAAGCCTGCGACCTGTCGCAGGCTTTTTTATGCCGCGCGTTCAGGTATGCGCGCAATCACCTTAATTTCGAAATCAAAACCCGCCAGCCAGTTCACGCCCACGGCTGTCCAGTTGGGATACGGCGGCTGCGGGAAAAGCGCCTGTTTGACTTGCATAATGGTGGCGAACTGGTTTTCCGGGTCCGTATGAAAGGTGGTGACATCAATCAGATCATCAAAAGTACACCCCGCCGCCGCCAGCGTGGCCTGGAGATTGTCGAACGCAAGACGCACCTGTGCCGCGAAATCGGGCTCCGGGCTGCCATCGGCGCGGCTGCCAACCTGACCGGAAACAAACAGCAGATCGCCGGAGCGTATCGCGGCGGAGTAACCATGTTGTTCATACAACGCATGGCGATGAGCGGGAAAAACGGGTTCGCGTGGGATCATAGGGTTACCTTCTGTTGGTTAATTTGAGATACACTTCGTATATGAAGTTAATCCACATACACTGCGTATGTCAATTCACATACGCGATGTATTTCAAAGGGAGTCAACATGGCCGTAAAACGTCGCGCGCAAACCATGGAAGAGAATCGCGCCAAACTTATCGCCGCAGCACGCAAGGCGTTTGCCGAAAAAGGCTTCGCGGCGGCATCAATGGATGAACTGACCGCCAGCGTGGGCTTAACGCGCGGGGCGCTGTATCACAACTTTGGCGATAAACAGGGCTTACTTGCCGCCGTGGTGGCGCAGGTTGATGGCGAAATGGCGCAGCGCGCGAAGATGCGCGCGCACGCCACCGATAATGCCTGGGATGCGCTGCTGGCTGAAGGTGTCGCCTATATCGAAATGGCGCTCGATGCGGAAATCCAGCGCATTGTGTTGCTTGATGGCCCGGCGTTTCTTGGCGATCCTTCGCGCTGGCCAAGCCAGAATGCCTGCCTGCAGGCCACCCGTATCGCCGTTGCTGACATGGTGGCAAACGGCGAGATGAAAGAGGTGGATGTGGAATCCGCCGCGCGTTTGCTCAACGGCGCGGCGTTGAATGCCGCGTTATGGGTCGCCGCCAGTGATAACCCGCAACAGACGTTACCCAAAGTTATTAACGCGTTTTGCTTGCTGGCCAACGGGCTGCGCGCAGAGAAAAAAAACCCGGCGTAATGCCGGGAATAATAGGTAGATAACGAGTTTTAGCGTGGCGGCAAAGTGCGCCGCCGCGAAATCAGGGTAACAACAAATGAAGCCGCAAGCCGGAGAAAACAGAGTCAGTGGCAGGGCTCGCGGCTATTAAAAGGGATAAATATAACGCAGAGATGACACGGCGTCGGTGGCGAATAATACGCCCGTCGCCTGCACTCCTGTGCCACTGGTGAAGCATGCTACCCGAGTGTGTTCAACCTGAAGCGGCTTCTTTCTCCAGCCTGAGCACAAAATGGTTATCGTGACGGGCAATCTTCGCCCCGCTGTTGCCGTAGTTTGCCGAGAGCATAAAAAACGTATCCGCATCGACATCAAAAGCCAGCTCAACTTCCTGGTGCTTACCTGAGCTAATCATTTGATATGCCTGCTTTAAATTATAAGCTTTTGCTATAGCCATGGATAAGTCTCCGCGCATGCTGTTGCTTACTGTAAATCTCGCCTTTACTTTATAGCCTGTTTTGCCGAACTAACCTGCAATTTTTCCACTGAAGATGCGAAAAACCCAGCTGTTATAAAGCAACGTTACGGGCACCAGTAGCGCAAACATCACCAGCAGAAATCGCTGCGTGGCCGGTGGCGCGGCGGTTTGCGTAATGCTGAGAACAGGTGGCACTATCCATGGAAAAAGCGTAAACACCAGCGCACAAAAAGCACAACTGACTATCACCTGCACCGCCGCCAGCGGTAGAAATATCCGCCGCAATATCAGCCCCAGCCATAACAACGCAACTGCCAGTGCAGCCACCAACGAGAGCGGTAACCACAGCCACGGGTTAAACAGATGCTGCCGCCAGGTTTCGTGCAACTGCGCGCTCCACACCAGCAACCCCGCCAGCAGCAACCCGGTGACGGTGGCGAGCCACGGCATCACCCGCCGCCCCCACGTTTCCAGCTCGCCGGTACAGCGCCAGATTATCCACCCTGCCCCCATCAGGCTATATCCGCAGACCAGCGCAAAGCCGCAATAGAGTGGAAAAGGACGCAGCCACTCAAAACCGCTGCCGGTAAACTGGCGCCCATCGGTAGCAATTCCCTGTAACAGCGCGCCCACAATAATCCCTTGCGCCAGCGCCGTCAGTAGCGAACCAGCCACCAGCATCAGGTCAAACAGCCGTGGCGCATAGTGGCGGTACTCAATTGCCATGCCGCGCATCACCAGCGCCAGCAACATCACAAACACCGGGATATAGAGCGCGCTGAGGATGATGCCGTACGCCAGCGGGAAAAGCCCCAGCAAGCCGCCCGCCGTGAGCACCAGCCAGGTTTCGTTGCCATCCCAGACCGGCAGTAAAGAGAGGTTGATAATATGACGCGACTCCGGGCTGCGCTGAAAGGCACACAGAATGCCGGTGCCCAAATCCGTGCCATCAAGCAGAACATAGATCAGCAAACTGAGCGCCAGCGCCGCGGCACAAAGCGCATCAAGCCAGGGCAAACCTAAAATATCCGGCATATCACGTCCCCTTCCCGGTGCGTTCGGCGACCTCAGGCATGGCACTCTTTTCATGCCTCGCCGGTAAGCGCGACATCAGCTTCAGCAAGAACCACAGCCCCAGCGCAAAGAGCGCGATATAAACCACCACGATCGCCAGCAACGAGCCCAGCACCAGTTCTGGTGAAACCGGCGCCACACTGTGCGAGGTGCGCAGCAAGCCGTAAACGGTCCAGGGCTGACGCCCCGCTTCCGTAACCAGCCAGCCTGCGAGCATGGCGATAAATCCGGCGGGTGCCAGTAGCACCATCACGCGTTGTAACCAGCGTGCCCGCCACAAACGCCCCCGCAGGCGCACCACCAGCCCGGCAATGCCCGCAGCCGCCATGGCGATGCCAAGCCCGACCATCACGCGAAACGACCAGAACACCACCGGCACCCACGGCAACGCTTCCGCCGGGTACTGGTTGAGCGTGTGAATGCGCCCTTCAAGATTGTGCCGCAAGTAGAGCGAACCGATATCGGGAATGGCGACTTCGTATAAATTGCGGCGCTGTTGCATGTCCGGCAGCGCAAATAATCGCAGCGGCTCGCCTTCGCCCGGCGGCGGTGGATCCCACGCGCCTTCCATCGCCGCCAGTTTTATCGGCTGATGGTCGCGCGTGTTTTCGCCATGCAGATCGCCAAGCACGATCTGTACCGGTGCCATCACCACCAGCATCCACAGGCCCAGTGAAAACATCTGGCGCGCCGCCGGATGTCGCGCCTCGCGCAGCAGATGCCACGCCCCGCAGGCCGCCACCAGGCACGCCGTGCCTAACATTGCCGCCACCACCATATGTGCCATGCGCCAGGGAAATGACGGGTTGATAATTGCCGCCCACCAGTCGACCGGCACAAAGCGACCATCGGCCGCCACGGTGAAGCCATCCGGTGTTTGCATCCATGAGTTGGCCGCAAGGATCCAAAACGCGCTGAACAGCGAACCAAGCGCCACAATACAGGTCGCCATAAAATGCACCCACGGCCGGACTTTGCCCATGCCGAAAAGCACCACGCCCATAAACCCCGCTTCAAGAAAGAACGCGACCAGCACTTCCATATACATCATCGGGCCGAGCACTGCCCCCGCGCGGCTGGCAAGCCCGCTCCAGTTCGTCCCGAAGGCGAACTCCATCACCACGCCGGTGACCACGCCCACCGCCACGTTAAGGGCAAAAATTTTGCTCCAGTAGCGCCACAGCGACAGCCAGAGGCGCTGCTTGCGCCAGAGCCACATCGCCTCAAGGAACATCAAAAAATGCGCCAGGCCAATGGAAAAAGCCGCCAGCACAATGTGAAAGCCGATGGTAAAAGCAAACTGGCCACGCGCCAGCAACAGTGCGGTTTCCTCGTTCATTATGCGTCGCTGGGTTTACCGGTCCACGCGGAGATCGGCTTATCAACCGGTTGCTCCATGCGCCGCGCGAAGGCTTTCATCCCGGTAAGCAGGGGTTGCAGGGCATGCCACAGATCCTCGTCCTGCAGCATCTTCCACGCCCCTTGCAGACCCGGAGCAGTATGCTCACCCGCCCCGCCAGGCTGGCTTAGCGCATCGGCCATATCGCGCAGGCCAAAGGCCAGTTTGTACATTTTCTCCGGTGGAATGCTGGAGAGCGCGAGCAGCAGCACCGAGATATTCTGTATCGCATTGAGCGTGCCTTCGCGCTGTAAACCGTTAACCAGCACCTGCGCGATCTCCTGATTGGCACCTACCAAATCATTTGCCAGGCGCAGCACGCCATGCTGATGCAGCGACTCCAGCAGTCGCGCCAGTTCTTCATGGGCATCGGGACCAATCTTTGCCGGTTCCGGCTGATAATCAATTGCTTTTGCCATCAGAATTTCTCCGGGTGGGGTTCGGTTGCTGGCGGTTCGCGGTAATCTTCGCGCCGCCATTTCTCTTCCACTGGCACCTTGTCAATCGGGGTACGTTTGCCGTGACGGAAATTGTGCTTCGGTAGCGGGTCGGGCAGCGGCGGGCGTTCCAGCGTTTCCAGGCGCACGGCCAGCTCTTTATAGGCAGGTGTATTGACCGAAGGATCGTGGTGTTCGCCAGTGAGCTGGTTAATGCCATCTTTACCCTGATGAATGGAGATGAACAGCACCTTCCCCTGAACGCGATCGGTCACCACCACCGGCACCTCAACTTCTCCGCGCCGGGAGATAAGTTTTACCCAGTCCCCCTCCTGTAAGCTGCGCGCGCTCGCCAGCTGCGGGCTGATTTCCACAAACCAGACCGGTGAAAGACTGGTGGTGCGCCCGCCCTGCCCGCTCTGGTTGGTGGACTGGAAATGCTCCAGCATCCGGCCATTGTTGAGTAACAAATCATATTCGGCGTCCGTCTCTTCCGCGGGCGGTTGCCAGCTCAGCGGATAAAGCGTGGCGCGCCCGTCGGGGGATTTAAAGCGTTCGCTGTAGAGCAGCGGTGTGCTGCTGCCATCGGCGTTGACCGGCCAGATTTGCGATTTCCAGCCCTCAAGACGTGAATAGCTGACACCGGCAAAGCTTTCGGCAATGCCCGCCACTTCTGCCATGATCTCCTGCGGGTGTTGATAGCCCCAGTCATGGCCCATACGGGCCGCCAGTTGCGTGAGGATCCACCAGTCCGGGCGGCTGTCGCCGAGCGGCTCCATTACCGGGTAGAAGCGCTGAATTCGCCGCTCAGTGTTTACAAACGACCCCTCTTTTTCCACGCTCGGACAGCCAGGCAACACCACATCAGCAAACTGCGCCGTGCGGCTAAGAAACAGATCCTGCACCACCAGAAAATCGAGGTTGGTAAAACCCTGGTGCACATTTTCCGCGTCCGCGTCGGAAAAGGCGGTTTCCTCGCCAATGACGTACATGGCGCGGATCACCTCCTTGCGCGCCAGTTCAACCATCATAAAGTTGTCCTGCCCGACGTTAAGCGACAGGCGCTCAGCCGGTACGCCCCAGGCCTTGGCCCATTTTTCGCGGATCTGTGGATCGCTGACCGATTCATAGCCAGGGTAGAAATTTTTCAGGCAGCCAAAGTCGCTGGCGCCCTGCACATTGTTATGTCCGCGCATCGGGTAGCCGCCGGTGCCGGGTCTGCCATAGTTGCCGGTCACCAGTAACAGGTTGGATAACGCGGTGCTGGTGTCTGCGCCGTGGCTGTGCTGCGTGATGCCCATCGCCCACATAATGCAGACGCTACCCGCCTTGCCGATCAACTCTGCCGCTTCGCGCAGTGTCTCTTCCTGTATGCCGGTGATTTGCGCGGCGTAATCCAGCGTAAACGGGGTTAGCGACTGGCGATAGGCTTCCGCCTGGTTGACACGTTCCGCGAGGAATGCCGTATCTTCATAACCGTGGTCAAACATATAACGCGCCATTGCCGATGCCCATACCAGATCGCTGCCGGGATGAATGCGTAAATGCAGGTCGGCGCGTTCTGCCATTTCGTGGCGTCTTGGGTCGACCACCAGCCATTTTTGCCCGCGGTGTTTTTTTGCCGCTTTCAGGCGTGAGGCGATCACCGGATGGTTTTCCGCCGTGTTGCTGCCGACGATAATCACCAGTTCGGCCTGTTGCAGATCGTCAATTGTCCCGGCATCGCCACCATAGCCCACCGTGCGAAACAGCCCTTCCGTGGCCGGGTTCTGGCAGTAGCGCGATGAGTTATCCACGCTGTTGGTGCCAATAATGGCGCGGGCAATTTTTTGCGTCAGATACGCTTCTTCGTTGCTGCCTTTACTGGAGCCGATAAAACCAATACTGTCCGGGCCGTACTGATCACGGGTCTGTAATAAGCGGCTGGCGACAAGAGTTAAGGCTTCCTCCCAGCTTGCCGGGCGAAAACGGTCATTTTCGCGGATCAGCGGCGTGGTCAGGCGCTGCGGGCTGTTAATGAAATCCCACGCGAATTTGCCCTTAACACAGGTGGAGATGCCATTTACCGGCGCATCAACCACCGGCTGCACTTTCAGAAGCTGGCGATCGCGGGTCCACATTTCAAAGCTGCATCCGACGCCGCAATAGGTGCAGACGGTTTTGGTGCGTTTGATCTCCTGCTGGCGTAACGCGGTATCCATCACCGAAATACCGGAGATAATTTCGGCGCCGGTGGAATTCTCCAGCACTTTGATCACATCAATCAGCGGACGTTTGAGCGACTGGCGCATCGAGGTAAAGGGCCCGGCATCCGGCTGCATGCTTTTTTCCAGCAGCGCATTGCACGGGCAGACCGTCACACAATGCCCGCAGCTAACGCAGCTCGAACCGGCAATTTGATTCCCCCCGTCCCACAGCACGCGCGGATGCTCCATGGTGTAATCAATGCTCAGCGTTTCGTTGACTTCCACATTCTGACAGGCGTCCACGCAGCGCCCGCATAATATGCATTGATCCGGATCGTAGGTGTAAAACGGGTTGGAGTGATCTTTAACGTAAGGCTTGCGCGTATACGGGTAGCGCTGAATAGGAATGTGCATATCCACCATGGTGTTATGCAATGTACAGTCGCCAGTATTGTGTTCGCACACGGTACAATAAAGTTCATGTTTCGCCAGCAGACGATCCATGCCCTCTTCGCGCGCCGCCCGCGCCTGGCTGTCCAGCGAGTTAATCACCAGCCCGTCATGGCTTCGCAGCGTACAGCCGCGCACCAGCTTCCCCGCCTGTTCGACCCAGCACACATCGCAGGTCTGTAACGGATCGAGCGCCGGGTGGTAGCAAACATGGGGTAGCGTGATATTGCAGGTTTCAAGAAAATCGATCAGCGGGACATTTTCGGGGCCAACCAGCGCCCTACCGTCGTACAGGACGGTACATTTTTGCAGGCTCATCTTGCTTCCTCACCAAAAAACGCTGTACGCGCACTCCCCGGTTCGACAGCTCAGTGAACTGGCAAAAGTCGTTCCTGTTCAGGGTGACGTATCGGTTATGAAATTTAAAAGTAGTTGCCGCGTGAGCGGCGAGCCAAACGGCAAGATACATTCTGCATCCCTGTTTGAGACTTCTCTTAAAACCATAAGAAATCATGATGATTTACCAAGGCCAAATGTAAATTTATGTCAATAAATGCCATTTTCATGCCAGAAACCACATGAAAAAAGGTAGGTAATAACGAGAGGTAATATTCGTTTTCTATCTACTTTTTGCTAAGTGACTTATTTTAAAGATACATCCTCAATGCCGCTTTGTTTAAATAACCAGCAGCTACACCTAAAGGAGTATTTTTTTGCATAGGAATTTTCACGTTTGACTATTTCACTACAGCGACTAACTTTAATCCCTGAACGCAGTGAACATGGTTTCGAATATTCATGTTCATATATTTAACAACGAAACAGGAGAAATATTATGGCTGAACATCGTGGCGGCTCAGGTAATTTCGCCGAAGATCGTGAAAAAGCGTCCGAAGCGGGCCGCAAAGGCGGTCAACACAGCGGTGGTAATTTCAAAAATGATCCACAGCGCGCTTCCGAAGCAGGTAAAAAAGGCGGCCAGAATAGCCACAGCGGCGGCCGTAAATCAGGGGATTAATTTCTGATTTAATTTTTTACCGCATCAATATATTTATTTTATTCCTGGCGAGCCGGCAACGGCTCGCTATTTTTAACCTGAAATTAAAGGTCTTTAATTATGCAGATTAATACGCTAAACGATTTATTTATCCACGGTTTGTCGGACATTTACAGCGCAGAAAAACAACTTGCCCGCGCGTTAGCCAAACTGGCACGCGAAGCCTCTACGCCCGAGCTGGTGCAAGCCTTCAAACAACACATGGAAGAGACGCAAGGCCAGATAGAGCGCATCGATCAGCTGCTTGAAGCCGAAAGCGGCCTGAAGTTAAAACGCATGAAGTGTCATGCGATGGAAGGTTTAGTAGAGGAAGCCGACGAGGTGATTGAAAGCACTGAAAAAGGCACTATTCGTGACGCCGCGTTAATTGCCGCTGCGCAAAAAGTTGAACATTATGAAATTGCCTCTTACGGTACGCTTTGCACCCTTGCCGATCAATTAGGCTATAAAAAAGCGAAAAATCTTCTGACGCAAACGCTGGAAGAGGAAAAAACCACCGACAATTTGCTTACCAAAATTGCGACCAGCAAAATTAATTCCAAAGCGGAAGTAGAATAAACGTCATTGAGTTAATTCCACCTGAGGTAAACGTATGACACGCGAAGAGAATTATCACGACTGGCTACGTGACGCACATGGGATGGAAAAACAGGCAGAGTCGATGCTGGAGGCAATGGCTAAACGCATCGATAATTATCCTGTGTTGAAAAGCAAAATTGAAAGTCATTTAGCCGAAACCCGCGAACAAATAGTGTTACTTGAAGGGCTTATTGATCAATGCGGAATATCGCGATCGGTCCTCAAAGACACCATGGGTAAAATGGCGGCGATGGGTCAAGCCGTTGGCGGTGTCTTTAATTCCGACGAGGTGGTTAAAGGCGCAATAGGTGGCTATGTCTTTGAGCAATTTGAAATTGCGTGCTACACCTCATTGATTAGAACGGCTGAAGAATTGGGCGATGTTAACGGCGTGCAGGTGCTGCAAAAAATTGTGGCGCAAGAGATTGAAATGGCGGAGTGGATGCTCCAGCACGTGCCGGAAGTGACAACTCAATTCCTTGACCGCTCCAGCGCGCCCGGCGTTGAAGCGAAAAAATAACCTGCGTTTATTGTTAATGGAGAGACGACGATGCTGCCAAAGCTGAAACGCGTAAGGAATGTGTTAATGAACAACCGTGCCAGTGACGATCTCGGCTGGCAGGTGTTGAGTGAGTTTGAACGCGCCCGGGAGCTAAAACCCTTTGTGGCCGGGCAACCTGCCAGCAACCATGATGAGGCTGAACTGCCGCAACCCGATCTTTCTCTCGACCCCGTGCAGGAATATCTGGTCACGACCATGGCTAACCGTAAACAGGCCAGCGAATAACGCCCACAGACCGCGTTATTCGATAACATTTTGTGTCTTGTTAGATTTGCCCGGAGCGGAGACTCCGGGTTTTTTATTGGCCGTCATCCGCGCCCTTCAGCGCAGGCTTGACTTAAAATGTATTTGGCGTACGTTTCAGGACATGAAAACATTCCTGATTATTGTTCCTGATGGCGGCATGCTGTTCGAAGCCGCCGGTATTGCCGACATTCTGATGCAGGCCAACCAGCTGCATCCGGATGAGACCGCGCAGCCGCGCTATCGCGTTACCGTTGCCACCACCCAGCCTCACCAGGTGATCCATGGCCAGTCCGGGCTGAACCTGCTGGCCGATCACCGCCTGCCGGAGATCGATCCGCGCCAGTCGTGGGACACCATCATGATAACCGGTCGCGGTACTGATGCCGAAGAAGGTACGGCCGTGGTGGACTGGCTGCGTCTTGCCGCGCCGCACGCGCGTCGGGTCGTTTCTATTTGCGGTGGCGCGATGCTGCTGGCACAAAGTGGGTTGCTTAACGGACGGCGCGCAACCACCCACTGGCGGCTGCTGGAAACCATGCAGAAAGAATACCCCGCGGTAACCGTTGAAGGCGGTCCGCTCTATATCCAGGACGGGCCAGTCTGGACCTCCGGCGGCGTCAGTTCCGGCTTCGATCTCACGCTGGCGCTGGTCGAAGATGATTATGGCTTCTCACTGGCGCTGGATATCGCGCAGAACATGGTGATGTACCTGCGCCGCCCCGGCGGTCAGTTGCAGTTCAGCCGCTATCAATTGCAGCAGGCCAGTGGCGTCGGGCCAATCAGCGAACTGCAAAACTGGATCCTTGCCAACCTGGCTGAGGATTTATCCGTTGAGCGGCTGGCGGAACAGGTTGCGATGAGCCCGCGAAATTTCACCCGCGTCTTTACCCGTGAAAGCGGTGTTTCTCCCGCGCGCTATGTGGCCGAAGCGCGGCTCGCCGCCGCACGTAGCCGGCTGGAGCAAACCAGTGAAACCCTGGAGCAGATCGCCGCTGCCACCGGTTTCGGCAGCAGCATCAATCTGCGGCGCATTTTCGAACGCCAGTTACACCTGACACCAGGCGATTACCGCCAGCGCTTCCACTGCCGCAAATTGGCGTAAAGTGATCCTTTTTTGTCGTTTACGCCAAACCATGACCGGCCTACAGTAACTGCAGTTAGTTACCGCACAGGAAGGAGTCAATTATGGTTAAGGTCGGCATTAATGGTTTTGGCAGAATTGGACGCAACGTGTTACGCGCGGCGCTGGGCAACCCGGAGATTCAGATCGTGGCGATTAACGATCTGACAGACAGCAAAACTCTCGCTCATCTGCTGAAACATGATTCTCTGCTCGGCACCCTGCCCGTTCCGGTAGAAGCGGGTGAAGGCCAGTTGTTCGTCGATGGCAATGCGGTGCGTGTGTTCAGCGAACGCGATCCGGGCAACATTCCATGGCGTGATGTTGGCGTGGAAGTGGTGATTGAAGCCACCGGTTTCTTCACCGAACGCGACAAAGCCGAAGTGCATATCAGCCGCTGCGGCGCAAAACGGGTGATTATCTCCGCGCCCGGTAAAAATGATGATTTAACCATCGTGCTGGGCGTGAACGACAGCCAGTACGATCCCAAACGCCATTTTGTGGTCAGCAACGGCAGTTGTACCACCAACGGACTGGCTCCTGCCGCGCAAGTGCTGCATCAGCGCTTCGGGATTGAACATGGCCTGATGAACACCACCCACGCCTATACCAACAGCCAGGCGCTGCATGACCAGCCGGAAAAAGATCTGCGCGGCGCGCGTGCTGCGGCGCTGTCGATTGTGCCTTACTCCAGCGGGGCGGCGAAAGCGCTCGGCAAAGTGATCCCGGAACTCGACGGCCGGTTGACAGGCTACTCTCTGCGCGTGCCGGTTCCGGTGGTGTCGATTGTTGACCTGACGGTCACGCTGAAACGTGATGTTACGGTTGAAGAGGTAAATGCCGCGTTCCGCGAAGCCGCAGAGACCGGTCCGCTGAAAGGTATTCTCGGTTACAGTGACGAACCGCTGGTTTCCAGCGATTACCAGGGCGACCCGCGCTCGTCGATCATTGACGGATTATCAACGCTGGTGATTGGCGGCAATCTGGTGAAAATCCTCGCCTGGTATGATAACGAGTGGGGCTTCTCAAATCGCCTGGTTGAACTGGCAAGCCTGATCGGCAAACGCGGTTTATAACAGCGAGACTTCCGCCCTTCACATTATGACGACGCCTCAGGGCGTCGTTTTTTGTTCTGTCGCGCCCAGAGCGGCAACCAGTTGCGCGCGGCGGCGTTCAAGGGTGGCGATTTGCGCCTCAATCGTCGCCAGCCGTTTACGCTGCAACGCGCGCGTTTGCGGACACATCGTCGCCCCTTCTTCATTGCGCATACAGGCAGGAAAAGCGGCAATTTCAGCAATGCTAAACCCCGTGGCGATTAACTGCTGGATTTGCCTCACCTGGCCGAGCGCCTGCGGTGGAAAGTAGCGATAACCGTTGCAGGCACGCGTGCTGCACAGCAGACCGTGGCGATCATAATGGCGGATAGAGCGCACGCTGATGCCCGTTTGTCGGGCGAGTTCGCCAATTGAAAACATTCTCTTCCTCCCGGTAAATGGCTTGACTCTGACACCAGTGTCAGGGTTGAGGATAGCCGCGAACATTCATCTGGAGGAACATTTTATGCTGTTATCCCCTGGCCGTTATCTCGCTATTTTGTTATTCAGCTTTTCCGCCTCGCTGTTTGCCAGCGACAAGCAGTACACCGTGACCTCGGCGGACGGTGTGGAACTGGCGGTACAAGAGTCCGGCGCGCCGCAAGGCAAGCCGATTATTTTTATTCACGGCTTATTAGGCAGCCACCTGAACTGGGAAAAACAGCGTCAGGATCCGGCTTTGCAACGTTTTCGCTTAATCAGTTTTGATATGCGCGGCCATGGTCTGTCGGCCAAACCGACGCAGGCAGAGGCCTACCGCGAGGGAAGCCGCTGGGCGGAAGATGTCGCCGCCGTCATTGCCGCAAGCCATGCAAAAAAACCGCTGCTGGTCGGCTGGTCGCTGGGTGGCGCGGTGATCAGTCACTACCTGGCGCAGTTTGGTGACAAAGCCCTGTCTGGCGCGCTGTATGTCGACGCCGTGGTGGAGTTAACGCCCGATCAGATCCCGGCGCATCCGCAAGTCTATCAGGCGATGACCTCGGCGGATCTAGCCACCCACCTGGATGGCGAGCGCGAATTTCTGCGGCTCTGCTTCTACCAGCAACCTGACCCGGTTACCTTCGCGCGCCTGCAAGCCAATGCGGCGATGGCCTCCTGGGAGATGCAACGCGCCGTACCGTCAATGAAAGTTGCGCTTGAGCAGGGGCTGGGAAAAGCGACAATCCCGGTACGCTTTATCTACGGCAGGCATGACCAGCTGGTGGAGCCACACGCATCGCTGGCGCGTGCCAGAAGCGTGAATCCCCGTATTAGCGCGGTGTGGTTTGACCATTCGGGGCACGCCCCGTTCCTGGAAGAGCCAGCCCGTTTTAACCAGCAGCTGGCAGAGTTTGCGGATGCTCTGCACTGAAACGCGAAACGGGGCATCGCTGCCCCGTTTTACTCTGTTACTTCGACATATCAACGACGATCCTGCCGGTGATTTTCCCGGCGCGCATCCGCTCAAAGATGCTGTTGATATTCTCCAGCGGCTCCACGGCGATTTCCGCATGCACTTTATTGCGCCCGGCGAAATCCAGCGCTTCCTGCAGATCTTTACGCGTACCGACAATTGAACCGCGTACCGTGGTGCCATCAAGCACCATGTCAAAAATCGACAGGTCGAATTTCCCCGGAGGTAAGCCGTTGAGCACCATGGTGCCGCCACGGCGCATCATGGTTGTTGCCTGCTCAAACGCTTTTGGCGATACCGCGGTCACCAGCACGCCGTGCGCACCGCCAAACTCGCTATGGAAACGCGTTCCCGGATCTTCCTGGCGCGCATTGACCACCACCGAGGCACCGAGACGGCGGGCAAACGCCAGCTTGTCATCATCAATATCGACCGCCGCCACGTTCATGCCCATCGCCACCGCGTACTGGATCGCCAGGTGTCCCAGACCGCCGATACCCGACACCACCACCCACTCTCCGGCGCGCGCTTCGGTCATTTTCAGCCCTTTATAGACTGTCACCCCGGCGCAGAGGATCGGCGCGATACTCTGAAAATCGACATTATCCGGCAAAATCCCGACATAGCTGGCATCGGCCAGGCAATATTCGGCAAACGTACCGTTTACCGAATAGCCGGAGTTTTGCTGCGAATGGCACAGGGTTTCCCAGCCGCCAAGGCAGTGTTCACAGTGACCACATGCTGAGTAGAGCCACGGCACACCAACCCGGTCGCCCTCTTTCACATGCTTCACGCCCGGCCCGACAGCCACCACATGGCCGACACCTTCGTGGCCGGGGATAAACGGCGGGTTCGGTTTAATCGGCCAGTCGCCATCGGCGGCGTGTAAATCCGTGTGACACACGCCGGTCGCTTCAATTTTGACGAGGATCTTGCCCGGTTCAACAGCCGGCACCATCACCTCTTCAATCACCAGCGGCTGACCAAAGGCTTTCACCACTGCGGCTTTCATGGTTTTCAGTTGCATATTATCGCCTCATCCTGATGTAGATAATTAATACAGCCCCAGCGGCGAACCGCTGTAACTCACCAGCAGGTTTTTGATCTGCTGATAGTGGCTCAGCGCCAGTTTGTGGGTTTCACGCCCGACGCCCGAGTTTTTGTAACCGCCAAACGCCGCATGTGCCGGGTAGAGGTGGTAACAGTTTGTCCATACGCGACCCGCTTTAATGCCGCGCCCCATGCGCCATGCGCGATTGATATCCAGCGTCCACACCCCGGCGCCGAGGCCAAACTCGGTGTCGTTGGCGATACGCAGCGCTTCGGCTTCATCTTTAAAGGTGGTAATGCCCAGCACCGGCCCAAAAATCTCTTCCTGGAAGCAACGCATCCCGTTATGGCCTTTAATCAATGTCGGCTGGATATAGAAACCGTTTTGCAGCCCGTCGCCGTGTTCCACGTGAGCGCCGCCGGTAATGATTTCGCCGCCTTCGTCGCGGGCAATCGAGATGTAAGAGAGGATCTTGTCGTACTGCTCTTGTGACGCCTGCGCACCAATCATGGTGTCGGTGTCAAACGGGTCGCCTTTGCGGATGTTCTCCATGCGGGCGATGACTTTTTCGACAAACTGCGGGTAGATCGATTCCTGCACCAGCACGCGCGACGGGCAGGTGCAGACTTCGCCCTGGTTGAAGAAGCCGAGCACCACGCCTTCCACCGCTTTATCAATAAAGCCTTCATCACCATTCATCACATCTTCGAAGTAAATATTCGGTGATTTCCCGCCGAGCTCGACGGTGCTGGGGATGATGTTTTCCGCCGCGCACGAAAGGATGTGGCGGCCAATCGGCGTGGAGCCGGTAAAGGCGATTTTTTCGATGCGTTTGCTGCGCGCCAGCGGTTCACCGGCTTCAGTGCCGAAGCCGTGCACCACATTCAGCACACCTTTGGGTAGCAGATCGCCAATCAGTTCCATCAACACGCAGATGCCAAGCGGCGTCTGTTCAGCCGGTTTCAGTACCACGCAGTTACCCGCCGCCAGCGCCGGCGCCAGTTTCCACGCCGCCATCAGCAGCGGGAAGTTCCACGGAATGATCTGCCCGACCACGCCCAGCGGTTCATAGATGTGGTAAGCAACCGTATTGCTGTCGATCTCTGCCGCTGTCCCTTCCTGCGCGCGGATACAACCGGCGAAATAACGGAAGTGATCAACAGCCAGCGGCAAATCCGCGCCCATGGTTTCGCGGATCGGTTTTCCGTTATCCCAGGTTTCTGTTAATGCCAGCATTTCCAGGTTGGCTTCGATGCGATCGGCAATGGCCAGCAGCACATTGGCGCGATCCTGCACGCTGGTTTTTCCCCAGGCGTCGGCGGCAGCATGCGCTGCGTCCAGAGCCTTCTCAATATCCGCCGCGTCTGAGCGCGGGAATTCGGCAATCACCTGTCCGGTGACCGGCGAGGTGTTGGTAAACCAACGCCCTTCCACCGGGTCAACAAATTCACCGCCAATATAGTTGCCATAACGCTGTTTAAAAGAGACTTTCGCGCCATCAAGGCCAGGGTGGACATATTTCATAAGATGTTCCTCTTTTATTATCGGTACAGGTGAGGCGTCGCGCATCGTGGCGGACACAGTGACATAAGCAGTTCTTATGCCAGGTCGTAGAAAACGATCCGTCGCAGGTGCGTTTATGCTGATAAAACAAGGAAATAACTGAAAGCCAGACTTTTGCCGGAATGAAATGACACAAAAAAGGCTGGTACAGGGTGCGGGAAGTGTGTCGCACGTCGCTACATACGGGACACTGTTATGCTACACAAATGTAACATCTCATTTAATGGAGAGTCACATGCCGCCACGCGCCTTGTCCCTCGCTCCTGCCGGGTTACCTTGCCTGCTTGAAAATTCCTGGCAGCGTAGTCGCAGCTACGGGTTGACCCGCGATGATGACGCCCAGCCCTGGGTAGCGACATCCATGCTGAAAGATGCCCGAGCGGAAAACGGTTGGGTCAACCATCTGGCCGCCCCGCTGCTGGCGCGACTGCGCCCGGAGCTTACCAGCCATCCGTCGATAATGGTGCTGTCCGACGCTACCGGTCTGGTGCTGGAGACCCACGGCAACCGCGACTTTCTGCAAAAAGCGCAGCGTTATGCGCTGGCACCCGGCAACCTGTGGGGCGAACATGCGCGCGGCACTAACGCGATAGGGACTGCGCTGGCATTGCAGCGCCATTGTGAAGTCTCCGGCGGCGAACATTACCTCAGCCGCAACGCAGGCTTGTTTTGCTCGGCGTCCCCCGTCTTCCGGCCGGATGGACAAATTGCCGGGGTATTAGACCTCTCAACGCCCGCCCAGGCACCGCGCCGCGATGCCGCCGCGCTGATCCGTCGCGCGGTCTGCCAAATAGAACATGAGTGGGCCACCAGCGCGCTTGGCGCCGACCGCTGGCTGCTGAGTCTGCATCACGATCCGTCGGTGCTCGGCAGTGCGCAGGAGCTGTTGCTGATTTTCGCCGATCAGACATTGCTCGGTGCGAACAAGCTGGCGATGGATGAGTTTTCGCTGACGCCGCAGCATTTTGGCGAACTCTCTTTACAAACGCTTTTCCCGGAGGCCGGTTTACAGGTCGGCGAAACCACCCTCGACGCCAGTAATACACGGCGCTACTACGCGCGTCAGACACTGCCTGTGCGGCGCTATATCGGGCGCGGCGCAGCCCTCGCGCAGGATCAACTGGCGCGGGAAAAAGAGAAAGCACTGCGCATTGTTAATGCCGGGATTGCCTTATGCGTGACCGGTGAAACCGGCAGCGGGAAAGAGTATCTGGCCCGCGAGCTATATGCCCGCAGCCAGTGGCGCACGGGAAATTTCGTCGCCATTAACTGTGCGGCGCTCCCGGAGCATTTGATTGAGTCCGAACTGTTTGGCTATGTTCCCGGCGCGTTTACCGGCGCAAGCCCAAAAGGCTATATCGGTAAGTGCCGGGAAGCTGATGGTGGCGTTCTGTTTCTTGACGAGATTGGCGATATGCCGCTGGCGCTGCAAACCCGCCTGCTGCGCGTGTTGCAGGAGAAGAAAGTGACGCCGCTGGGTGCCAACAGTGTGTATGACGTCAACTTCACGCTAATTTGTGCCACCCATCAGGATCTCGCCGCACGGGTGCAGGCCGGGACATTCCGCGAAGATCTGCTGTACCGCATTCAGGAGTTTCATCTGCGCATTCCTCCGTTGCGCGAGTGGCAGAATGTTGATGGGTTTATCCAAAAACTGTGGCAGGAGCTGGGCGCAGCCAGCCGTGGCCTTACCCTTAGCGCCGAGGTGGTCGCCACGCTGGCGGGTCGCCCGTGGCCGGGAAATGTGCGCCAGTTACTCAGCCAGTTGCGGGTATTGATGGCGCTGGCGGAAGACGGTGATTGCATTACGCTTGCGGATCTTCCCCCTGACATTGCCTCTTCGCCCCCGCCAACGCTGGCGGTGGCAGCCCCGCAAGATGAGCAGAGCGCGATTGCAGAAGCGCGGGGCAACATGAGCCTGGCGGCCAAAAAACTGGGGATATCGCGCAGCACGCTCTACCGCCGCCTCGAAAAACGGCAAGCGAACGGTTAAATGCGCGACGGGAATAACAACAGAGTTTAATTCATGCGGGAACGGTCGCAGACCGATAAAAAGAGAAAGGGCGCACCGGAGTGCGCCCTGTTTTATTTACAGCGCCATATCATGCTGTGGGGAGGCGTCGCTTTTCGCTTCAGCCGGAGCGTCGTTTTTCGCCTCTGCCGGCTTGTCAGCCGGGGCGTTTTTCTGATCGTTCATCTCAATCACCGGCGGTTTCGCCAGTTGCAGCGTGGCGGCGGTGTCATCCCACACTTTCTGGGTCAACGCCACGTTACCGTTCATCTCTTGACCGTAGCTCGGCACGATGTCGCGGATTTTGCTCTGCCACTGCGGCGAGTTGAACTGCTCCGGGAACATCTTCTTCAGCACATTCAGGGTGATTGGTGCAGCCGTCGACGCGCCCGGCGATGCGCCAAGCAGCGCAGAGATGGTTTTCTGCTGATCGACCACCACTTCGGTGCCAAGCTTCAGCACGCCACCTTTGTCTTCATCTTTCTTGATGATCTGCACACGCTGGCCGGCCTGGATCAGTTTCCAGTCCTCTTTACGCGCCTGCGGGTAGTACTCTTTCAGCGCTTCAAAGCGGTCTTCATCGCTCAGCATGACCTGACCAATCAGGTATTTCACCAGGTCGAAGTTGTCGAGCCCTACGTGGGTCATCGGCATAAAGTTGCTGGTGGTGGTAGTGCTCAGCAGGTCAAAGAAGGAGCCGTTTTTCAGGAATTTGGTGGAGAAGGTCGCGAACGGCCCAAACAGCACCACGCGTTTGCCATCAATAAAGCGGGCATCAATATGCGGTACCGACATCGGCGGCGCGCCCACGGACGCCTGACCGTAGACTTTTTGCAGATGCTGGCTGGTGATCGCCGGGTTTTCCGTCATCAGGAAGGAACCGCCGACCGGGAAGCCCGCGTAGTTATCCGCTTCCGGGATGCCGGTTTTTTGCAGCAGCTTCAGCGCCCCGCCACCGGCACCGATAAAGACATATTTCGCATCGATGGCGTGCTCGTTACCGCTGTTCACGTCTTTGATGGTGACATGCCAGGAGTTATCGGCATTGCGTTTGAAATCGGTCACTTCGGAAGAGGTTTGCAGGGAGAAGTTGCTGCTTTTTTTCAGGCTGCCAACCAGCTGACGGGTAATTTCACCGTAGTTAACGTCGGTGCCGACCGGCGTCCAGGTGGCGGCGACTTTCTGGTTCGGGTCGCGCCCTTCCATCACCAGCGGTGCCCACTGTTTAATTTGCTGATGGTCGGTGGAGAATTTCATGCCCTGGAATAAGGTCGTTTGCTGCAAAGCGGCATAACGTTTTGCCAGATAATCCACATTATCGCCCCAGACGAAACTCATGTGCGGCGTGGAATTAATAAAAGCGTGCGGGTTATTCAAAATACCGCGCTTCACCTGTGCCGACCAGAACTGGCGGGAAATCATAAACTGCTCATTAATTTCCAGCGCTTTGCTGACATCAATAGAGCCATCCGGACGCTGCGGCGTGTAATTAAGTTCCATATTTGCCGAGTGACCGGTGCCGGCATTATTCCAGCCGTTAGAAGACTCGAGCGCTACGCCATCGAGTTTTTCCACCATCACTTGTTTCCACTCCGGCTGCAGCTCCTGCAGCCAGGTGCCCAGAGAGGCGCTCATGATGCCGCCGCCAATCAGCAGGAAGTCCGTTTTTTGCGTCTCTTCCGCATACGCGCTGGTCACTGAACTGACGAGTAACGCAACGGCGCTGAGCGAGATAATTGTCTTTTTCATTGCAGGCATAATTATAAGGTTACATAGCAGGTGTGATTCGTGAAAACAGATATTAACGCACTTTTACGTTAATTTAAAATATCATTCACAATTCAGCTCATATCGATAAATAGTATTTCGACGCTTTTTTAAATTAAAAAAAGCAGTGACATAAATAATGTGGAATTAATAGTGGCGGGATTTATCTTAAAAACTCGAAATATCAAACGTTCGCACAATACATAATAAAAAAGCCCGCCGTAATTATTGGCGGGCTTTTTTCATTATTCAGACATCAGCGAAATGCGTTTTCGCCTCCTGTAAGGCAATTCGCAGATGATCGTTATTCTCGGTTAGCAGATCGCGCGCGCGCCAGGCATCCAGACCGGTCAGCACCATTAATATCGCCGTACGGCAGTTATGGTCGCAGCTCTCCAGCGCGCTTTTCGCTTGCTCGCGAGAGCACTGCGTCGCCGCCATCACCAGCGTGATTTGCCGCTCTGCCCAGTGCACACTGGTCGCCTGCACATCCACCCGCAGGTTGCTATAAACACGCCCGGTACGGATAGCAAGACCGGTTGCCAGCATGTTGAGGATTTGCTGCTGGGCAAGCCGCGCTTTCGGTTCGCTAAAACCACTCACCACCTCCGCGCCGCTGTCCGGTGCCAGCACGATATCCGCTAACCGGGCGGCTTCGCTATCGTGACCCCGGCAAACCAGCGCGATGCGTGCGCCGAGCACCCAGGCGTGGCGCAGCGCCCCCCATGTCCACGGCGTTTTACCACTGACCGACAGCGCCACCAGCATATCGTCATGGCTAAAGTTGATGGCCTGTAAATCGGCAACCCCGCGTTCATAATTTGCCGCCGCCGCGTCACGCTCTTGCGCGTTAGCATTGATGCCACCGGCCAACAAGCCAATAACGCCATGACGTGTATCGGGAGCAAAACCTTGTGCGGTTTGTATCGGCGCCTGCCCGGACGCACCGGCGCCGATAATCACCACCCTGCCGGCGCGATTCAGCGTCGCGCTGGCGTTATCCACCAGCCGGGCGATCTCCGGCAAACAGGCGCTTACCGCGTCGGTAACCTGTTTATCTTCCTCATTGATGAGCGTCAGCATATCCAGCGTGGCGAGCCGGTCGATGTCGGTCGTGCGGCGGTTGCGACGTTCCACTAGTGAACCGTTTGGCTTACTGCTCATACCCTGCTCCTTCTGAATGGTTCCACACTCACTATAAGGTTATTTATCTGCCTTACCTGCGAATGGGGTCACGCTTCACGGCTACGCCGCGCATTTTGTACTTCTCGCGCCGCTTTAAGATTTTTACGCCTTCGGTGATAATAACTATCTTGATGTGAATAATTGGGTTTGGCATGAAAGAGTTAGCGCAGCGGATAAAACCACGCAAACGCCCTATGAAGCTCAGTACCACCGTGACGCTAATGGTATGCAGCGTTATCGGTTCGGTGTTGCTGCTGGCCTTTGCCCTGTGGTTCTGGCAAATCAGTAATGCCACGCGCGATGGTGTAAAAGAGACAGCGCTGGCCGTTGCGCGCACGCTGGCTGATTCGCCTGAAATCAAGCGTGGATTATTGTTGCCGCCTGACAGCAACGTGATCCAGCCGCTGACGGAAGCGGTCGCTGCCCGCAACGATCTGCTGTATGCCATCGTCACCAATATGCACGGCATCCGGTATTCGCACCCGAACGCCGGGATCATCGGGCAACACTTTATTGGCGAGGATCTAAACCCGGCGCTGAAAGGCAAAGAAAATGTCGCCGTGAACCGCGGCGTGCTGGCACCGGCATTACGCGTTTTTACACCGGTATATGACGACGCCAACCAGCAAATTGGCGTGGTGGTGGTCGGGATCTCGCTGAGCAAGGTCGATCAGCAAGTCAGCCGCAGCCGCTGGGCGGTGATGTGGACGCTGCTGTTTAGCGCGCTGGTGGGCTCGCTCGGTACATGGCAACTGGTGCGGGTGCTGAAACGCATTCTGCTTGGCCTTGAGCCGCACGAGATCTCGGCGCAATTCAAGCAGCGCCAGGCGATGTTACAGTCACTGAAAGAAGGGGTGATTGCCGTCGATGCTGACGGGCGCGTAACGCTGCTTAACCATGCCGCACGGCAGATGCTGCTGACCAATGCACCAGACGGTGCCGCCGGGCACGGGCCTCTGCTCGCCGACCTGCTCGAAGTGCTGGAAACCGGCGAGCCAACCCACGATCGCGAGCTCGGTTGCAACGGTCTGCTGCTGCTCAGCAACACCGTGCCGGTGCGCAGCCAGGGCGTGGTGATTGGCGCGATCAGCACTTTCCGCGATAAAACCGAAGTCAGCCAGCTACTCCAGCGGCTGGACGGGATGGTGAATTATGTTGATGCCTTGCGCACCACGTCCCACGAATTTATGAACAAGCTGCATGTTATTCTCGGCCTGCTAAACATGAAAAGTTATGACAAGCTTGAAGAGTACGTGCTGCAAACCGCGCAGAATTATCAAACCGATATTGGCGCTATTCAGCACCGGGTTAAATCGCCAGTGGTGGCGGGTTTTCTGTTAGGCAAAATCAACCGGGCAAAAGAGCGCGGTTTTACGCTGACGCTGGCGGACGAGAGCCTGGTGCCGGATAACCCCAATGAGAAGCAAGTTACCGTGCTGGTGACGGTGCTGGGGAATCTCATCGAAAATGCGCTCGATGCCATGAGTAGTCAGCCGGAAGGTGAAGTGGGTATCCTGCTGCATTATCAGGATGGCTGGCTGACCGGCGAAGTGAGCGACGATGGTCCGGGCATTGCGCCGGGCAATATCGACGCCATTTTCCGCAAAGGATTCTCGACGAAAGGTGATAACCGGGGCGTTGGGCTGTTTCTTGCCAGCCAGCAGCTCACCGAACTTGGCGGCACGATCACCGTCGAGTCTGAACCCGGCGTCTTTACCCAATTTTTTGTCCATCTCCCCTGGGATAGTGAAAGGAAGAACGCGTGATAAATGTATTAATTGTTGACGATGATGCCATGGTCGCCGAGCTGAACCGCATGTATGTGGCGCAGATCGCCGGCTTTCAGTGCTGCGGCACGGCGTCGACGCTTCGCCAGGCCGAGGAGATGATTAACGATCCGCAGCGGGATATTGATCTGGTGCTGCTGGATGTCTATATGCAGCAGGACAGCGGGCTGGATCTGCTCCCCATCATTCGCGCCAGCGGCCGGGCGATTGATGTCATTATGATCACCTCCTCCGCCGATGCGGCAACCATTCAGACGTCACTGCACTATGGGGTGGTGGATTATCTGATCAAACCCTTCCAGTTCCCGCGCTTCGAAGAAGCGCTGACCTCGTGGCGCGAAAAGCGCAAGCTGATGAGTGCGCACCCCTATTATGAGCAGTCTGATGTCGACCGCCTGTTACACGGTGGCGCGCCGGAAGCCGCAGACACGCGCCGCCTGCCAAAAGGGTTAACCGCGCAGACATTGCGTACCATTTGCCAGTGGATTGACGCCCATCCGGGCATTGAGTTTTCCACCGATGAACTGGCGAATGCCGTGAATATTTCGCGCGTGTCGTGCCGTAAATATCTGATTTGGCTCGCCCAAATCAATATTCTCTACACCACCATTCACTACGGTGCAACCGGTCGCCCGGTGTATCGCTACCAGTTGATCGCCGACCAATACAGCTTACTTAAGCAGTACAGTCAGTGATCCGGTAACTGTCGTCGCACGGCGTAAAGCGGAACTGACGCCGTGAAGAGAGGATAATGTCGCGGTTTTTGGTGACGAAAATCGCTTCAATATCCTCGCGCTGTTTCAGTAATGCGCAGCCTTTTTCCACACCGAGACCGAAGATAAGCGTGGTCCAGATATCACCGTCGAGCGAATCGCGGGAAATGATCGTCACGCTGTCGAGTTCGTTATCCAGCGGGTAACCACTGCGCGGGTCAAGAATATGGTGCCAGCGTTTACCATCCTGTTCGAAATAGCGCTCGTAGGTGCCGGATGTCACCACCGATTGGTTCACCACGTCTATCGACCCCACCAGCGCATCGCCGGATGAGAAAGGTTTTTTCAGCCCGATAGACCAGCTACCTTGCGGCGTGCCCAGGGTTTGCACATTGCCCCCCAGGTTAATCAATCCGTCGCGCACATCCTGCTGATGCAGGTAATCGCGCACCCGATCGGCGATAAAGCCTTTGGCGATTGCGCCAAGATCGATCTCCATCCCCGGCTGGGTGAGAAACACGCTGCTGTCAGCATCATTCAGCACCACATCCTGCGGACGGGTAATGCGCAGCCGCGCGGTTATCTCGTCGGCTGGCGGTACGCGGTCGCCTTTAAAACCGATACGCCACAGTTTCACCAGCGGGCCAATCGCCAGGTTAAAAGCGCTGTCCTGCACCATGCTGGCGGCTTTGGCGCATTTAATCAGTTCATACACCGGACGGCTGACCGCCACCGGATGTTGTCCCGCGGCGTGATTAATATCCATCACCTGTGAATGGGCGCGGTTGACCGTCAGCAGATCTTCGTAACGTTTGATAAGGCCAAAAACGCGGGAGGCGAGCGCTTCGTTATCGGCAAAGAGTTTCAGCAGAATGGGAGAACCCATAAGGGTTGCAGAGTAGCTCCAGACACGGTTATCGGACATCGCACTCTCCTGATGGGCTAAATTGAGCAGGCCTGCGCAGTGGCAGGCCTGAAGTGTAGCACGCGGTTAGCCGCGTTTGGCGCGCATTGCAGCCTGGTGTCCCGCCAGTGAGCCGAAGATAATAATATCGGCCACGGCGTTCCCGCCGATACGGTTGCCGCCATGCAGGCCGCCAACCACTTCCCCGGCGGCATAAGCGCCCGCGATCACCTGGTTTTCTGTGTTCAACACTTCGGTTTCAGTGTTGATGGTCACGCCGCCCATGGTGTGGTGCACACCCGGTGCAATCTGGATCGCGTGGAACGGGCCTTCATTGATCGGTGCACGCAGTGCGGTAGTGCGACCAAAGTCCTCATCGTGCTGTTTTTCCACAAAGCCATTGTAGCGTTCGAGCGTGGCCAAGAAAGCGTGGTAATCGATACCCAGTTTATCCGCCAGTTCACGCGGCGAACTGGCGCTGGTAACCAGGCCACGTGCGATATACTCGTCTGCTGCTTTGTTTTTCGCTCTGACATGCTCATCAAACACGATGTAAGCGTAATGTTCCGGCAGGGCGATGATTGCCGCCGAGACTTTATCGCGGGTCGACATTTCGTTAAAGAAGCGTTTGCCCTGCTGGCTGACGAGAATCGCACCGCCGCCGCGAATCGATTCGGAAATCAGGTACGAGGTATTCTGTTCAACGGTCGGGTGGATCTGAATTTCGCCCATATCCACAGTGCCTGCGCCAATACGTTCCAGCAGTGCGATACCGCCGCCGGTCGCACCTTTATGGTTGGTGGTGACAAAACCTTCCAGATCCGGACGGTATTTCACCACCATTGCGCTGTTGGCGCTGAAACCACCGGTCGCCACAATCACACTTTTCGCCTCGATCACCACACTCTCCTGCTCTTCGGTCAGCAGGCGTACACCGCGCACTTCACCTTGCTCAAACAGAATGTCGTCCACTGAGGTATCCAGCATTACATCGATGCCGCGTTTGGTGACATTACGCACCAGGCCGCTAATCAGGTAGCCACCGACTGCCGATCCGTCGCGCGGGCGGTGCGTACGGTCAATGCTCATCCCGCCAGTGGTGGTGATGTCGTTAAGCATAATGCCGCGACGAGCCAGCCATTCGATGGCTTCTGGCGCATTTTCCACAAAGCGACGCAGCAGCGCCGGATTGTTTTTGTTACCGCCGCCTTTCAGGGTTTCCGCGTAGAACAGCTCTTTGCTGTCCTGAATGCCTTTTACGCGCTGGAAGCGGGTTTCCGCAGCGTTCATGCCCGCAGAGGCTTTAATAGTGTTACCGCCGATGGTTGGCATTTTTTCGACAATCAGTACGCTGGCACCTTCGTCGTGCGCCTGAATTGCCGCCGCCAGACCCGCGCCGCCGCTACCGACAACCACAACGTCATAGCGTTTGGGTTCCTGAGAGTCACTGCCCTCTTCCGCCGCCAGCGCTTTGCTGGATTTCACCATCGCTTTTGATACCGCTTTTTTCACCGCTTCGCTCTGGCTGGTTGCGCCTGAAATCGCGTCAACGTGCGGGCTGTTGGCCGTCAGGATGCGGCCGCGGATCTCTTCAAAGCTGCTGGTGAATTCAACGCTATCAACGGTACTTGAGGCGAGTTCGATATCGACGATGCGGTCTGTGTCGAGGCTGACATTGATAACCAGCTCGTTAGCGTCGTCCTGAACCGTTTCAGCAAAAAGACCTGGCTTAAATTTCGATGCGCCCATGCTCATGTCGCGGATCATCGCTTCAACCAGCGAGAAACGCCACAGCGGTTCCGGGATATTCAGCGCTTCACGCTGGGTACTATCAATGAACAGCTCCAGGGTTTCACCGTTGGCGATACGCGCCGTCCAGTCCGGATACGCGATGCACGCACGGCCTACCGCAATCAGGTCATAGCCGTGATCCAGCCCCTGCTCAGCGTCGGCGGCATTAACGATACCGCCAACACCCATCACCGGCACCTGCGCCAGCGTTGCAGAACGCATGGCACAATATTTCTTAATCAGTGGCGTCGGATCGCTGGTGTCGTTAATGGAAGGACGCAGCGCCGCACCCAGCGAAAAGTGCAGATAATCAACACCGCGCGCCGCCAGTTTTTCCAGCAGGAACATGGTGTCATCAAAACGGATGCCGGGCACTTCCAGCTCTTCCGGCGAGAAACGGTAACCGATAATAAAGGCGTCGTCGGCGTACTGACGCGCCATTTTATGGGTGATGTCCAGTACGGCCAGCGGGAACTTCGCGCGGTTGTCGCGGCTGCCGCCCCACTCATCATCGCGCTGGTTGGAGTTTGGCGAGAAGAATTGCTGGATAAGGTAGGTATTGGCACCGTGAATTTCGACACCGTCGAACCCGGCCTGAATGGCGCGGCGTACGGCGTCACCAAATTTGCCAATCATTCCTTCCACTTCAGCGGTGGTCAGCGCAACCGGGGTTGCCGCGCCATCACGCGGAGCAGCAATAGCGCTCGGACCAACCGGAGCACGACCGCCAATCAGCTTCGGTTCGACCATGCGGCCGCCGTGGTAAATCTGCAAAATCGCTTTTGAACCTTCGGCTTTAATCGCCGAGGCAATTTTTGCCAGACCGGCAATTTTCTCGTCGTTATCAATACCGATAGCGCCCGGAAATGCCAGACCGAGATCATCGACAAAACAGCATTCAACAATAATGGTGCCGATACTTCCGGCGCGGGCGCGATAATATTCCACCAGTTCACTGCTGACTGTCCCGTCAAAATAACCTGTGCAGGTGGTCATTGGCGCCATTAACAAACGGTTTTTCAGTTCTGCGCCATTCGGCAAGGTAAACGGGCTGAGGATGCGTTCGTTGCTGGTCATAATTAAACTCCAAATCTAAAAATTAAAAACTTTGAATTCGGTGACGGATTTATTTTTCGTTCTGTTTTTTAATCCTGATGTCGTGTATTTAATATACCGTGAATTTTAATTACCAAATTAATTACGTTAGTTATAAAACTATTTAACCACCTTAATAACAGAGCTACCTCCAGCGTATTATCATTTTTAAATATCGTATTCACATGGCTTTAATTACCGGTAACATTGCGATTACTTCACACTTTTCCTTTCCAGCTTTATTCAAATAATAAAATAGACAAATATCATATAGTTAAAAGAAAACACCCCGTTAATGAGAGTTATTATCAGCACCATTTTTTAACATTTACGGTAATTTTGTGAAATTAACCACATAATACTCTGTGGGTATTCATTTTATTAAAAAAAGTGTCGTTCGTTTCGTTTTCTTGATCTCAATCAATAGTATTCGCCAATGGAAGAGCAATATATAAATACGCTCAGATTTTTATTTAATGCGATTGAATTTGCGTTAAACAACACATGCCAGAATGTGAAAAGTCTCAATAAAAAATTAAAGTAACTTTTGAAACTAAAATAATCAGAGATTCACCTTCTGCGCATGACCGAATTTTTAACTACTTGTAGATGCTCACTATGACAGAGAAAACAACAACCCCACCGTCTGCTCCTGCAGCCAGTGCAAAAGCCGGAAATAAAAACCGCCTGATAATGATGGCGTTGCCGATTATCGTGGCAGTGCTTCTGCTGTTTGTCCCGGTTCCGGAAGGTTTACCGCCGTTTGCCTGGCACTACTTTGCTATCTTCGTTGGCGTTATTGTCGGCCTGATTTTCGAACCCCTGCCGGGTGCGGTTATCGGCATGACCGGCGTGGTAGTTATCGCGCTGTGTAGCCAGTGGCTGCTGTTCAGCCCGGAACAACTGGCCGACCCGAAATTCAAGCTGGCTGGCCAGTCCTTTAAATGGGCGGTAAGCGGTTTCGGTAACTCCACCGTGTGGCTTATCTTCGGCGCGTTTATGTTTGCCGCCGGTTACGATAAAACCCAGTTTGGTCGCCGCCTGGCGCTGATTCTGGTGAAATATCTTGGCCGCCGCAGCCTGACGCTCGGTTACGCCATTACTTTCGCCGACCTGCTGCTGGCACCGTTCACCCCGTCAAACACCGCGCGCAGCGGCGGGACAATCTACCCGATTATCGCCAACCTGCCGCCGCTGTACGGTTCCAAACCGAACGATCCAAGCGCACGCCGCATCGGTTCTTACCTGATGTGGGTGGCGATTACCGCAGCCTGTATCACCAGTTCTATGTTCCTTTCCGCACTGGCACCGAACCTGCTGGCGCTGGCGCTGGTGAAAAGCACCGTTGGCATTAACATCTCCTGGGGTAGCTGGTTTATCGCCTTCCTGCCGCTGGGCGTGCTGTTGATTCTGACCATGCCGCTGCTGGCTTACTGGTTCTACCCGCCAGAAGTGAAAGTCAATGACGAAGTGCCGCTGTGGGCCAGCCGCGAGCTGGAAAAACTGGGCAGAATGTCACGCAATGAAATCCTGCTGCTGGTGTTTGTCTGCTGTGCGCTGCTGATGTGGATCTTTGCCGCCGACTTTATCGAGCCTGCGCTTGCCGCGCTGCTGGTGGTCGTGCTGATGCTGTGGACCGGCGTATTAACCTGGAACGACATCACCAGCAACAAACCGGCATGGAACACCTTTGTCTGGTTCGCCACTCTGGTTGCGCTGGCCGATGGCCTCTCCACCACCGGCTTTATCGCCTGGTTGGGTAAAGAAGGCGGCCTGCTGATGAGCGGTATCTCTCCGGGGATGGCGACCATCGCCCTGTTGCTGGCGTTCTACCTGCTGCACTATCTGTTCGCCAGCACCACCGCGCACACCACGGCGCTGCTGCCTGCAATGCTGACCATCGCGGCGACAATTCCTGGCATCAATATGGAAGTCGTGGTTCTGGTTCTGTGTACTTCACTCGGCGTGATGGGCATCATCACCCCGTACGGTACTGGCCCAAGCCCGATTTACTACGGTAGCGGCTACCTGCCGACCAAAGATTACTGGCGTCTGGGCACCATCTTCGGTGCTATCTTCCTGGCCGCCCTGCTGTTGATTGGTTATCCGTGGATCACCATGATGTTCTGATTCGTAACCGCCGGGCATTCCCGGCGGTTTTATTTTATGGAGTAAAGAGCTATGTCGAACAAACCCTTTGTTTATCAGGACCCGTTCCCGCTGGCGAAAGACGATACGGAATATTATCTGCTGAGCCGTGAATATGTCTCCGTCGCCGACTTTGACGGCCAGCAAGTACTGAAAGTCGAGCCGGAAGGGCTGACGCTGCTGGCACAACGCGCGTTCCATGACGCGTCTTTTATGCTGCGCCCTTCCCACCAGAAACAGGTGGCGGCCATTCTGCATGACCCGCAAGCGAGCGAAAACGACAAATACGTTGCTCTGCAATTCCTGCGTAACTCTGAAATCGCCGCTAAAGGCGTGCTGCCGACCTGCCAGGACACCGGCACGGCAATCATTATGGGTAAAAAAGGTCAGCGCGTGTGGACCGGCGGCGGCGATGAAGCCGCGCTGGCGCGTGGCGTTTACAACACCTACACCGAAGACAACCTGCGTTATTCGCAGAATGCGCCGCTGGATATGTATAAAGAGGTCAACACCGGCACTAACCTGCCTGCACAGATCGATCTCTATAGCGTCGACGGCGACGAGTATAAATTCCTCTGCATCGCCAAAGGCGGCGGTTCAGCTAACAAGACCTATCTCTATCAGGAAACCAAAGCGCTGATTACACCGGCGAAACTGAAAAACTATCTGGTTGAGAAGATGCGTACCCTCGGCACGGCAGCCTGCCCGCCATACCATATCGCCTTTGTGATTGGTGGTACGTCTGCGGAGTCCACGCTGAAAACGGTGAAACTGGCCTCAACCCGCTACTATGACGGCTTGCCGACCGAAGGTAACGAGCATGGCCAGGCATTCCGCGATGTCCAGCTTGAACAAGAGCTGATGCAGGAAGCGCAGAACCTTGGCCTTGGCGCGCAGTTCGGCGGTAAATATTTCGCTCACGATATCCGTGTCATCCGTCTGCCGCGCCACGGTGCCTCCTGCCCTATCGGCATGGGCGTCTCCTGCTCCGCCGACCGTAACATCAAAGCGAAAATCAACCGCGAAGGTATCTGGATCGAGAAGATGGAGCACAATCCGGGGCAATATATTCCGGAAGAGCTGCGCCAGCAGGGCGAAGGCGATGTGGCGAAAATCGCTCTCAACCAGCCGATGAAAGCGATCCTCGCACAGCTTTCCGCGTTCCCGGTATCAACCCGCGTTTCGCTGAACGGTACAATTATCGTGGCGCGTGATATTGCTCACGCGAAGCTGAAAGAGCTGATTGATAATGGCGAAGAGCTGCCGCAGTACGTGAAAGATCACCCGATCTACTACGCCGGCCCGGCGAAAACGCCAGAAGGGTATGCGTCCGGTTCGCTTGGCCCAACCACCGCAGGGCGTATGGACTCCTACGTGGATCTGCTGCAATCGCACGGCGCGAGTATGATCATGCTGGCAAAAGGCAACCGCAGCCAGCAAGTGACCGATGCCTGTGCCAAACACGGCGGTTTCTATCTGGGGAGTATTGGCGGTCCGGCTGCCGTACTGGCGCAGCAGAGTATTAAGAGCCTCGAATGCGTGGCTTACCCGGAACTGGGTATGGAAGCAATCTGGAAAATTGAAGTGGAGAACTTCCCGGCGTTCATTCTGGTGGATGACAAAGGTAACGACTTCTTCCAGCAGATCCAGAACAAACAGTGCGCCGGCTGTAACCAGCGTTAAGTAAGATGTGAAAAACCCCCGGCGGAGTGTCCGACCGGGGGTTTTTGTTGTTCATAAAACAGCGCATGTTTAGTTGATGCGGAGATCATCTTTCCAGCAGAGTCGATAATAGCGCGCAATAATCTTCGCCAGCGCTTCACGTTCGCCAGCCCCAATGACACTGCCGTCATCCCATCGTTTAAGGCTCGTTTTATCCAGCGTGCTGTAGCGCGCAGAAACCTCACAAATCAGTGCCCGTTCATTAAGCTGAAAGAAAAGAAACTCGCCCCGGTAAAGCAATTTAAGGCGAATAACGCCCCATTCGGCGTCATGAAACTGACAGGCAGAACCATCGCGCTTCAGTTCCTGCAACTCTTCGCGCCACGCTTTATTGATCATCGCTAACCACCAGCAGCGCATAAAGTATGGCGATGTAACGGGCAGGCTGCTGCTCTTTATAACTGAAGATAACCAGCGTTTTCCCCTGCCCGCCCTCGCAGCTATGCGCAGAACAAAGAAGCGAGCCTTCTGGCGCGGAGTAACGCGTATAAGCCTCAGGATTGAAGGTAATGGCTTTGATTCTTGCCGCCACTGCGGCCTGAATATCCTCGGGTAGCCGGGCAAAATCCCCGCTCTGGTAGAGATCCGGCTCAATTGGCTTCTGGCAACGCGGACAAATCAATTCGACAGGTTGATTAAAAAAGCGCGTTTCCACGCCATCGTGCAGCATCACGCGTTTCTTAATAAGTTTGTCGATTTTCATCGTCGTCACCCTGCGCGAAAAATTGAAAATTCAGGTCGCCCTTCAGTCATTTCCAGTGCTGATATTAATGGCCCGCACTTTGCCGCCGGTGACATCGAAAGCGATATTTTTGTGCGCCAGTGAATACATAATCCACTCTTCGCCATCGCTGTTATCGGTTTCACCCGCACCATAATGCTCAATCACACGCTGTTTCGCATCGCCAGGCGCCACACCACGCGCGGTATGCAATGTGGGGGCATGCAGCGTTATCTGCCCGATGACGTAACTGTCGACGCTTTTGCCGCGTTGCTGCCAGTCGATATTGGCGCTGTAGATATCAAACCCCGGAAAAATGTGGCGGTAATACTTATAGTTTTCCTCGCCAAATGGCACTTCGCCGACAAAATCCTCGCGGGTTTGTTTCCCGAGCGCCGTCAGCAGATTGCGATCCCAGTCCTGCCCCAAGGTGATAGCCTGTTTATTGATTTCCACGGTGAAGTCGTTTTCCGTCAGCGGCGTTTGCGCCGCCTGAGCAGAAAAAGCAAACAGCAGCGCAAAAACAGGGAATATTCGACGCATTAACCTTTCCATAGTCAGTCAAAAGAAGCGCTATTTAAGCCAGCTGCCCGCCTGGTTGACAAGCGTTTTACCCGCCTGCGTCACCACCAGTTTCGGCGGGTTGTAATCGACAAGATAAAGCACATCGCCATTACGGAATTCTGCGCCAATCACGCGGTTTTCATTATCCAGCCGCGTTTTACCGTGCAGGCTAATCTGCTGGCTGTCGCGGTTTCGCGCGCCGGTATAAAGCAGATCATCGCAAGGCGTAGTGAACGCGCCGCAATTATTGCGGATCGCCAGCATAAAGTTATCAGTGCGGATAATTTTTGTCGTCGCGCCAGCGTGAACGGTCTCTTTAACCAGCGCGTAATTTTCCGGGGCGTAATAATCACCGTGTTCAGGCGGTTGCGTCAGATGCCACGCCAGCTTATCACCGTTAATAACCAGCGTGGCTTTGCCGTTTTTACCGCCAAAGCTCGAATCAAACGTAACAATGGCGGTATTATTTTTCACCTCGCCGCGCAGGTTATCCTGCTGTTCATCCGGGCAATCAATGCGGTTGCCGCGCTGAGAGATAAAGCAATACGATCCAGTAAGCTTGTTATTCTGCTGGGATAATTTCAGCGTTAATGTGGATTCGTTACTTTCACTGCCGTGCCACTGCCCGGAAAAATCAGTTGCCGACGCGGCGCTGGCGCAGCAGGAGAGCAAGAAGCTCGCAACGACAACATAAAGCCGCTGCTGAGTTGAATGAATAGCGTGCATAACGTGCGTCTGTTCCTTTTCAGCATCACAAAAAATGAGTGGATTCTTAAGGTCCGTAAAAAAACATCAAGGTCGACAGGTCGTCAAGCTCCGCTTTCGATAACGTATTTTTTTCCATGCGATCGTATTGGTAGATAATCCCTTTCATGGGAATGGTCGATGGATGCTCTCTGGCTATGGTCATTAATGTTTCAATATCCGACGGATTTTTGAGCGCTCTGCTGAGGAATTTGAGCAGTAACGCTTCGCCCTCTTCACGGGTTAACAGATCCATGCGCATTTTCTCATACGGTTAATTCAGCAGCGAAAAGCTGATGGCTGAAATAATTACCCCCGATAACGCCATCAACGCATCTCTGTTTCGCAGCACTATTACTTGCGCCTTTGGAACGTACGGTGACAGGCATGCGAATCTACTCATGCGCTTTCCAGATACCTTTTTCATCGAGAAGGATTTTATTGTTTTGTATCACGGTTAAGCTGTTATCAATTTTACTCAGCAGATAAGTGGTGGTGCCGTTTTTAAAGGTGTAGGTAATAACAGGGCAGATCAACTGTTCACAAGATTTCCGCACCGCAAAGCCATGCAAATTGACTTCGGCCCGATCATTTTTACGCACACCGTAGTACGTTGCTTCGTCACAATTCGCGCCGTTACCACACACCGTGACCACTTTTATCTTAAATTTAGGGGTTTCAAAAAAATCGACGAAGGTCTCAGCCGTTTGATTAACCGCGGGCGTGTGAAACGACACGTCCTGAAAGCGGCTAACCCATTGTTGCAGCGCCTCAGGAATGCGTTTTTCACCTGTGTTGCTTTTATAGTGCGCAACCGATGCCGTTGGTAATACCCATGCGGCAGAAAGCCTGCCATCCGGGTAAATAACAAATGCTGAGGCATTTTCCAGATAGAGATCTTTCAGCCAGCCTTCTACGAATAACCCGCCATCCGCAGTGTGTCGCGGTTCGCCATAGACATCGAAATTGCCTGCAAACGCAGCGTAATCTGCCCCCAAGACATTTTTTAACGACGCCTGCACCTGCTTATCCACGGTGATATTTTCGACCGTTTCGAGCGTGTCATAATGGTTAATATCAATAACCGCAGCAGCGTCAAATGAGAAAAAAGAGAACAAGCAAATGAAAAGGATCGACAAACGCACGTTGCCAGTAAAAAGATTTCGCATAAAGTTAATTCACTTCCTAATTAGCGCACTTTAAACTCAGGAACCGGGACTTCACGATGTTTGTATTTATCATAATTGTCACGCATATCTTTTGCTAACGAGACCATTTCATGAAAATCGCTATATCGACTTAACTCGGCATGGTCGAGAATAAAACATTTTTGCACATCCCACATACTGTTATAGGGCCAAATCATGCAAATAAGATATTTATCGTCGCTTTGCAAAATAAAGAAATCGCCCTTTTCTTTATGAATAACGTTCACTTCAGCCATAACTACTCCTGATAACTCTATAAAACAACAACGCTGAATATGCTAAAAAGCATCATCAAGATAATTTTTTTCTTTACTGTCATGTCGACAAGTCAAAACTAGGGCTCAAAATTTCAGCAGGCGAGTCCAGTGGGAATTGAATTTCTGAATAGAAGCTAACAGACTTTATCTTCATCTGATTTTTATAGCTTAATGGAGTAAACCTGTTGTTCCATATGAAAAATAATTACACATCAAAATCATCTGGATACAGCAAAGCCAGCCTTTTTTGTTTCTCATAATAATTTTTATTAATTTGGTGCGGCAACTGTACCTTTAATCCCTTTCGGATCTGAGAGGCAATATAAAAGGCATCGGTCAATCGTTCAAAGAAACCTCATCTGAAGATTCAAATTCTTTTGTAGCATAGATACCAAAAGTCAGCTCACGTAACTTACTTTTATCTTTCTCTGTATCATTTACGACATCCTTTAAATATTTAAGCTGAGCTGCGATTGACTGATACATTGGCACAAGTGAATTTGCTGTTTGATTATTTTCTATGTCCTGACATCTTTTAGTCGCAAGGTTTAATGCTTTTTCTATATATTCGGATGCTGTCAGTTCAGGCATTGGACACTCGTTTATGCGTATGATAACTGGTTGCAAATTACATATCAAACTTATTCTATTCTCGTTAAAAGTTACGTCCGTGAAGATAAAACTTATTAATTACATTAAATTATTAAACTATAGATAGCAGTAGCAAATATTTTGACTCGTCGGAAATGACGTAGTCTGCAAATAAAGAACTTATAAATCATGTCGAATCGATAAAAAGAATTGATTTAGCCATGAAAGGATTGGCCAACTGACACCATCACACTAATTCTAAAAAACGTAATCTGACGCAATTTACTTTTACAAATTAAAACAAATATATAGGCTTTTCATTTTTAAAACCATCGCTGAAATTATTCACTGGCACAATGCAATAATATTATATAGACTTGAAACCCGTCTTTTCAAACAGACAAATCGGACAAACATCACATAGGTAAGATGATAATTTATTAATAACAACTCTGTCATTCATTTTTTTATTTTCACGATCCCTGTCATACAAGACATACTCACCATCGCAATTAATATTCAGTTCATCTAACAATGTACGCTCAACCAAAATATACTGCTTTGCCATAGCGTCGTCAGGCTGGACAATGGTTAACCGAATTATATCGTTTACGATGATATTTTTCTCTAATGCCTCGTTTATCGCCTTTGAGACAGTCGCATTGCAAGCTACTGAGTGGACTGAGCAAAATGAAAACACGGTAACCTCGTATTTGAAAAATGACAAAGCTAAATTTTTCATTTTTCACTTTATCAGGAATAGGATCTCTACTACTGCTGAAAAACCGGCTTCGTTTATGTATGTATTCTGGCAGTAAACACACTTCCGTTTCACGTAATCTTTTTTATCTAACAAAAATCATGTCACAAAAATGATCAAAATATAGCTTTGGATGTTCCAAAGTCACTGCACAATTCGATGTCGGAGGAACTCCTATGAAACGTCACCTGGCCTTGTACTCGAAAGTGCATGAAGCAAGAAGAATCTATTTACAAGAATGTTGAGCGCCCGCCAAATTATACTTACTCTGTGACATTCTCATTAGGCATTCTCTCAACCGATAAATCAACTGTTTATCATCGAGACAATCTACTGGTCTAAGATTATCAAGCATCGGAACGTGCCGCTCAATCCACCAGATACCTTCCTTAATTCCTCTTTTACCGTAAATAACCACTGCCAAATCCAAGACTCCATTGAGTTTACTCGCTAAAAACTTAGCATTATCATCAAAACAATCTTTATTATAAAGCGCAACATAACGTTGCCAACGTTCATCACCAGCATAGAAATCCTCTAATTTTTTCATTTCTTAAAAACCTTCGGACGATTATTGAAACCGCAATCTTTTCAAATGATGGTTAACTCACTTAAATAAGCCTTTGGATAATAAAGCTTAATGATTTCCAGGATCGTATCTCGTTCTTGTTCTTCAATTAGTTTTCCGTTATCCCAGCGCTTAATGCTTTTTTTACTTAACATTGCATCTCGTGCAGAGATTGTGCAAATTAGCGCTCTGTCATTTAACTGAAAGTATAACCCTTCACCACGATAAATTGTTTTAAGGCGAATCACACCATAGGTTTCATCTACAAATTCGGAAGCAGAATCATCATCCTTTAATTCTTTAATGTAATTAAGCTCTTCTTTATTCACCCTTTATCTCCTTTACATTTTATTATGTGGCCAGTTTTCGCTGGCAAGCCATTTTTTTTCAGTCGTGTAACTTTGTTTACGTTGGGATTTGCTATTAATATCGGTTTTTCAATACGCCACCACGTTCGTACCTTTCCAAAATCGTTCATTTTCTTGGCTCCTGTACCAAAAACATGAACATCTCCTGATGCCTGCTCGGCAAATTTTACAGATGCGGCATCCCAAATTTCAGCAGCCTGAGGACCTGACATTCCTGATTTTGCACTTTCAAACAGATTCAGGCTGTCCAGATATTTACCACCAGACGTTTGCTCGAGCGTGGTTCGGCCATTAGCTCGCGCCCACTCCTGTGCGGTTTTCATATTGCGTCCTGACCAGAAAACAGCACCGCCTTTCGAAGTTGAGAAATCAAGTTCGCCACGTTCAATTTGTCCCATCAGTATGTCATATGAACTCAACCCCCACGGATCCACCCATCCCTGCGCATTCGGCGCATACTGGTAAAGATTGAGCCCACCCGCCAGCCCTATCGGGTCCTGCTGGGTAAAGCGCCCGCAGTCGGGGTCGTAATAGCGGAACAGATTGTAGTGTAAGCCGGTTTCGCGATCCAGGTACTGTCCCTGCATGCGCAGGTTCTGGGCATATTCAGGTGCGCGCAGCGGTGTTTCATGCAGCAGTTTACCCCACGCGCTATTCTGCCCTTCCCAACGCAACTCACCTTCCACGTCGGTGAGACGCTCCGGTGTGCCATTTGGCTGATTGTGAAACCAGTAAACGTCCGGGTCGGTAATACCGTCGATGCGCGCCAGCGGGTCGAAGCTGCCCTGATCGCTGTAAACATAGGTCAGCGGCACATCGTCGTAAATTTCCTGTAATAACCTGAAACCGTCCCAGACGAAACGCGTGGTAACGCTTTGCCCGACCGGCTGGCCAGCGCGCATCTGGCGGCGTGTTTTGCTGATGCGTCGTCCCAACGGGTCATAACGAAAACTGACCTGCACCTGCGGCTTATTGCGGTCACGCGGCTGGCTGATGACCTCCGTCAGCCGGTGTTCGCCATCATAGCGATAGCGCCAGCGCGTCTGGCCGTTATCTTTCTCCACGGTGCGACCGTGGATGTCATATTGCCAGCGGATACCATGCAACTGCGTGACGCGGTTGTGGCGCACGGCATGCTGCACCGTTGTATCGACAGGGTTGCTCGCCGCATCCCAGCGCCACTGCTCCTGCCCCGGCAGAGTACCGTCCTGCGTCAGCAAGCGCCCGGCATCGTCGTATTTCCAGCGATACCAGTTAAACGGATTATCGTCCCGCTCTTCGCGCACCAGATTATTGCGATGATCGTAATCCCAGCGGCGGGACCAGCGTCGCGGCGCCGGACGCTGCGCGTTGCCGCTAAAGACGTCTCGCCGATGCAGGCGCCCAAGGCGATCATAATCACTGCGGGTGGTGAGCAGCCCTTGTGTGCGGCTAATTTCCCGGTGCAAGGTGTCGCGGCCAAAATCACTGATCGGCAGGTTATCCAGCGCAATACTTAACAAATGCCCGCTGCCGTAATAGAACTGTTTCAGCTCACGGCCATCCGGCAACTGTAGCGAGGTGCGGTTACCCAGCGCATCGTAGCCCCAGCCGAGTGTACCGTTTTCCCCCTGCTCGCCGATCACGCGTCCCAGCGCATCGAAAGTGAAGTTCAGCTCCTGCTCCGCTTCGGCGCTCCAGCTGTTTTCATCAAGCGCGGGATGCAGGCTAATGCGTTCAGGAAATCCCGCAGCAGACCAGCGCCAGCGCGTCTGGACTTCCGGTGTGGATCGCGCGAGCAACTGCCCAGCCGCGCTCCAGCTAAAACGGTGGATAATCGCCTCAGGGTGCCCGGCGGCAAATGTGCGCGACAACGTGCGTCCGCAGGCATCGTAGGTATAGCGGCTGACAACACCATCCAGCCCCTGCTCTTCCAGCAACAGGGAATCCGCCCCCCAACGGAACTGGTAGGCTTCCCCGTTCTCGTTATGCAGGGCGACCAGACGGCCACGGCTATCCCAACTGCGGCGGACCTCTTCCCCAAGATGGTTACGCGTCGCCACCAGCCGTCCGGTGTTGTCATAACGAAACGCGCTGCGGCTGCCATCCGCCGCTTCATGTTCTGTCGGTAACCCCTGTTCGTTCCAGCGCAGCGTTTCCAGCCAGCCTTCTGCCCGCTCAAGCTGCACCGGGCGGCCTGCGGCATCATAGTGGTAACGGGTTTCTTCCCCGTCCGCCGCCTGCACCGCAACCAACCAGCCGAGAGGATGGTAGTGATAACGAGTGAGATGCCCGGAACAATCCGTTTCGCGGATAACCTGACCGGCATCGTTGTACTCCATGCGACGGCTATTGCCAGCCGCATCCACCTCTTCGATAACCTGACCAAACTCGTCGCGATGCCAGACGGTGCTCTGCCCCAGTGCGTCCACCGTGCGCGCGAGGCCAAAATGTGGGTCGTAAAAAAAGCGTGTTGTACTGCCCCCGGGTTCGGTTATTACCGCTGGCAACGCGCGATTTTCCAGCCACTGGGTGGCGCGTTCATTGCCGTCGGCATCAATCTCCTGGACCCGGTTGCCCATCTCGTCATAAACGAAGGTCATGGCATTGCCGAGCGGATCGATACGGCGGGTTAATTGCTCGTTGTCGTTCCATTCGAAACGCCAGTTTTCACCGCGTTCATCGACGAAGCGCACAATCAACCCCTGCGTATTCCAGTAGTGCTGGCGCGTCTGGCCGTCATAGTGCGTAACGGTAGTTAACCCGGCATCGAGATCGTAGGCAAAGCGGCAGCCGTCTCCGGTATTGGTGCGGTTTTCAATGACGCGCCAGTGATCAAACATCGCCCAGCGGTATTCGCTTTCCAGCCCGCCCGCGGCGCGGTGCCAGACCATAAGGCCGTCATCGTTATAACGATACTCGCGCGTCACGATCCCGCTGGCATCGGTTACCGTTGCCAGTTGACCGCGCGCGTCGTAATGCCAGCGCATTAGCGGCCAGTGCTGTTCGCCATCAAAATGGCTGGCGGACGTCACACGCTGCGAAAAACGCGCGTCATCATAAGCGAACGTCACATCAATCGCGCAGGGCGCATCGTGAAGCCGTACCAGACGCCCGTGCTCATCCCAGCCGGTTTCCAGCGCGTTGCCATATTCATCACTGAGCGAGGCAAGGCGCAGGATCGCCGGGTTGGCGCGGGTGGGTTTGAATAAACGCCATACCGCGCCGTCATCATCAGCAATGGCGACATCGCCATTATCATTGCGCCGGATGATCACCCCTTCACTGATGCTGTACATAGCGTGATCAACCGACGGCAAGGTGAAACGCAATTCACGCCCGGTTTCGTCAAACCAACAGGCTTCATCCCCCGTCAGCACCAGATAACTATCAAAAACGGTCGACCAGCCCGCACCAAACAGCCCGGCGCGTGACGTCAGGCTGTTATAGCTGCGCTGCAACCGCAGCGGAAAGCGCCCCGGCAGTGAGAAATCAAGTTCCTGCTCGTCATTAAGGACTTTCACACCGGTGGCGGCATGCACCGGGTGCGGTGAGCCAAATATCGCATTCACCGCCATGTCCGCTAACATACCGCCGCCTGCGGACGCCAGCGCACAGGGCATATTTTTTAAAATTTTGCCGGGGCGTCCGCGGATAAGCGACAACGCGATCATCGCCACCGCTAAACCGGGCAATTTGCCACTTTTGATATCGCGCACCGTCAGGGTTTCGCCGCCAATGATCACATTCGGCGAGACATTATCGGAAACGGTGCCTTCACAGGTGGTTTTGTCTTTCGCGCGTACGGCTGGCTGGCCGTTGATAAACACGCTTTTCGACCCCTGGGCCAGATATTGCGGCCCGGAGTGCTTCTTGCAGGCCACTTTGTCCTGCTCCAGCGGCGATGTCCCGGCGTCCGCCGAGCCGACGGTCGGCTGCCACATTTCGCTGCCAAAATGTTTTGCTCCGGCAAGTAGCATGCCAGCGTAATCGGCGAAACTGGCGGGCGATTGCGGCTCGGCAGGCGGTGTATCCGCCGGGGTTAAGGTTCCGGCCGCTCGCGCTGCGAGCTTATTATTGGTCAATACGTTGGCCGAGCCGGTAACGATTTTACCCGCGGGCGACGGCGGGAAAAGCGCGTCGCCAAGGCTATTCGCCATATTACTGATGTCATCGGTGATCCCGGCGACGTTAGCGAGGATGCCGCCAACAATGCCGCTTAACAGGCAACTGGAACCAATCGCCGCCACACTCGCGGCAGCAGCACCGGCGCCCAATAAAGGCGCTGCAGTCGCCGCCGCGAACGCCACCGCCGAACCAATCGCCGCATAAGCGACCCCTTCGGCAACGATACTGGTGATATCGGCGAAAACGCTCGAGTGAATGATTTCATCGCCCTGACGGGCCGCGTGTTTGTCGCTCATGCTACCGATTCCGTTATTCGTGCAGCGTCAGACTGTGTTTGATGGCGTCCCAGCGCTCGCCATCGTCATCGGTAAAGGCGCGCAGTGCCGAAAGGGTAAAGATCATCACTACCGCCGCGCCCGGCGCCTGAACGGCAAACTGTTTTTGCCAGATTTGCTGACCGTTACGGGTAAATACCGTTTCCACTTCCACCGCGCGGGTTTTGTTGTCGCGGCCAACGAGAATACGCGCGAATTCGCTCTGTGCGATGTCGCCCATTTGCGTACGCAGCACGTCCCACTGGCGATAAAACTCTTTCTCAAAATCGCTGCCGTCCGGGATCGGGCCGCGACTGACGATCAGCGATAAGCCACTCTCTTCATCGCGAAGCATGGTCATACTGGTGTCCTGCCAGCCGGCAGGAAATAATGAAAAGGAACCTTCCTGGAGGGTATATTGCATAAGTTAATCCTGAAAATTCCTGAGGGTCATATTTTTTAAATAAGAGGGTTGCGCATAAGGAAAACCAAATCCAATGCCATTTCCCTTTTCATCAAGTGGTGTGATCCAGGAGAAAGTTTCATCTTTAGAACGCCCGCGCGGAACATCAATTAACTTTAATTGCGGGTAGGTTTTCCTGACGTCCTCTAACAAAATATCGGCATTCGCGACATCGTAAGAAATGATATAAACCTTACCCGGATTATGCAGATCAAGACGGACTTCCATATTTCTGATTTCAATACCGCCGTCAATCGTGAACGGTTCTGCTTTTAATCTCTCCGCAATATTGGGATCTTCACGCACAAATCTGCCGGGAATGATTGCATCCAGTTCTTCTACATCCTGGCCGACTGTGTTTTTAAGCTGTGTCGCGAATTGCCATAATGATTGTACTTTCATATTATTTTCTTCTGCGCATGAATAAAATGAGGAGAATAAAGCGAATGTCATTACGATTATTTTAGTGAGGTGCCTTACCTTGCATATAGTCATCGTACATATTCCCGTAATGGTCTTCATAAACTTCATTGGTAGTTGAACCGGATGCAACTTCACCCCTGCGGTAAATTTCTCCAATTGCTTTACTGGCTTCATCGCGGGTTATTTTTCCGCTGTCCATATCTTTAAATGCCTGGATATATTTCATCTCATTCGATGAGTCAGTCATTGAGCCAATATCTATACCGCTATTATGATAAATTTCGCGGCGGACCTGAATTTCATTCAGCGTGGCCTGCCCTTCATCTTTAAGCATGCCGTTAACAAAATTACTTTTTGAGCTGAAGTCATTTTTATAGGGGCTGGTCGCATGGCCGACTTCATGCGCCAGCGTCATGACCGCTTCATTATCATCCGCCATACTTTCCGGATCTAATACCATGACTTTATTTTTCGTATCGGTCCAGCTTCCACCCCCTGGAACGTTAGGTGATATATTCCACTGATCATCCATGAGCTTTTTTAAATCGCTCTGCATTTTGGGGGAACTGTTTATTTTCTTCACCACGCCATCACTGAACGGCATGAATTGACTTTTACTCTTCTCGTTACTAAAAACATAATCCCCCTTCAGCGGCGGTGGCGCTTTGTATTTCGTCACCGGTTTGGCCGCCCCCGCCGGAGCCGCTGCCACAGGGGCCGCGTGTTGCACGTTACCCTGCGGGGAAAATTTCGCCTGTACCGCAGAGTTAATATTCCCTTTATGGTCAGCTCCTGGCGCGGTAGTCGGGGCTTTTGTTCCGGGAGCATTGAGATGCAACTTACCGCCGGTGGTAATGTGCCCATCTTCTTCGACAAAGAAGTTAAAGGATTTACCAATCAGGTTGATTTTGCCATTCGCATTAAGCTCAATGGCGCTGTGACCGGATACCAGCCGCAGTTGCGTCCCGGAAGCCAGAATAAACTGCTCCACCACCGCATCGAGCTTGCCTTTGCCGGTAAGGATTTCCGTTTGCCCTTTCACGGCCTGAGTCTGATTTGTTTCGACGCGGTACAGCTCATTTTTACGTACATAGTGGCTGTGGTTACTGCCGATCGAGCGCGAGGCGTCGTTTTTGACGTGAACATCCATGTTACGTTCCGCCTGGATCCACACCTGCTCTTCGCCCGCCTTGTCTTCAAAGCGCAGGGCGTTGGCGTTATCGACCGATCCATCTTTCGAGCGGCTGAGGAAGCCCATCTGCGTGGCAGCAGCAGGTAATGCCCACGGCGGCATACTCGCTTCGTTATAGACACGCCCGGTAACGATCGGCCGGTCCGGATCACCGTTGATAAAGTCGATCACCACTTCGTCGCCCACGCGCGGGATTTGCACCCCGCCGAAACCCTGCCCCGCCCAGGCACTCGACACACGCACCCAGCAGGAGCTGGTGTCATCGCCTTTCGCCAGACGGTCCCAGTGGAATTTCACCTTCACCCGGCCATATTTATCCGTCCAGATGCTCTCGCCCTGCGGGCCGACCACTTTCGCCGTCTGCGGCCCGTAGGTTTTCGGCCACGCCGTCACCGCCGCCGGGCGGAACACCACCGACGACGGAATGACGGTGAAATCGATGCGGTGCACCGTTTCGCCGTCGGAGCCGCTGGCATAGCGGTTTTCCTCGAAAAAGTAGTTCGCTTCGGTGGTCAGGTACTCGCCGTTATCGCTGAAAAACGGCGCGTTATACAGCGCAAAGGTGTTTCCCGGTGCGACACCAACCGCCGTGGCGGTGCCCTGAATCTGCTGGTGCTCCACCTGCCAGCGCTCCTGGCGGATACGTGCGTAATACTCCCCGTGACCGTGCTCGACAAAACGCCCCGGCCAGTCGTACACGTCAATGCTGCCCGGCTGCGGTGATGCCGGGTTCTGCCGCGCCTGGAACAGCCACGCGTTCGGTTTGCGGAAGTCGTAATCGTCGAGGCTGTAAATACCCGGCGTCACGCTGTCTTCAAGCGCCCACTGGCTGATACCCTCTTCATCCGTGCTGCCGCCGGACGGCGTCTGGTGATACGGAATGGTTTCATAGCCGCTGAAGGGCTGATGTTCGGTCGCCGCGTCGGTCAGCACCAGCACATGGCGGTCGGCTTCGTGGCGGAAATGGTAGGCGATGCCCTCAAGCTCCATCAGACGGCTGATGAAATCGAGGCTCGATTCCTGGTACTGCACGCAGTAATCCCAGGTGCGGTAACTGCCGGTCAGCTTATCTTCCACGTTCACCTGATATTCGCCGAGCAGCGTTTTCACTATCTGCGGCGCAGTCTGGCCCTGGAAGATACGCAGGTTGCGGTCGCGTTTCATCGGCCACAAATCCGGCTCCACGGTGAGCTGATACACCGCGTAACGCGTCCCCGAAAGTTCAACGGCGCTCACCGCCACGCGGGTGATTTTGCCGTTGATATAGCGCGTGCCCGTTCCCTGGGTGGGAATATTGATGGTTGCAGATTGCCCCAGCAGCTTGCTGCGGTCTGCCCGCGCATCGGTGCCCAGTACCGTCAGCGCCAGCGTAAATGATTCCGACAGCGCTTCGCGCCCGGAGAGTTTCCAGAAAAGTAAGCCCCCGACGGGTAACGTCGCCGTGATTCTGTTCGCCATAACCATGATTCCGTAAAAAATCAATCACCGGAAAGCGCACTTGCTGTTGCCTGTGCGTTCGTTTTTTTAGGTGGAAAATTACTGTGCGTTGCGTGTGCCGTTACGGTGCCAGCATTAATACTTTGAACTGGCTTGGCACAATGCGCATACCAATGGCATTGGTGGAGTTTTGCAGGCTGACGCTGGTTAAGCGCGTTGCCGGTGTACCTTTCAGCAGCACGGTGAACGCGCCGGTCAGATGGCGCGACGGCCCCATCACCGTACCGGACGCCACTCCCGTTGCCACTCCGGGGTTATCGCCGTTGGTCAGCGGTGTAATGGTCGCCATATTGTGCGCGGGCATGCCCATAAACAGAATATTGAGCGCGTTCGGTATCGCGGTTGGCCCCAGCGCGATATCCGGGTACGGGATTGGCGTCGGAGCTGGCATCGGCGTCAGACAGACATCCGGAAACGCGAGATCAACGCCCATCAACTGGCAGTTTGCAAACATCGAATTACCCCATATGGATCTGTTCAGAATCGACTTTAGTGATCGCTTTCGAGGTGATCACCGTGTTTTGCGCGTGCATACGCAGATAATCTTCCGCTTTCATATCCAGTTGCCCGGCGCGCACATGCTCGGTCTGGCGGGTGGTGCGAAACAGGTGCTGGCTCATCTGCGTGACCGTCTGCCAGACGGATTCCGCCCGTTTGCCAACAATGCGCGAAAGCGTAATCCATGCGGAAATCTTGTCGCCGCTGTAGTTCATCTCGCTGATATGGCAATCGCCTTTCGCCGCACTGACATTCAGCGCATCGCTGCTGAGGGTTAATGCGCCCTGGCTTGTGATACGCAAGTCGCCCGGCACACTCAGCTCGGTGGCGTCCTCGTTACCGCGCTCCAGCACGGCGAGTAGCCACATCTGGTTATCGACCGCGCTTATCAGCACCGTATCGCCCGCCTGCGGTGCAATCACGCAACTTACTGCCCGGCGGCAGTGCCAGCCGCGCCCGTCGCATTCGACCATCAGGCTGCCATCGTCAAAACAGTGGGTGACGCGTGCGGAAAACTGGCCGCCGGGCAGCGTGGCGAGAGTCAAAGGTTGATTGAGGTTGTTCATTGCAAGTCTCCGTAAATTCGGCTGTGGCGTTCGGCGGTCCAGGCCTCCGCCGCCAGTAACTCTTCGTCGTACTCAAGAATGCCTTTGCGATCGGCAAACCGCGCGCCCTCTTGCCGCGCGCGATGAAAACGGCTGCGCGAGAAGATCGCGCCGCGAAAATCGGCTTCGCACACCTCCGCGCCGCTGAAATCGGCATAGGTAAAATCACACAGGGTGAAATCGACCTGCCGGGCCGCAACGTGTTGCAGGATGCTCTGGAAAAAACGGCTCTGTTTAAAACTGGCCTGCTGTAATGTCGCACCGACAAAAATCGCCTGATCGAACAGGCTGCCGTGGGCGTGCGCGCCGCTCAAATCGGCCTGCATAAACAGCGCCTGCGTGGCATTAACGTTGTTCAGTCGCGCTTGTCTGAGCGATGCGCCTTTGAAATTGCACTGGGTGAGCTGCGCCCCGCTAAAATCAGCGCCATCAAGCTGGTTATCGGTAAACTGGCAGCCGGTGAACTGATGTTGCGCATAGTTTTTGCCGCGCTGGTCGCAGTTAAAAAACACCGCCCGTTCAAACTGGCTCCCGCTGAGATCCGTATTGCGCAGATCGATGCCGTAGTACGTGGTCAGCAGGTTATGGCAATGGTTGAGTTTCGCCCCATCAAGCGGGCACTCAAACAGTGTCGAACGTTCTAAACGCGCACCGGTAAAAAGGCTTTTATTCAGCGGGCTGCGCATAAACTGGATGCTGTCAAAAGCCGACTGCGTGAAGTCGCAGCCGTTTAATGTGCATTCGTTGAATACGCAACGCAGCAGCGCGGTATTGCTGAAATTCGCCGCGGCTACATCACACTGGTTAAACACGGTCTCTTCGAGGTGTGCCGCTGTAAGCGCGGCGCCTGCAAGCTGGCATTCGGTAAAAACGCTCTCCTGCAGATTGCAGCCCTGCAGACTGGCCCCTTCGAACGACACCTCCTGAAAAATCCCGCCGGATAAATCACATCCGCGCAGATCGCAGCCATCAAGGTTGAGTTCCATAATGGCCTCGCCGCTTTTCACTTTTTGCTGCAACTCTGCGGCACTTAACTGACTCATATCACCTCCCCGTCGCGCTTCGGCAGGGTTTTCACGCGTTTGTTATAGGCACCCTCAAATTTCGTGGTGCTGTCCGCTATCGACTGGGAAAGATCGGCGCGGAACAGATTGCTGAAACTGAGATCGGCACCTTCAAGACGGCTTTTTTGCATCATCGCGCCCATTAAATTGGCGTCGGTAAAACGCACACGTCGAAAATCAGTACGCATAAACAGACTGCCGGTTAGCGTCGCACCGCTAAAATCCGCCCCTTCACATTGCGCCTCGCTGAGATCGCTGTTATCGAGCTTCGCGCGAACGAAACGGGCGTCAGTCAGTACCGCCTGGCGTAAATTGCTCTGCTTTAGCTGCGCGCCGCTGAAATCTGCACCGCACAGCGTGCCTCCGGATGCCACCGCACAGGTGATAAGCGTGGCGTCACGAAACAGGGCTCGCTCCAGGCGGCTCTCTACCCAGGAACAGCCTTCCAGATGTGCCCCGGCAAAAGAGGCACTTTGCAGATCACACTGGATAAAACTGCTTTTATTCATTGTTGCCGCGCTAAAGTCAGGTTGCGGCAGCGTAAGTTCCATAAACACACAATTATCCAGCGTCGCGTGACGGAATACGCACTGGCTAAAGCCAGTTTTACGCAGCAGTAGTTTTTCCAGCCGTGCATGGCTGAAATCACACGCGTCAAACAGCGCATCGGTCATTTCCGATTCTGTAAACTGCGCACCGGTGAAATTGGTCTGGTGGCACTGCGCCAGCGCAAGACTTGCTTCGGTGAAGTTGCATTCGCAAAGCGAGGCACCCTGTAAATCCGTACGCGCCAGCATCGCATTGCTGAAATCAGCGCCGTCAAGCTGGCACTGGCTGAGGTTGGCACACTCCAGCAGTGCATTGCGGAAATTGGCACCACGGAGATCCATGCCGGAAAAATCCGCGCCGGTCAGATCCAGCCCGCTGAAATCCCCGCCCTGCGCCATCGTTCTTTCGGCACGCTGGCGAATAATCAGCGCGATATCGCCAGTCAGTTTGATGGCAGGTGGTTGTTCGGCGGCAGACATCAGATAGAGTTTGTGCAGCGCTTCCCGGCTCTGCTTTAGCTTTTTCTCACTCATGCTGTCGGCGTTGCGCTCCAGTAAATCCTGCATGCGCATCATCGATTCCGGCCCGCGCGGCTGGTTTTCCTGCGCATTCATCTGCGGGAAACGCGCCTCCATCTCTGCTTTGCGTGTTTCGGCCTGCGCCTGCATTTGCCGGGCTTTGCGCTCCATCTCTTCGATAAACTCAGGCAAATCCTCCAGCTTCGGAAGTGCGGGCTCCTCCATCTCCTGGAGCAGATCGGCGGTATCCGCGCCCTGTGCTTCCAGCCGCGCACGATGCTGCTCGCGCAGCTGCATGGCGCGGTTTTGCTGGTTATCACGCATCGGGCTGTGGTTTTCCTGTACCTCGCTGTCGATCCACGGGCCGATAACCTCTTCAGGTATCAAATCTTTTTCACGGAAGGCAAACAGCGCGCCTTTCTCTTTATCCAGACGCTGATGGAGCACTTTGCGATAGTGGTTGACCGAGCGGGGAGCACCGATTTTTTCCAGCGCAGGCATCAGTTGCAAAACGTCTGCCGCATCGTCTTCATTGACACGCTGATTGCCCTGCCAGATAAGCACCATCTGTTCAAGATGCGGGAAAAACCACACCGTAGTGGCGCGCAACGCGATCTCTTCAAACAGGATCTCATCGCCGCGCTGGCGCTGCATAAAGCAGCGCGCCTGCCACGGCGGCAGCGTGCCTTCCTGCAAATGCTGCTCCGGGTGCATATTCCAGATGCGCCATGCGGCCTGCGGTGGTAGCGCATCCCGCTCTTCCCACCACTGATCGGGGCTGGCGGCGTTAAATACCCGCCAGTCAATATCGGGCGCAAAACCGGGGAAATCATACTGCAACCAGCGGGCATCGTAGTTTTTACCCATCCGGCGAAAGCGGCGAGGCCAGAGAAGATCCAGCGGGCCGAAAGAGGCTGGTTCAGGTTTTGCGCGCGGAGACGTGACACGCTGATTTAAGAGTTCAATATTAGGCAGGCGACGAAATCGGGTGCCGTTGTGGTTTTCTTCCACGGCGCCGATACCGTGCGGGTTTTCCTCAAAACCTTCGCCCCCGAAAGCGCGGCTCCAGTCGAGACGCATCTGTTCAAAAGGTTTGGCGGCGGTCGGGCGCGAACCGGCCCAGTAGCGATCGCCGGTGACGGCCAGCGTTTTACTGAGCTCACCGATTTCAATGCGCACCGCACACGCGGTTTTATCCTGATGATGGTGCGAATAAGCGAAGCCGGTAGCGAGGAATTCGGCGCGCGCTTTCGGCATTGCCATATCCAGCACGCCGCCGCTGGTTTGCAACTCGCTGGCGGCCAGCTGCCACAACTCGACTTCAGGACGTAATTTTGGTTGCGCGCTCATATCCAGCAGCGCGAGAACAGAAACACCCAGGTGATTTTGCCCCTGCAGGCGAAATGGGCGATTAAGCACACTCAGCCGCAGCGGTTTAATAATCTTCATATAACATCCTTTGGAAGATTAAGCGTATCGTTGGCGTTTTTTTAACGTCAGGAAAGAGCGCCTTACGATGAAATAATTTATGAATTTAAAATACGCGCGGAAGATTAACCTTATTGAGCGAAGGATCGCTGCGCAAATAAATGACCGGAACGGTTTCGCCCGCTTTATAGTTAAGCATCTCCATCGTTTTCACCACGGTAACCACATTTTGTTGTGTGAAAACCTTGCCGGTATGATCGTTAAATTCATAATCCAGTGTGACATTGACGATGCCATTTGGCGCGGGCGTTCCCGCCACGGCCTGAGTTATTCGCGCATTAACATGCACAGGATCGCTGGCGATGCGCTTTTTTATTCGGTTGTTTTTTATATCGCGAATCGCGATTTTAATAAAAACAATAATTACCAGCGCGGGAAAGAGATAAGCAAGATACTTAAAATAGTCCATTACGTTTCCTGAAATGATTCATCAAAAACAATATCGGCGACAGCGATTTTCTTTGTAAGCAACCCTTGATATTTTATGCGCAACTTAAGGCCCGGCTTTAACCTTTCGATATCACTTGCATTAATTAAAGCCGCTGCTTTTTTCTTTTGCGTTTTCCGATCAATCACAATGATGAAATGGAATAGAAAATATTCGCCTTTTGGCGTTGATTTTAACGGTGCCCATGTTTCCAGCACGCCCTCTTTTTCAGGGCCATACCAGTCACGTAACGTTGCACGATACTGGATTAATTTCGCATCGCCGGTAGGCTCACGCAGACCTTTAATGAAAAGGTAAATAAAAATAGCCAATATATACCATGAAAAGAGCGTGAGGTTTTTTGCAATGAGGTCCGTCATGAATGGCAATACCTTATCTTCGCTAAAACTCAATTTTAATGACCGCTAAGCGGCCTTCGCTTCCTTTCTTCACTCTGATTCGCAGTCCAGGTTGGATCAATGGCAACTGAGAAATGTTCACCAGTGTTTTAGCAGTGTAGAGTTGATCACCGCCCGGCAGGTGAAAGCGAATATCATAAAAGAAGTCATTATCCAGTAGTTAAAAACAGCGTCTCCTCCCTTTAATTTATTAGCACCCAAGCAATATTCTCAAACCATTTCGCAGCGAATGAGCTATTCGACCGTTCCTGAACATCAGTACGAATAAACAATAGCGAGCATTAATCTTTTCTATTATACATATTTTATTTTTCAAAAATGAAAACAAAATGTTTATCATCGACATACATGATTTTTATATGCATACCAGGTTGCATCTGTGGAGCGTAGAAGGTATCAATCTTTTCACGACCTTCAATTTTACGCCCTTCCACATTTAAAACATAAGCTACAGTTGTATTCCCAGAGTCATCCGTGGAAACGGGCCTGATATTTTCAATCACGGCCATAATCGGGCGGCCTTCACGAATTATTCTTTCCCTTTTATTAACAGAAATAAAACACATAATAACAAGCGCAGAAATCATGCCAATCGCTAATAAAATCCCCATCATATTGCTCATTCCTTTTTTCATAAATACATAGTCAATTGTGCAGACATATTCATCTACTGTGGTCGTGCGCTTCGCACGATAGTGGAATGAGGTATCATCGGTGACATCGTCGCGACCTAACCATAATTGTCATTACTTTATCCGGCTTTCTGATTCAAGTATTAGTCATATCTTTTTAGGATTTTCTTTCTTGTAGTAAATATCCACTTTGCGTTCTCGCTCGAGAGGCATCATATCTAACACAGTAACGACCTGTTTTTTTTCCAGACTTATATCGTGACCATCTTGGGTAGTAAACGAAAGCGTAAAGACACATTTTGGCGAACCAGTACCTGAAGTGGATATTTGCTTGATATTATTTATCTTAGCAACTGTCCTTATACCGTTCTTTTTAAAATCATCATGAACCATCCCTGTATGGAATACCAAATAAATGAGGAAGCATGGCGCTACAATGCTTAATATCAGGCCAACATTATCGCCAGTGAACATTATAACCTCTTAAGATTTATATTTATCGATAAGATGGCTTTTAATGAATAACTTCAGCTAAAATGTAATACTAAAGAAATGATATATATATGATGCCAATTCAAAACCATCATTATTCATTATTTAAAAAATAATATAGGCTTCATTTATAATCGATAGCTATCACAGCTATACGTGGTGGATTATCAGCATTATATTTTATTATTAGAGTTAACCCTTTCTGAATCTTATGTATCTCATTAGGTCTAACCAGACCTTTTGCGACATATTTTTTCCTTGTGTCATTAATAGTAGCCGTAAAAGTAAAATCGTATAAAAAATCATTGCCGTACTTGGTATCTGTTTGATGCCATGATTCAAGTGACGTCTCAATAATTTGACCACTCCACTTTTCTCTGGATGACCAGTCACGCAGAGTGGTAACTTCATCTTTATTCGGCTTTAATGTTGAAAAGGCCAGTATAATCCCCAGGATAGATACGATAACGCCGATTATTAAGGGAGTTTCTGTAAAAGCACTCATATTCACTGCCATGTAAATAAACAAATTGGACTAACAACAAACTTTGGATTCGTTAATGGTATGGTGACAATAGAGATTCACCTGATCAACACACCATCTTTCCCTTCATTCAGAAAATGTTTTTCAGGATTAGTACGTAAATAGACAACCGGAACGGTACTACCGATCTGATATTCGATAAGGTTAATTGTTTTAATTATTGTCAGTACGTTCTTGCGCGAGTAGTTCGCTCCAGTTAAATCTTTAAATTCATAATCGATCGTTAAGTTAACCAATCCGTTTGATGACGGCGTTCCTGGCATAACGGCTGAGATAGTCGCATGGGTATAGACCGGATTTCTAAGAATGATTTTTTTCATCACCCCCCAAACTATGTCCCTGCAGATCAAATAAATGATAAGTCCTGCTACCAGCCCAACCAAAATGATATGCAGGATCTTCAAATAATCCATGGAGAGATTTCCTTGATTAATATATATTTCGATCTGACGACACTGATAACGAATAAACAGCCAAACCTGAATTAATACACCATCAAACACACTACCCTTTAAAGATTTTTGTTAATAGTTTTGATAATCTTCATAATAAAACTGCTCAGGCATGTTACGATTGACTCTGATTTTGATGATTTGCCCAAGAATAATTTTTTCTTTTTCAGTAATCAAGAAAGAAAAGCCTCTTTTGGAAACAAAAATTTTATCACTGTAATTATATTTGACTGACGCTACCACCACAAAATAATTGCTTATCCTTTGAATCTTATCTTAAACTACATCTGATATTTCAGCATCGAGGCTAACGCCATGCTCTTTAATATAAGCATCCTGAGCATCACGCTGCCTGTTCTTATAAACAACATACCCAACAAAAAGCAATATGCACAGTGGTATAAACCAGGCAAGCTTAGGCATAATATACGATAAATAACTCATTGTCCCTCTGTTATAAAAAATGTTAACGCCGTCATTAATTAATGGTTGCAGCCTATTACTCACTATTATTAGGTTTACACATCACCATCGCCACCGATAACAGAATAAGTATTTGTGCATATACCGTTTACCGATATTCAACTTCGTCTAATAAAGTCGATGACCACTACGACATAGATATACAGGCTTGCGATCACCGAGTACTCGATGCCTCACAGGCCTGGCATATATTTTTAATTATTTTTTAAAAACAAACATATAATCTTCATCATTGATATACATAATTTTTATCTGCATCCCCGGCTGAAATTGTGGCGAAAAAAACGTGTCAATTTTTTCTTTCCCTTTAACATGCCGACCTTCTATATTGAGCGTATAAACAATTGTTGTATTACCGGCATCATCAGAACTGACTGGGGTGACATTTTCTATCGTCGCCATAACAGGCCGCCCGTCACGCATCAATCTGTCATGCCTGGCGGTACCTTTATAAATGATAATAAGAAATACAGCCGCCATTGCAATTAGCAGTAAATAACCCATTACGTTCCTCTTCAATTTATTCATAATACTAGCATGAGAGCAAAAGCCATACTCCGCAAATTTGCTTGCGTATGGTATAGAGTATTTTTAAACGCCACCATGCCTTCCTCTTTAGAAATCTCAAATCCTGTTTTATTATAAGCCATTCCTTTGAAAGCCGTGGAAAGCAACGACACACTAGCATCACCACCTTTAAATGCAAATGACACTGTTTTCGCACTAAAATAATCCTCCCAAAAACTCTTTTCTTCTTTATGAGTATATTCTACAGAAGGAGAGTCAAACACGATGCTTGGTGCTTTTATAACTATCTTGCTGGATACCAATTTTGTGTAATCACCTTCAACATTAACCAGCACATTACCCTTAATATTTTGCTGGCTCCCGTTACTTGTAATATTAAGCGCTACCCCATTGGCAATAGTAGTGTTAAGGCCACCATCAAATTTCTCAGTAACTAATTTAGTAACATGATGCAAATTCGTGCCGTCAATATCGGTTATACGATCACCTTTAATATTAACAACATCACCGCCGCTGGTGATATTCAGCGTACGCCCATTCTTGATGGTTTCCGTCTGGCTGTTGTTGAAGGTGGTGGTTTCCGCTTCATCTACCGTAGTCGTGCGCTTCGCCCGATAGTAAAACGAGGCGTCGCCGGTGACATCGTCTTTCTGCTCTTTCAGAATGGTCGTCGTGCGATTACCGTCAATGTTGACCGTCTTGTCATTTTCCACCGAGACTTTCATATCTTTTTCGGAATGCAACTCAACAGCTTCACTCCCGGCGCGATCCTCAAAAAACAGGTAGCTGGCGTTGTCTTTGCTGCCGTCTTTACTGCGGGTCATAAAGCCCATGCGAGTTGAATCATCCGGCAGTGTCCACGGCGGCATGCTGGATTCGTTATAGACACGCCCGGTAACGATCGGCCGGTCCGGATCACCGTTAATAAAGTCGATCACCACTTCGTCGCCCACGCGCGGGATCTGCACCCCGCCGAAGCCCTGCCCCGCCCAGGCACTCGACACACGCACCCAGCAGGAGCTGGTGTCATCGCCTTTCGCCAGACGGTCCCAGTGGAATTTCACCTTCACCCGGCCATATTTATCCGTCCAGATGCTCTCGCCCTGCGGGCCGACCACTTTTGCCGTCTGCGGCCCGTAGGTTTTCGGCCACGCCGTCACCGCCGCCGGGCGGAACACCACCGACGACGGAATGACGGTGAAATCAATGCGGTGCACCGTTTCGCCATCAGAGCCGCTGGCGTAGCGGTTTTCCTCGAAAAAGTAGTTCGCTTCGGTGGTCAGGTACTCGCCGTTATCGCTGAAAAACGGCGCGTTATACAGCGCGAAGGTGTTTCCCGGTGCGACACCAACCGCCGTGGCGGTGCCCTGAATCTGCTGGTGCTCCACCTGCCAGCGCTCCTGGCGGATACGTGCGTAATACTCCCCGTGACCGTGCTCGACAAAACGCCCCGGCCAGTCGTACACGTCAATGCTGCCCGGCTGCGGTGACGCCGGGTTCTGCCGCGCCTGGAACAGCCACGCGTTCGGTTTGCGGAAGTCGTAATCGTCGAGGCTGTAAATGCCCGGCGTCACGCTGTCCTCCAGCGCCCACTGGCTGATACCCTCTTCATCCGTGCTGCCGCCGGACGGCGTCTGGTGATACGGAATGGTTTCGTAGCCGCTGAAGGGCTGATGTTCGGTCGCCGCGTCGGTCAGCACCAGCACATGGCGGTCGGCTTCGTGGCGGAAATGGTAGGCGATGCCCTCAAGCTCCATCAGACGGCTGATGAAATCGAGGCTCGATTCCTGGTACTGCACGCAGTAATCCCAGGTGCGGTAACTGCCGGTCAGCTTATCTTCCACGTTCACCTGATATTCGCCGAGCAGCGTTTTCACAATCTGCGGCGCAGTCTGGCCCTGGAAGATACGCAGGTTGCGGTCGCGTTTCATCGGCCACAAATCCGGCTCCACGGTGAGCTGGTACACCGCGTAACGCGTCCCCGAAAGTTCAACGGCGCTCACCGCCACGCGGGTGATTTTGCCGTTGATATAGCGCATGCCCGTTCCCTGGGTGGGAATATTGATGGTTGCGGATTGCCCCAGCAGCTTGCTGCGGTCTGCCCGCGCATCGGTGCCCAGTACCGTCAGCGCCAGCGTAAATGACTCGGACAGCGCTTCGCGCCCGGAGAGTTTCCAGAAAAGTAAGCCCCCGACGGGTAACGTCGCCGTGATTCTGTTCTGCATAACGAGAGATCCCTACTCAATGTCTGTCAACGGCAATCAGCGCACGGTAAAACCTGCACGCTATTTTGCGCGATGAAATTTAATACTCTGGATGATTTGTTGATATTGCTTTTGATGTTCTTCGCTGAATTCGCCAGGGCAGGTACCCACGTAGCTCACCATTTTTTTCCCGGCGGGATCGTCGAGCAAAATTAACGTCTGGCGCTGGAAGATAACGTGGTTGTCATTTTTAAACTGGTAGAAGAGCTCCACGGCGGGATAACCGTCCACTTCCAGCATTTCCGACGATTCAAGATGAAAATCGATGAGCGTCATCTCCAGCTCACGCGTTTTTCGGGCAGCGAGAGCGTGAACTTTATCGTCAGCTTTTGCATTACTTCGCGATACGACAAACGTAAATTCACCGCCACCCTGATTGCTGTGTGTTAATAAATTCATAGTTCTGTCTTTTTAATATAACGAGCGAGACGAGCGTTGTTATTGCAACAAGAAGACATTGCATCAGCATGCAATGTGAAAAGTGACGCGCGCGGGAATGGCTTCCCGCGCGCTACCGGGCGTCAGCCCGGAGGAACCACCACTATTGTGCTTGCGGGTTGATAAGCCAGGTACCTGGCTGCCCAATAGTAATAGTCTGGCTGCGGGTCTGACCGTTGCCCTGCAGTACCAGGTTGTAACGCCCCGGTTGCAGCTTCAACGAGGCAAAACCGTTGGTGGCCGGAGAGACAGACTGCGCTTCGCCGTTCAACGTCAGTTTTTCACCCTCGTTCATACGCACAAAAATCTGCGCTACCGGCTCCTGTACCGCAGGCGCAGTGGTCTGGCTTTGTGCCTGCGTCTGCGTGGTTTGCGAAGGTGTTGCTGCAGGTGCGGTGTTTGTCTCCTGTACGGTCTGGCGCGGCGGTTCAGCGGCCTGCTGCGTGGTCTGCTGCTGATCGCTGTTGCTGGCGTTCGGCGTCGTGTCCGACGAGGAATTCCCGCCAAACAGCACCGCCCCCGCAATCACCCCAACGATCACGCCAGCGGCCACCAGCCCCGGCACTTTGTAACGCTTCACGCTACTCAGCGCATCGGTTTTTTCTGTCGTTTCCTCCACCGGCACCAGCATGGTACCCGGCTGTTTTACGCTCATGACGTCGTCGATCCCGGCGACCGGCATTTCAATCAGCGCGGCGAATTCATCCACCGTTTGCGGACGGTCTTCCATTTTCAGCGACAGCGCGCGATCCACCGCCTGCAACAGCGTATGCGAATACCCCGGCAAACCGCGCTGCGTCAGCGGAACATAGGTGTCCTGGATGCTGCGCACCACGCTTACCGGCGGCGGTGAGCCAATAATCAGCGTGTGCAGTACCGCGCCAAGGGCGTAAATATCGGTCCACGGCCCCTGCTCGCTTTCATTGTCGTCGGTGTATTGCTCAATCGGCGCATAGCCCGGACGCAGCATGGTTTCGGTTTCATCGGATACCGAACCAATACTGCGACGCGCAGAGCCGAAATCGAGCAACACCGGCAGGCCGTTATCCTGAATCTGGATGTTATCCAGTGAGATATCGCGGTGCAGATAGCCTTCGTCATGAATGGTTTTGATAGCACCCAGCAGCATCGGCAGCATGCGGCGGATCCACGCTTCATTAATCAGCGTCGGGTTCTTTTCACGCAGGCGGGAAAGCGTGGTGCCGCTGTAAAACACCGTTCCCATGTAGGCGGTGTCGTTCTGCACCCAGAAGCGCAGCACATGCAGCAGGTTCGGGTGGTTGAAGCGCGCCAGCAGACGCGCCTCCTGAATAAAACTGTTCAGCCCGGCGGTAAATGCTTTACTGAAGCGCTCGCTGCGCAGCACCAGCGTCATGTCATCATTACGTACCGCCAGCGACGACGGCATAAACTCTTTAATCGCGATGGTTCGCTCAAGCTGGTGATCCTTGGCGCGATAGACGATGCCAAAACCACCGCCGCCGATCACTTCTAAAATTTCAAACTCGTTGAAGCGATATCCCGGTGGCAGTGCATTCGGTACACTCCGGTTGTTATCGTGATCCGTCATATTGGAAAACTCTCTTGATAATGGCTTTACGCCGCAAACTGACAGTGAAACTCACCCTGCTCAAACGTGACCCGTAAGCGCTTATATTGCTCGTCGCGCGCGCTGGCGTCGAGTAATAGCTGGCTCATCAGCGGCAGCAGTGTATTAGTAAGGATGGCGTCCACCATACGGCCGCCTGATTCGACTTCCGTGCAGCGGGCAACAATTTGTTCCACCACGCTGTCGTCCACTTCCGACACAATCCCGTGGTTGTCCGCCAGACGGCGCTGAATGCGTTTAAGCTGCAGGCGCACAATCATCGCCAGCATCTCGTCGCTGAGCGGGTAGTACGGCACCACCAGCAAACGGCCCAGCAGCGCGGGCGGGAAAACCTGCAACAGCGGCGGGCGCAGCGCGTCGCGCAGGGCGTCCGGTTCCGGCATCAGTTCCGGATCGGCGCACATGCCGGTAATCAGCTCAGTCCCGACGTTGGAGGTGAGAATAATAATGGTGTTACGGAAATCAATATGGCGGCCTTCGCCATCTTCCATCCAGCCTTTATCGAACACCTGGAAGAAGATTTCATGCACATCCGGGTGGGCTTTTTCGATCTCATCGAGCAGCACCACGCTGTAAGGACGGCGGCGCACCGCTTCGGTTAACACACCGCCTTCGCCGTAACCCACATATCCCGGAGGCGCACCTTTCAGCGTGGAAACCGTATGTGCTTCCTGGAACTCACTCATGTTGATGGTGATAACGTTCTGCTCGCCGCCGTACAGCGACTCCGCCAGCGCCAGCGCGGTTTCGGTTTTACCGACACCGGACGGGCCGCACAGCATAAAGACGCCTACCGGTTTGTTCGGATCGTCCAGGCGCGCACGCGAGGTCTGTACCCGTTTGGCAATCAGTTCCAGGCCGTGGCGCTGTCCAATTACGCGTTCGTTCAGGGTATCGGCCAGTTTTAACACCGCATCGATTTCGTTTTTCACCATCCGGCCCAGCGGGATGCCGGTCCAGTCGGAAACCACGGCGGCGACCACGTTGGCATCCACCGAGGTAAACAGCAGTGGCGCGTCGCCCTGTAGCGCACGCAGTTCGGCCTGCTGTTGCGTCAGCGTGGCGCGTAAATCGGCCTGCGCCTCTTCCGGCGAAGTATGCAGCTGCGCGCGCAGCGCAATAATCGCGTCAACCAGCGCTTGCTCCTGCTCCCAGCGCGCCGTCAGTTCGTCGCGTTGTTGCGCCAGTTTTTCCAGCTCGACCTGCAATTTTTCCACGCGATCGCTTTCACCGGTCGCCATTTTCGCTTCACGGTTGGCAATTTCAACTTCCACGTCCAGCGCGGCGATGCGGTGCAGGCAATCTTCCAGCTGCGGCGGCGGAGAACTTTGGCTTACCGCGACGCGCGCACAGGCGGTATCGAGCAGCGCAACGGCTTTATCCGGCAACTGGCGCGCCGGAATGTAGCGGTGCGAGAGTTTCACCGCCGCGACAACCGCTTCATCCAGCAGCAGCACGCGGTGGTGTTTTTCCAGGGCGGAAACGGTGCTGCGCAGCATCAGAACGGCTTTTTCTTCGTCTGGTTCGGCGACTTGTACGGTCTGGAAACGGCGGGTCAGCGCCGGATCTTTCTCAATGTATTTTTTGTATTCCGCCCAGGTGGTCGCGCCGATGGTGCGAAGCTGACCACGCGCCAGCGCCGGTTTCAGCAGGTTGGCGGCATCGCCCGTGCCCTGCTGGCCGCCGGCGCCAATCAGCGTGTGAATTTCGTCGATAAACAGAATGATCGGCGTCGGGCTGGATTGCACTTCGTTAATCAACGACTGTAAACGCGCTTCAAATTCGCCCTTCATTCCCGCGCCCGCCTGCAACATGCCAATATCAAGCAGCCACAGTTGCACATCCACCAGCGGCTCCGGCACATCACCTGCGGCAATGCGCAGCGCCAGCCCTTCCACGACCGCCGTTTTACCGACGCCCGCTTCACCGGTCAGCAACGGGTTGTTCTGGCGGCGACGCATCAGGATATCGACCATCTGGCGGATCTCTTCATCGCGCCCCACTACCGGGTCGATTTTGCCGTCGCGCGCCCGGGCGGTCAGATCCTGACCATACTGCGCCAGCGTGCCCTGTTGCTGCGGTACGCCTGCGCCTGCGTCATCGTTCAGCGCCACGGTGACCTGCTGGCTCTCTTTGCTGTTAGCGAAAATGGCGTCGAAGTTATCCAGCAACGCATCGGCGCTGATACGCTCAAACTGCGGCGAAATGCCTTTCAGCACGTTCGCCAGACTCCAGGTTTTCAGGATCCCGGCCAGCAGATGGCCGCCACGAATGCGCGTCACGCCATATTTTAACGAGCCATATACCCACGCGCGTTCAACGGCGGTATCAATGTGTTCTGACAAGTCGGAAACCGAACTTGCGCCGCGCGGCAGTTTGTCCAGCGCCGCGACGATATCGCGCGTCAGCGCCTCTTCATCCAGCGAAAAGTGGCGAATAACCTGTTGCAGATCGCCGTCCGTCTGTTGCATCAGTTGATGCAGCCAGTGAACCAGCTCCACATACGGGTTGCCACGCAGCTTGCAAAAGGCGGTGGCGCTTTCCAGCGAGGTAAATAACAGCGTATCGAGTTTGCCGAACAGAACGGCGCGGCTGATTTCTGACATGAGTTCATCCATTATTCATAATTAGTGTGCAGTCATCCTTACAAGCCAGCTCGTCGCGCGATACGACATGCAGGATGTGTGCGTACGTCAGACCAGGAAACTAACAACGGAGGTTACCCCTCCGGGCTGAAAACCAAATCTCCTCGCGCCTGTGGCCTGGGCTGTGTACCAAGCCAGGCGCTGTAACCCAGACGCCCGGCTCCACCAAGCGTGGCACCAGCGACATCTTCACTGCGCAAAATCACTTTCACCGCCCACTGGTACTCAATGCCCAGATACTGGCGCACCCAGTCGCGTAGCGCGGTAACCCACTGTTCACCCGGCATAAAGCGCCGGTAGGTATCGACGTTAAGCGGGCCAATTTCGATGCGAAACTTATGGCACACATCGCGTACAGCTTCGCCAAGAAACGCCGATTGCCCGAGGCGCGGCGCGTGTCGCCCGCCCTGTAAGCGCGCGCGTTCACGTTCACTGAGCGGCATCCACTGCGGCACGTTTTCGACAATGGTGACCGGCACGTTGAAATAGATGCGCAGGATCTTCGCCAGCCCTTCCGGGTCGCGCCCGTTGCGGGTCAGATGCCCGGCAAGGGCAAAGCGGGCGTGCGGGCTTAAGCTGCCTTTTTCCAGTTGTCCTGGCTGCCCCATGCCGATCAGCGAGGCGATGTACTGCTCAAAACGTTTGTTATCCTGGCGATCCAGCGAAACAGTCGGTTGCGCATCGGCCCAGGCGCGGTAAAACAGCAGCGCCAGGCGGTGATGAAAAAGATCGGCGAAGGCGCTCAGGCTGTCATCCTGGTGGTGCGCGATACGTTCGCTGGCGTATTCAGTCAGGTGAACCGGCAGCGGGCCGTTGGGGCCAAACAGGCCAAAACTGAGAATCGAGACGTCATACAGCGACGAGTTTTCGCGTTGGCGCACGCTTGACAGCGTCGATGGCGCAAAGCCAAGTGAGGGGGTTTGACCAATGCGCAACGGCTCAAAACGCGGCAGCGGCGCGCGACCCAGCGGGTAACGCTCACCGCCACGCGCATCGACGCGGCGCAGCAGCGTAAACAGATCGTAGCGCCACGGCGTCGCCATTACGTTTTGCCAGAATGCCTCCGGCAGCGCACTGGCGCGCGTAATGACCGGCGCGCTGCTCAGCGTTTCGGTCATATCAGCGCCCTCTTGCCCATGCGCGGCGGCCAGTAACCCACTTCCCCGCGCTGCTGGCTCTTAAGCGTGAACTCGGTAAAGCTGTTCATGCCCACCAGACGGGCAAAAACGCGCTCCAGCACGCTGCCAAACAGGTACGGACTGAAGCCGGAGAACGCCTGCTCATCGACCGTCAGGGTAATGCCAATACCGCGCGCGAAAACAATCGGTCCCGGTTCCGGCACGCGGCGATGCACCGGTTCAAGCACGCAGTGGCGCACGCCTTCGATCTGACGCGCGACCGGTGCTTCCGCCAGCCGGGTATAAAGCCCCAGCAACTGCCGCAGCGCCGCAGCGCCTTCACCGTCTTCGCCATCCATCAGGCTTAAATAGTTCATCTGCAACTGGCTGATCAGCCGCCAGGTGCTCAATCCTTCTGCCAGCGCCGGACGCGGCGGTGTCGGGCCTTTGCGCAGTTGTAATGTTTTAACCGGCAGCGAATCCGGCAACACAAACTGACCAATCTCCTGCTGCAACATCAGCGGCAAGTCGCGGCTGGTGCACAGCACTTCGGCGGTGATGTAGCGTAACTCTTCCCGCCACGGCGCATGCTGTTCATCCACCAGCGAGGCGAACACTTCCGAACCGATGTAGCCGGTACGCGTGCCGTAACGCTGCGCATGTTCCGATAACGCACGCTGTTCACGGCGCAGCGAAAAGTAAGCCCCGTAGTTACCTTCGTCCTGGCTCCAGCTACTCCAGAACGGGCGAAATGTTTGTTCATCACGCTGACCGTCGATGCTGGCGTGAATTTTGGTAACGGCGTAGATCTCGTAATCCAGCGGACGGATGTTATCGACCACCAGATGGTACTCATGCAGGCTGTCGCTAAGTTTCTGGCGTTCCGCCACTTTCGGGAACAGGTTAATCACTGGCGTGCAGTGAAGTGCGAGGTGGCTCTTATCCACCACCCGTTCAAGCTGCGCATCGGCTTTGTCGAGCAGAATGATGATATCGAAGGACTTCGCTTCGCCACTTTGCGTCAGCATCGTGCGCAAGCCATGCAGGCTGATAAACAGGAAACGCGACGGAAAAGCAAAGTACTCCTGCAACAGGCGGTAGCCGTCAAAATTGCGCAAATCGTCCGGCAGCAGTGCCTGGTCTGCGCTGAACCCTTCCTGGCGCAGCGCATCGTCGGCCAGCACCAGCGGCGGGGTTTTCTGCCCGTTCGCCTGGCACAGAATGCCGACCTGATGCTCCATCACCAGCTCGAGGAGCTTCAGCGCCTGCATATCCGGGCCGCTTAAGAAGAACTCCAGACGGTCGAAATCAAGATGGCTGAGGTTTACCGGGCCGTCGCAACTCAGGCGAATACGCAGTGCGCTTTGCGCCCCGCGCTGGCTTAAACCAACCTGCGCCAGCGGCAGATCGGCGGGCACACCGCCCAGTTCCACCTGGCTGATTTTCAGCGGCAGCAGCGTGACATCATGTGCGGTGGTGTAGCTACAGGTGACGCCGTTCTTTTTCATCACCTGGCTGTCCATCATGGTGCCGCGCGGCACCACAAAACCGTTGCTCAAATCGCCTTTCGCGCTGTCCGGTTGCAGTTCGGCAATCGCCATGGACGGCGTGGGCGCAAGGTAATTCGGCGCGACCATTTCCAGCAAACGCTGGGAGAAACGCGGGAACTCGGCGTCCATTTTTAACTGCACGCGCGAGGTCAGAAAGGCAAAACCTTCCATCAGGCGTTCGACATACGGATCGGAGACGTCCATGCCGCGCATACCCAGACGCCCGGCAACTTTCGGGTAGCGTGCGGCGAATTCCTGACCCATTTCGCGCAGCCAGGCCAGTTCGCGGTTGTAATATTCGAGTAATTTGCTGTCCATCGTTACCCCGCGTCTTTCAGCTCGAAATGCCCGTTTTCCAGATCCACATCGGTACGAAACAGGAACTCCAGCGGATAAGGCACGCACCACAGGCGGCCTTTGATCTCAATCGACAGGACGTTATGCAGATCCAGCGACTTAGTATCGGAGATGCAGCGCACCTGCAATCCTTGCGGAAGAATGCGCGGTTCAAAATGCAAAATCGCGTCGGTCAGTTTGCGCTGGATATCCAGCCATTCGATATCCGACATGCGCTTGCCCGCCAGCGGCGACACGCCAAAGTTCACCACCGAACGCCGCACCTGGTCAAAACCTGAGAGATCCTGTTGCGCTTCGTTATTAATGGTGTTGAACAGCCACTGCAAATCGCGCAGCACATGGCGGCGCAGCGCGGAGTGCGAAACCAGATTGTTGTTCACCGGCTCCTGCACTTTATCCGGCGCGTCATCCGTCAGGCGATCGAGCAGCGAAGGCTGCATTTTATCGCGCGCGCCAACGGTCTCTTTCCCGCGCCGCGAGCGCCAGCCGCTACGCAGCAGGTCGCTCTCTTCATCATGCGCAGAGTTACTCATCTGCGGCTTCCACGTTAAAGCTGACGGTGGCGAGATCGAGCAGCGAATATTCGGCGCTGTCGTTAAGCCACACTTTTTGCCCCTGCCCGATATAGTGCGGCGCATCGCCTGGCAACGGCTGCCATTCGGTGACGCGACACAGCTTAAAGCGGTCATCGGCATTCGCATCCAGCGGATAGCGCGCCGGGATCTGGCACACCTGTTCGCTGCCATCCTGCAAGCGCACCAGCGTGTGACGCCATACTAAATCGGTGACGCTGGCCGGGGGCTGGAACTGCATGGCGGAAATGGCGCTGAACGGCAGCCAGAAATAACGGCCATTGACGATAGCTTCGCAGACCGGGCCAAAGCGGCAATCGCCATCCATCAGCCAGTCAAAGTTCAGCGTTTGACCGTCCTGCGTCGTCAACTGCCCGGGGTTAGCGTCGGCCATTTCCAGCGCGGCTTCACGATCTGCGCTGGCATTCGCCGCTTCCGGCTCCAGCGCGCTGACCATTGATGCCAGCCACGGCCATTGTTGATCCGGCGTAACCGGACGCGCGCGACCGGCCATCACGTCCGCACGCTGGCGTTCGCCTTCAATGGCTTGTTCCAGCAGCGTAACGGTTGGCTGTGCCTGCGGTTTTAACGCCTGCCAGCTTTTTAACTGCGCCAGCGCGCGCGACCAGTTGCCATCAAGGCACAACAGTTGGGCGAACGCGGCGCGCAGATCGGCGTCGCCCGGCTGCGTGCGGATACGGCTTTCGAGCTGCGCCAGGCTTTCCCGCAACGATTCGCCCGCCAGTTGTTGAAACAACGTGTTCATCGCCGCTCCTTAATTAACCGTTTTATAGGTGCCAACCGCCGGGTTGCGCAGCTGCGGATGCAGCGAGTCAATCAGCAAAATATTCAGGTGCGTACCCGGTTCAAACCACGGCATCCACGCTTTGCGCACTTCTTCAATACGCGCCTGTAAACGCGCCGGATCATTTGCCACGTCGCGGGAGATTTCCACCGCCACGGTGCCATTCGCCTGCCAGCCATTCAGGCTGTCAATATACGGCAGGATCATCCAGCTCTGCGCCAGCGTACCTTCGCTGACCACCATACGTTCGTTGTTGACGGTGGTAATCAACAGGCGATCCGCATCCACACTGGCATTCAGGCCACTGACCGGGAAACCGTGTACGAAGGTCATGGTGATTTTCTTTTCCACGCCGTTGCTGAGTTGCGTCACCACGCTGCGACCGTTCAGCCAGCCGCCCTTCTCACACTTGCCATCTTCTTTGGCGGGAATAAACAGCGCAGGCGTACCGGCGCCGCCCTGCCAGAAGGTGCGCAGGTGGCAGCCATCCTGCAAGGTGAACTCCTGCCACGGCGCACGGCTGGCGGGCGGCGAGAGATCTTCGGCGCGACCGGTAGGGGCAACCAGTCCGGCGCTCGGGGTTGCGGCGGGCGCGGTAGCCGCACCGGTTGAGGTGACCACCGGATCCCACTCTTTGGCTTTATCGGCGGTGCCTTCAGCCAGCGTCGTGCCTTGTGGGTCGGTCAGTTTCCAGCGCACCTGCGTCAGCGTGCCGCACTGGTTTTCCAGCAGCGCGCCAAGACGCGGTAAAAAGCTATTCAGTACCGAGGGTTTTTTATCGCCGCTGGCGACAATGCGCAGCGGCAGCGTCTTCGCACACCAGCTTTTTGGCGTGTTATCGGCGACGTTATCGATCCAGACATCCAGTTTTTGCGAAGGCGATTGCACGATGCGGTAGTTTTCTGCCTGCACACTGCCACACACTGCCAGCAGGGCCAAACCCGGTAGCCAAAGTTTCATAAAAGTCCTTGTAAGCTGTATCAATCACGAAGAGGGAAAAACTGCGCGGCTTCAGAGAGCGTATGCAAAAGCGTCGTCTCCTGAGGCGTGCCCATCCACACCGCTACGGCGCTATAGTTGTCCTGCTGGGTCTGCGCCCCGACACCGTTTTTCAGCAGGATTTGATTCATCAACGTCAGCCACTCATCCGGCGTGTTCACCATGTGCAGCGACTGTTGCATCTGCTCCTCGGTGACGCCGTGCCAGAAACCATCCGTGCACAGCAAAAAAGCATCGCCATCTTCAATCGGCACCACATCACTGTAGCTCGGTTCACGCTCATCCTCGCCCAACCCCAGCGCGAAATAGAGCAAGTTACCATTGATACCTTCGGTCTGGTGCCCGGCGTCTTTCATCTGCTGGACGAGGCTGTGATCGGTGGTGACGTGGTAAAGCCAGCCGCGACGAAACAGATATAACCGGCTGTCACCCGCGTGCGCCCAGTAGGCGAGCTGGTAATCGCGATCGATAAACAGGCTCACCATGGTGGTGCCCATGCGGTGATAATCCTGCACCGCTTTTTGCTCTTCGCGGATGGCGCGGTTCGCGCCATTCACGTACTGACGAATGTACTGGGCATTGAGGTGCTCGTCACCGTCGAACCGGGTGATAATGGCGTTTCGCGCCAGTTTCGCCGCCACGTCACCGCCGGGTAAACCGGCGATGCCATCGCAGACCACAAAGCAGGCGGCGCGCTCGCCGATGGTTTCCCCGGTCTGATCCTGATTACTGGCACGTTCGCCCTGTCGCGAAATAGAGGCCGTGCTGATATTCATTCTTCCGATCCGCTTTGTGAGTCTTTGTACTGGTTGACTTCCATGTCGTAAGCGTGGAGGAACGCTTCGCCAAACAGGGTGTGGAAGTCATCGTCAATCTCACCGGCCGTCTGGGCGTAAGTACGAACGTAGTAATCCCATAACGCGGCTTTACGGTTGGAGAGCACGCCAAGCCGCGCGGTTGCGCCGTCGCGTTTGGCGTCATCTTCCAGTTGCTCCGGATTAAACTGCTGCAACATGGCGGCGATAATGGCGCGAATACCGGAGATCATCCCCAGCTGGTGCGCCTGTAAATCGATCAGCGCGTCACGCACCGATTTTTTCGGCGGCATAAAACCAGGCATACGCGTGCCGAACATCTGCATTAATACGGTTTTACCCGACGGCAGCAGTTTGAACGGGTTGTTGGCGTCATCCAGCACCATGGTCATGTCCGCTTTTACACCGCGTTTCAGAATAGAACGCGACGACAACAGCGCAACCGTGCCCTGCGAGAACATGCTCAGCATCTGACCGAACTGGCGCATGTTTTCTTTATCGAACTGCGGCACCGGCTGCATGTCGCTCAGTCCCATGCCTTCAAGCAGCGCATCAAGCAGCTCACCCTTCAGCACATCACCGCTGTCGCCGGTGCTGACTGAGGGCGTGCTCTTCGTGCCATTGCTCTGAACCGGATCGATACGCAGACGCCCTTTCGGCGTTTGCGCCGCGCTGCGCTGCACCGCCTGCGGTGTTGGCAGCGTGATACCAGCGTAATCCTGCTGCTCCTGCACCTCTTCCGGCGCGGAGAGCGGCGCGTCGTCGGCAAATAGCGGCGTCGAACTTAAATCTTCCGGGCGCAGCTCGGTAATAATCGGCTGAGCGGTTGGCGGCGGTTCCGGCGTGTTGAGATCGGTAATGATCGGCTGCGGTTCAGCCGGTTTCTGCGCCGCCAGTTCATCGGCATGCGCCAGCGGCACCGCGCCGCTCAGCAGGCCAAGCGGATCGTCGCTGCGGGTTTGCTTCGTGCTACCGCTACCGCCAAACAGCGCCAGCGGATCGAGCTCGTCGCTATCCGGCGTGTGCGATTTTTGTGTCGGTTCAACCGGCGGCACCAGCGCAGAAGGCGTGGAATCGTTGAAGATGCTGTCGTTTTTAAACAACTGTTCGTCGTTAAACAGCTGATCCGAGGCCAGCGATTTCGGCGTCACCAGCGGTTCATTGTTATTGAGCAGCGACAGCGGATCTTCCGGGTTGCGCTCCGGCCCTTTCGGCGCGGCGAACGGGTTAAGATTTTGCGCTTCCTGCGGTTTCGCACGGCTGCTGGAGATGCTGTCGGAGATGGAAAACTCCTGCATCAGGCTGTCCCAGATTTCCGTCGGCACGGACGCCGGTGCGCCTTCTGGCGCGTTTTTCTGCGCCGGAGCAGGTGCCGGTTTCGCCACCTGCGGCTGCGCTGGCTTCGGATACATTTCTTCCGCCATACGGGTGACGGGACGGGTATCCTGGATCAGATCGGTGACTTCAATACGGTACTCATCGATGCCAAGAATATCGCCATCCTGCAGCTCAACCTGACGCCCACGTTCAAGGGGGATGTCATTCAGTACGACGCGGGTCACGTTGCCACGGTTGGTGACGCGGCACTCGCCATTGCCGGCGATATGGACAATCGCCTGCAAACGTGAAATGGAACGGTCGTTGTCCGGCAGCACCAGATTGTTGTCCGTGCCGCGGCCAATGGTGCCGCCCGGGGGATAAAAGTCGCAGCTACTTTGTGGCGGCTGATGACCGGGTTTACTGGTAATAATAGTGAATCGCATCGCGTATTCCTGCTGGAGTTATGTGCACTCAAACGGTGCCGCTTTAGCTAAAACGGCTGCGTTTGAAGACAAGCGAAAAGAAGGTCGACGTTCGCGAACCCGGCGCAGCCACCGGATAAGTCTCTTGTTTTACTGGATTTTACTGACCAATTCAAAGGTCCGTTCTTGCATCGATTTTGTTAAGCAGGCGGCGTCTGTCTGGCACTGGTTGCGTTTTTTAAGCCAGTCGCGCTGCGCCGCTTTCATGCCCGCCAACGTGGCTTTATCCGCCGGGTCAATTTCTTGCTGTTGCTGCAACTGAATAGTGTAGGCATCGGTCACGCTGCGATCCCAGGCCGCCAGTTCATTGTCACCACAAATCGCTTGCTCGGTGGCGCTTAGCTTAGCGTTACAGGAAAAACGGGGCGTAATTTTTTCATCAGCCGTCACGCGTTTCAGCACAAAATAGCTGTTGTCATTCCCGTACATCAGCAGCTTATCGGCAGATAACAACGCTACCCAGTTACCGATGGATTCGCCATCCGGCCCCAGGTGCCCTTGCTGGCATTGCAGCACAATTGGGGTGATTTTCTGCATGCCTTGCCCGTTCAAACCGAAATCTTCTGCAACAGGAATTTTGGGCGGAAAACGGCGCTCGCCGGAGGTTTTTACTATCGCTTCATTTAGCGTCATCGGCGATTGCTGAAGGTATGCGGGTTGCTGGCAATCAATGTTCAGCGCCGCGTCGCCACTTACCGCGTGGTTATCAAAACGCACCACGCGGCCAACATAGCTGGGATCGTTGACTTTGGTATAGAAGGAGATGGTGGCTTGCGTATCCGTTGAATTGGCAATAATACGCCAGGGCCCCGAAATAGAGGCTGGCGCTTCTGCTGCGCTGGCCGCGCAGTGACTCAACGAAACCAGTGCGGCTAAGGCGACACACTTTACGCGCGCCGGGGTGAACCGAATGATGCTTCCTGTCATGTTTTTCCCTGCCATCTCATCCAGTGGCGTACATGCAATACCGATAACGTCTTACTGCTTAGCAGGGATGGCAGCCCGCCATCCCCTTATGACACGACTCAGACCCCATCCAGGCTGTGCGCCAGCGTTTCCAGTCGATCGTTCATCGATTTTTTCAGGCATTGCACATCGCCATTGCAGCTATTGCGCTGGCTTAGCCAGGCTTTCTGTTGCGATTGCAGTTTGTTTTCCAGATCGTTATTGCCAAGCGAGGCGGCTTCTTTTCGAAATGCTTTGTACGAACGGGCAACGCTGTTATCCAGGGCCGCCAGCTCGCGATCGCCGCAAATCGTTTTTTCCGGCGCGGAAGCGGCTTTTGCACAATCAAACGATGCCTGCGGTTTGCTGTTTTTATCGACCGGCTTGAGCAAAAGGATGGTGCCATCCGTCCAGTTCAGCAGTAAGCGCTGATTGACGAACGCCAGGCTGGCATCGCTGCCCGCATCACCGTTGGCAAAGTAACCGGATGCGCAGGTAATGTTTTCGACCTGCGTTTTCGCGCTCCCGTCTAATCCCAGCTCATAGGTTTTTGCCGCGTCTTTCTCCGGGATGGACTGCGTGGTAGCAACCCAGGCATCCAGCGTGCTGCTGCTTTCTTTCATCGCGGGTGACTGGCAATTCGAGCCGCCTGGCAGCGTAGTGCTGATCCCTTGTGGTGTCACGCTCAGAAAACGCCCGACAAGGCGATCATCATTGAACTGATAGTTCAGGGTGCGTTCTGTTTCGGTATTAATAAACGCTTTCTCAACCTGCCACTCGCCCTGTACAGGTGAATTGCCCGCCTGCACTGCCGAAGAGAACAACGCCAGGCAAGTCATGGTTGCCGCTACGATCTGTTTAGTGTGAGTCGTCATTGATCAATTTGTCCCGTAGTCGCCGTTTAAGAAAAGATTCACTTCAAAATTACGACGATTAATCAAACCCTTCATAACTTTGTGTTTACTGGTATTCGCGCGTTTAATTTCCGTCATCGCATCAGAGATCTGCCCGCGATTGATAAAGCCAAACACGTTGTTCAGCCGCCCACCAGGGTTATACGCAAAGGAGACCAGCGCGTCGAATTCATACTGCTTCAGCGGCACAAAAATACCATTTCTCACCGCGTTAACGTACGGCGGAACGGTGGCACGCAGTAAATTTGTCTCCTGATCGGCGGTAAGACGCACCAGTTTCGCGTTATCGGCGACAAACTGGCTGGCCTGGTCATCATGCAATCTGGCGGCTTTACTGATTTTTTCCGCGGTTATCGCATCAATGCCGATTTCAATCATTTTCGCTTTGATAGATTGCTCTGAGCGCTCTTTCATGTCGTAGCCCGGCCCGAGCGTCACGCCGCTTGCGCCGCCTGGCCAGTGCAGGTAACAACTTTTGTTTGCCCAGGCTTCGCGATGAAAAATAAAGGTCATGCCACTGGCGGAGATATCCATCGCACCGACAGCCTGTCGCCCGGCGCTGCCGGAAATCGGCGGCTGTGGCGCGCGGGTGGTGATCGGTTTTCCCAGTGCAGCAAGGGTGCGTCGCCCGACAATTCCATCGACGTGTAAATTCTGTTTCGCCTGGAATTGTTTGACAGCCATTTCGGTTTTTAAGCCGAAAATACCATCTTCACCGACTTTCGCTCCCGATTTATTCAGAAGCTGCTGTAGCTCTTTAACATTCGTACCACGATCACCCTTGCGCATAACACTCATTCGTTCATCCTCAAATTATTCTTTAATTTTTATACGCACTCAAAAGAAACAGCTTTCATAAAAGCGGCTGCGTTTGAGTAGCAAATTATTTTGTTGGGGATAACGCGACTAACCCGATATAAAAAAGAGAGAAAAAATTAATAATTAAATCGTCATTTGCCAGAAAAAAAACAAGGTGAGCCCTTGCGGGCTCACCACAGCGATTACGCTTCTTTGTTTTCTTTGATGTTCCAGCCAGCGGTGGTTTCAGCACCTTTACCGCCGGAGGAGGACTGCTCCCAGTACTGCTGTTTCACTTTCGCAGCCTGGAATGCATAGGTCACACCTACGGTGTCGCCGTTGTCAGCACCGGTGTACTGAACGGAAGTCACCAGCACGTCTTCCAGCGTGATGCGCGCATACTCAACCTGCTGGCCGCCTGCTTTGCAGACAGACAGCTCAACTTTGGTCAAGTGTTTGCCGCTGGCGCAATGTTTCAGGATAGCCGTCGTGGATTTATCAATGAGTGCGTTAACATGCAGGTCATTAAAATTGACTTTACCGGCACCGCCGCCACCGCCAACGCTCATGTTCCCAGGTTGTGAAGCACCCCAGGAAAAAGATGTGATATCAGTCCAGCCGGTGTGGTTAGAGTCTTTAGATTCACCCGTAACTCCATCGACCTTCAGAAACATATCAATAGCCATAATATTTACTCTTCGTTAATGATAAATATTGCTTTCGAAAAAGCGCTTATATGGCAAACGGGTAAGCATGGGGCCGAATAAAACCGTCCATATTTTACCTCTGCCTCGTTCGATTCTGAAAAGATTATGCATCTGTTCAGAAACACTCATTCCCTCGGGGGAGAGAAAGAATTCATCACATCCTGACGCCAATATAACGCCGTGGCGTTACGGAAATAGCACTATCAGCGCTCAGATAATTCGCTCGCGTTATTTATTTTGCGATGATTTGCTATTTTCGCAGCCGCCGTGATGCTGAGTCATCGCTTCGATAATTAACCTCGACGCGCGCTCCTGCTTCAACCTTTGCGGTGGCAAGTCGCGAAAATAGCGATACACAATTTCATGTAGCGTGGTGGATTTAAACCGTCGGTAACTGCACCAGACCGTCCCTTCCGTGGTATCCAGCACACCCAGTAAATAGAGATCGGCTTTAATGCGCTCGCGCTCGTTGCTTTTGGATGTCCAGGCGTTAAAAAAACGCTCGCCGCGCATATTCACATCCTGGCTGGTAAGCAACGTCGGGTCGCGCAAAAAATTGGCCGTATCATCTTGCGGCAACGCCTGTGCGCGCGGTGTGTAATCCTGTTCTGCCCAACCGAGCGTTGAGCAGAACAACAGACCGACTAACATAATACGATGTCGCATCGTCACATCCTTGTGGTGAGCGGTGTCAGCCTGTCTGGCTTACGCCTCTTTGGTTTTCAGCGACGGCAGTTTGGATACCAGACGCAGAGAAACGGTCAGACCTTCCAGCTGGTAGTGCGGACGCAGGAAGAATTTCGCCGCGTAGTAACCAGGGTTATCTTCGATTTCCTGCACCTGCACTTCTGCCGCAGCCAGCGGTTTACGCGCTTTGGTTTCCTGCGAGGAGTTCGCCGGGTCGCCGTCGACGTAGTTCATCACCCAGTCGTTCAGCCAGCGTTCCATTTCGTCACGCTCGCGGAATGAGCCGATTTTGTCGCGCACAATGCACTTCAGGTAGTGCGCAAAACGGCAGCAGGCGAACAGATACGGCAGACGGGAAGCGAGACGTGCGTTAGCGGTCGCGTCGGCGTCGTGGTACTCCATCGGTTTTTGCAGCGACTGTGCGCCAATAAAGGCAGCGAAGTCGGAGTTTTTACGATGGATAAGCGGCATAAAGCCGTTTTTCGCCAGTTCTGCTTCGCGACGGTCGCTGATGGCGATCTCGGTCGGGCACTTCATGTCCACGCCGCCGTCATCGCTCGGGAAGGTATGGCATGGCAGGTTTTCTACCGCACCACCGGATTCCACACCGCGAATCGAGGTACACCAGCCGTACTCTTTGAAGGAACGGTTGATGTTGGTCGCCATGGCGTAGGCCGCGTTCGCCCACGAATAGTTGTTGTGGTTCGCGCCATCGGTCTCTTCTTCGAAATCGAAGCTGTCAACCGGGTTGGTGCGGATACCGTACGGCAGACGCGACAGGAAGCGCGGCATGACCAGGCCAAGGTAACGGGCATCTTCAGATTCACGCAGTGAACGCCAGGCGGCGTATTCGGTGTTCTGGAAGATTTTCGTCAGATCGCGCGGGTTCGCCAGCTCCTGCCAGGACTCCATCTGCATCACGCTTGGCGCAGTACCGGTAATGAACGGGCAGTGTGCCGCCGCGCCGATGCGCGCCATTTCGCCCAGCAGTTCGACATCCTGCGGGCTGTGGTCGAAGTAGTAGTCGCCAACCAGGCAGCCAAACGGTTCGCCACCGAACTGTCCATACTCTTCTTCATAGATTTTTTTGAACAGCGGGCTCTGGTCCCAGCCCACGCCTTTGTAGCGTTTCAGGTTACGGCCCAGCTCCTGCTTGGAGATGCTCATAAAGCGAATTTTCAGCATCTCGTCGGTTTCGGTGTTGTTCACCAGATGACTCAGACCGCGCCACGCGCTTTCCAGTTTCTGGAAATCTTCGTGGTGGATGATCTGGTTAATCTGCTGCGACAGCTTTTCATCAATCCCGGCAATCAGGTTCTGAATGGTGCGGTAGGTATCGCTGGAGAAGGTGACGGTGTTTTCCAGCGCCTGTTGCGCCAGCGTTTTCACCGCGCTTTCTACCGCTGAACGCGCCTGATCCGTTTTCGGACGGAACTCTTTGCTGAGCAGCGCGCTGAATTCATCCTGGCTGAAGGCCTGTGCGCCCTGCTGCAATTCTTGCTGTTGAGAAGGGTTGCTCATGGTTTACTCCTCTTTACCTTGCGCACTGTCTTCACTGTTCGGTAACTGGCTGAGCGATTTCAGCAGGGTTGGATCCTGCAACACTTTGGCAATCAACTCTTCCGCGCCGTTTTTGCCGTCCATGTAGGTCAGCAGGTTGGAGAGCTGAGTACGCGCTTCCAGCAGCTTGTTCAGCGGCTCAACTTTGCGCGCCACCGCGTCCGGCAGGAAGTCATCCATGCTGTCGAAAGTTAAATCGACGTTCAGACGACCTTCGCCGGTCAGCGTGTTGTCGACGTTGAACGCCACGCGCGGTTTCAGCGCTTTCATGCGTTCGTCGAAGTTGTCGACGTCGATTTCGAGGAATTTACGATCCTCAATAGAAGGTAAGTTCTCCACCGGTTTCCCTACCAGATCCGCCATTACGCCCATCACAAACGGAAGCTGGATTTTGCGCTCCGCGCCGTACACTTCCACGTCGTACTCAATCTGTACGCGGGGGGCACGGTTGCGGGCGATAAATTTCTGACCACTGTTACTTATTGCCATGATGTTCTCCATCGAATATGCGCGGTGAAGGTTTGACGACCGGCAACGCGCCTGCCGTCATAACTCGGTACGCGTCAGTCCTGACGCCCAAAGATGTTTTGCAGTTGATTCACGCCATCGGGCGCCAGATCGCGAATAATCTCCATAAAGTCCAGTTCGATTAGCCGCTGTACGCGGTCAATCATCAACGGCGCGGGGTGGCTCGGCTCGTGCTGGGTGAAATATTGCTTCACTTTTTCCAGCATCAGTTGCGCATCGGCACGCGTGGTAACCTGTGCGGTTCGCCAGTCGGTATGCGCCGCAAGCGGTGTCGCGACAACCGCTTGCGGTGCGCTCTCCGCAGGTGCCGTTTGTTCTGTCGCCTGTTGCTCTTCCGTGCGGTTAGCGCGGCTGACGCCGGCGATTAACCCGACCGTTTTGAGTAACTGTTCCATTTCCGGCACCCCGCTTTCGCCCAGTTGTTCGAGCAACCATGTACGGATCGTTTGCAGACGCCCTTCGATTTGGCAGATAGCCTCAATGCCAGGCTGACCGCCGCGCGTGAGTTCATCAATCAGACGCACCCGACCGCCAGGATAGCCTGCACATTCCGTTTTGCTGCCGTCAAGCAACGCCTGCGCGTCGCGCACGTTTAGCTCATCACCGTTGCTGCGCAGCAGCGTCGACTGGCGCAGCGTGGTGGTCAGCGAAGATTTATCGCTTAACCCCGCCAGCGCATTAATGCGATAAAACGGGTCGAATTCACCACCGTCAGTCAGCGAAGGCCAGAGTTGATCCCAGTACAGCGCCAGCGCCTGGCCTAACAGCATTAAACCATCAGCATAGCCTTCCAGCCCGCGACGTCGAGTCCACGCATGGGTTAACGCCATCATTACGCGGATATCTTTGGTGCGCGCCAGCAGCCCGGTGGCCAGTTTTTCCACCCGCGTCCAGTCTGCCGGTTCGGCGGGAATAATGGTGCTGCCAAACTGCTGCTCGGCTTTGCCGAGGCTCGCCTGCTCCATCGCCTGGAAATCGGCGTCGTACTCCAGATTCTCACCGCAAGGCTGCTCCGGGCTGACCGGAGCGAGTAACGATTCTATAGTCATCCGCAACCTGCTTATTCTTCAAACATCGGTGGGTAGAGGCCATGGCGACCGGGTCTTGCGCCACCCGCCGGCTCAAACAACAGCGTGAATAACTGGCCGGTAAAATTGCCGCTGTGCACATGGGTGTAGAGCGGGTAGCCATCGCTGCGGTTGGTCCACCAGAAACTGATCTGGCGCAGCGGATCAAAACATTCGGCGGCCTGTCGCCAGCCGATGGTGGATTCGCCGTCGCCGTCATAACCAATCACATCCAGAATTTCCGAGCGCGTTTCCGGCTCCACCAGTTGCACGGGTGGAATGGAGAGCAGCGCCTGGTCGAGCTGTTCGGGTGAAAACCCATTGCGCACGGCATGCAGCATGGTGCGCCCGAGTTGTTCATACCAGTCACCCGCCTTCGCTAAATGGCGTGGCGACCACTCCAGCGGGTTAATCGCCATTAACGCACACAGTGGATACTGACGACCAACGCTGTCGCGCCCTGGCAGCAGACAACCCATTTGCACCTGCTGCCCGCCGAGCATCGGCGGGACAACAAAATTCCAGATCGGCGCATTGCTGAACTGCCGGTCGTTTGTACGCTGTTCTTCTTTCTGCCAGTTCATCAGCCCCACCTGAAACCAGTGGGACCACTGACGCTGAAGCGCATCAGGAAAGCGGCGTTGTAAAAAATCGCCCGCACTGGGCAGTTTGCCATACCAGCTAATTGCAGAAGTCGTAGTCATTAGGCGTTCCTTTGCAGTTCAAGGACATGCGAAACGTGGAAGCTGGAACGGGTTGCGGATGCTGTTCGGCGCGAATTCCAGCGTCACCTGATGTCCGTCAACCGTGAATGTCGCCTGGCGGCTCAGGCTGCTGCTGCCGGGGCTGACGCGCGCTTTATCGAAAAAGCGGTTCAGCGCCCAGGCGCCGTTGGTCACAAGCGTAGCGGTTGTACCGTTGGCCAGCCCTAACTGCATCCGCACCTGGTTGGTGCCGCCGGAACCCGGCCAGCTAACGATTTGCACCGCCTGTGGGCCGTGGCTGTAGCGAAGGATTTGTCCGTCTACATCCAGCGTCATATTCAGGATGGTGTTATCCATGCGCACCGTACGCACCGTGGTGCGAAACGACGGTGTTGCGCTGCCGTTGGCAAAGAACGCGTCACGAATCGATTGCGCTTGCTGAAACGGCACCAGCACCCCTTCACTGCCCGGCAGGGTTTTGCCATCGATGCCCGGCATAAAACGCCATGTCGCCTGAGTGGTATCGACTTTGTTGGTCAGGTTGTCGCGAAAAAAGACATCCATCAGGCCAGTACCAGGGGCAAACATGCGTGCCAGATCGTCGGGGGTAACTTCGCTGCTGGCGGAACGCACTAACGGGTAGCGTCCGGCAATCGCCTGGCGGCAAAAGCTGCCCACTTCCACGCTGATGCGCTTGCGCACGTTTTCCATATCCCGGCGCTGGGTATCACTGCTCGCGCCAACCGCCATGTTGCTGAACATGGTTTGCAGCCCGCCAGGTAAACGCCCGGCACTGGCCTGCAAACGGCTGATTGCTTCGCCGCCCGGCGGTGGCATTCCACTGTTGGCGGCATCCTGCACGGCGGTCAGGTAACGATAAAGCTCATCAACCTGTTTGAGAAAATCATCAAACACAATGGTCTTGCCGCCCTTTTCCAGCGGCTGCGCCAGTTCGATGATCGGCGCGAAATGTTCGGTGACACGCTGTTCCGGCGTCTGGCTGGCGGCGGCGTTTGCCGTGGCTGACGCGCCGTCATGGTTGCTGAACAGCGTTTCGAGCATCTGCGTACCACGGTTGCTGCTCTCCGGCGCTTTCTCTTTACCATCCGCCACGTCATCACGGCTGAGTTTCAACTGCTGGCTGAGATTGATAACCAGCCGGCGCAGCGGTGAGTTGTTTCCGGAAAGCAGACGCGCGGTATTGATGCGCTGGTTCAGATCCGCGCTGTTATTAAGCTGAATGTCACTTAAGAAGTTATCCCAGATGGCGATAAAATCCCGTGCATACAACTGGCGCACCGCGTTATCGGTTTGCTGTTTGTCTTCCGCTTGCGTGGTGGAGCCAAGCACCCAGACATCATCTTCATGCAGCGAGGCGGTGACCGGCGCGATTTGCGCATTGAAACTGTTCCAGTAACCATCCGGGGTATACAACCCCGGCAACCCTTCACCGACCGGCTTACCGCTTTTGCGGGAAAAGACCAGTTCACTCTGCGGGCCGCCAAGCGACGCCAGCGAAACCTGCTTCAGGTTTTCATCGCGCTCCAGCAGGCGTTTCAGCCGCCCGTAAACGCGGGTGGAGAGCGGTTGCTGGTTGATCAATGCCTGTTCGCGGCTAATCAGCGCCTCGTCTTTGGCATACGGCGACGACTGAATTTGCGGCTCCAGCAGTTGCGTCAGGTGCCACTCAAGCTGACTTAACTGCGCTTTGGTAACGTTCTGCGGCAGGTTACGTTGCAGATTGAGCATTACCCACGAGTGCAGGAACTTACCGTCGTAATGCTTCGGCTGATACAGCATCTGATAGGCTTTCAGCGCTTCATAGCTGTATTCCACATCGCTGCCATTGTCGTTACGCAGCCAGGTGGTGATGCGCATCGCCACTTCCGGCAGCAGCATCTGTTGCAGCGCTTTCTGGTACAGGGTTTGCGAGGCGTCAGCCACATCGTTACCGCGATAGAGCCCCATACGGCGGGTGATCGGTGGGTTATTGACGTCAAACTTCTCGCTTTCCGGCAGCGCAGAGAGGCCATTAAGCAGCGGCAGCAAGGCAAAGAGATCGCCCTGCTGGCGGTTACGCAGCGCTTTGATCTGCTGGTCAAGGGCCGGTACTTTGGCCTGCACTTCATCCAGATAATCACGGTTGTTGCCGTAGCTGGTAAACCACAAGGCGCTGATAATAATCAGCAGCGCCAGCAGCGCCGCATAACCGGACCAGATCACCGCCCGGCTGCGCAGTTCCCACCAGCGGTTTTGCCCGGCGATACCGGCTTCCTGGAAGATCACGTTTTGCAGCAGATGCTTGATAAAGAAGCTCTGCCCTTTCCCGCCCGGCACCGGTTCCTCTTTGCTGACCGAATCCCAGTTATCGCCTGATTTACCCTGCGGCAGCGACAGCGCGCGGTTCAGTTCGCCCATCACGCGGTCAAACGGCAGGCCTTCCTGCGTACCGCTGGCAAAATAGATGCCGCGCGGGGAGAACTCGGTTTCAAAGTTAGAGCGGGCAAAAATGGTGTTCAGGTAATCTGCCAGCAGCGGACGCAGCGCGGCGAACTCCTGCGGGAACAGGAAACATTCCGCGCGGGCTTGCGCATCGCTTTCACGCAGTAGCGTATCCGGCAGGGCCGCGTCCAGACGCTGTTGCAGCAGCGCGAATTCCTGAATAAAACTGCCCTGCAGGTCGAAATCCGCCAGTTTGGCTTTTTCCCACGGGAAGGTGAAACCCCAGATTTGATCGCGCTGCGCTTTATCAAACCCGGCAAAGTACGCGCGAAAACCTTTCAGCAAGTCCGCTTTGGTCACCAGCACATACACCGGGAAACGGATCCCCAGTTGTTCATGCAACTCGGTCAAACGCTGGCGCAGGTTAAGCGCCTGTTCGCGCGATGCCTCGGCTGACTGGGTGAGCAGATCGGCAATGCTTACCGTCACAATCACACCGTTGATCGGCTGACGGCGGCGATACTTTTGCAGCAGGCCAAGAAACTTCAACCATTCGCTCGCATCCTGAACCTGCTCGCTCTCCTGCGTGGTATAACGCCCGGCGGTATCAAGCAGCACAGCCTCGTTGGTAAACCACCAGTCACAGTTACGCGTACCGCCAATACCGCGCAGCGCGGTTTTACCGAAGCGATCGGCCAGCGGGAATTGCAGGCCGGAGTTGACCAGCGCAGTGGTTTTACCGGAACCCGGCGCACCGATAATCACATACCATGGCAGTTGATACAGATACTGGGTGCTGAAGCGCTGCGCCCACTGTCCGCGCTGACCTGGCTGGTTGAAGTGCGCTTTTTTCAGTACCTGCGCAGCTTCTTCGAAACGCTCGTTCAGCACCTGATCTTCGTTATTGAGGCGTTTGCGCTCAACCGGATCTTTTGCCTCTTCGCTTTTCAGGTTGTCCATCAGCTTGCGGTTGAGCCAGGCGTTGTAAAGACGCGGCACAATGTGGCTGTGAACCCAAATCAGGTACATCACCGCAATGGTGATCATGCGGTTTTGCTCAGACTCAAGCGGGCGGGAATCCACGACGGAGAGCAGCGGGCCAATCATCCAGATAACCGCGGCCAGCCCCGTTACGCCAAGGAAACCCCACAAAATGCGGTTGGTCAGCAATGAAAGCAACATATTCATCCTTTAGTTTCCTTGCGGCAATCCGTTCAGCTCGGCGGCCGTATTTCCCGGCGACACCAGCAAAGTAATCTCTACGCGGCGGTTACGGGCGCGGTTTTCAGCCGAGTTGTTCGGCGCTATCGGGTTCATCTCCCCTCGTCCTTCCGCTTTCACACGCGCCGGTTGCGACAGGTGTTTTTGCAGCAGCGACTGCACAGAACGCGCGCGCTCAAGCGACAGCTCGTAGTTCGAGGCGAAACGCGCACTGCGGATCGGCACGTTGTCACTGAAACCCACCACCAGAATTTTGCCGCTGACGTTATTCATCGCCTGCGCAACACGATCGATAACCGGTTCATAGCTTTCGCGTGCCACCGTCGATCCCGAGGCAAACAACCCATCGCCTTTGAGTGTTACCACGCTGCGATCGGCTTCATCGCGCACCGCCACCAGGCCTGCCTGAATTTCCGGGCGCAGAAACGCGCGCAGGTTAAGTACCGGCTGCACGTTTTGTACCGGCTGCTCAATGGCCGCTTCCGGCAACTGGGTTTGGTAAATTTTCGCCAGCACCGGGTTGGTGCTGTCACCCAGACGCCAGTTGAGCACGATATAGAACAGGCAGGCGAGAAATCCCGCCAGCCCGACACACGCCCACAGCGGAATAACCGGCCGCCACAATTTGCGCATGACCGGTTGATCTTCCGGGTGCGGCGACAGCGGCGGCGGATAGTTGCCACGCACACCGCGAATCATCTGCCACAAGCGCTGTTTGATGGTTTCCAGTTGCGTGCGGCCGTTGTCCATCACCCGGTAACGTCCTTCAAAACCGAGTAACAGGCAGAAGTTGATCAGCTCCAGCAGCGCGATATGCTCGCGCGGGTTTTGCGACAAGCGCGCCAGCAGCTGGAAGAATTTCTCCCCGCCCCAGGTTTCGTTGTGGAACGTCACCAGCAGACCGCTACCGGACCAGACGCCACGGCTGCCCCACGGCGTGAGCGCCGCCGCTTCATCCAGCGCGGTGCATAAACAGTAACGGGCGCCGACGATCACTTCGTAGGCCAGCCCGGATTGCTGGCAGCGCACTTCAAAACGGCGAATTTCATCAATCAGGTGCTGGCGCAGACCGCTTTGATCATCATGAGAAACGGAATAGCGGATCTGCGGTATCGCGTTAAGTAGCGGGTTGGCGGCCGCGACCAAAGGATTGTTGCCACTTGCTCCTGCCAGAGCGGCATCGCTGCCGGAGGCTTGTTGTTCCTGCATATTGTGCGCTCGCTGTATTATTCAGTCGGGCTACGGATGGCCCAAAACTCCATATCAAGACCCGGGAATTCACCTGCCAGATGCAGCGCGAAAGCCCCCGATTTTTCCATTTCGTTCCACAGCTCGCCGCCCTTTTCCAGTTCGAAATAGTTGTAACCGGCATGCCACGGAATTTGCGGCGGCGCGACCGGCATGGTGCGCAACTTCATACCCGGCAGTTGCAACTGCACCAGGTCGCGGATTTTGGTGACCGGCGCGACTTTCATCTGGGCCGGGAAATGGGTTTGCAGGATTTCGCCCGGGACACTGGCTTTCACTGCCAGCACGAAACCAAACTCGCGCGCCATGGTGGTGGTCGGCAACGTGGCGATATTCAACCCGTGCGTGCGTTCGGTGAGCGGCAACTGGATGGCGTGCTCTTCCATCACCAGAGACAACCCATTGCGCAGCATCAGTTGTAACTTGCCAAAACAGCCGGCCAGATCGTCATGGTCGTAAACCGGCAGCGTCTCTTCCGGCGAGCGTGACGCGGTCCAGGTGGTCAGCTCGGTGGCAAACGCCAGCCAGCTGCGCCACAACTCTTCCGGGTGGATCATCGGCAGCGTTTTCAGATGGGAAACCTGGCCGACATGGTGGTTAATCAAGGCCAGCAGCGTGAATTCCACCATTTCAGAGGTATTAAAACGCCCCGGCTGGCGCAGACGCTGGCCAATCTGCTGGCTACGCTGCATCAGCAAACTTTGCAGATCGTTGATAATGGCGTAAATCGCCGGGTTGTTAACCGCATTCAGCATCGGCGGAATATAACGGCTATCAATTCGAACGTGGTTATCGTTACGTTTTTCTACAACATGCGCGACACCGATCGCCGTCCACTCTGCCGAGAGATCTTTTTCCAGCATCAGTTTCAGACGCAGACGGCCAAACTGCACCGCCGCCGGCCCGACGGACATGGCGTTATCGTCATCGACTTCGCTTTCCCAGGTGACATAACGCGCCAGCGAATCTTTCTCTTCGCTAAAGATCACCTCATCACGCCCGCCGCGACGGGCAGGCAGCGCCAGCACCACGCGCTCATTGTTGATGTTGTCAGGGATAGCCAGCGGTGTGGGCGCCTGGCGAGCATCGTGGAATGAGAAGAACGTGCCATCCGGCAGTAAACCGCTGGCATAACTCAGGGCAATACAGCCCTGGCGCAGCATGGCATCGTCGAGCTCGATATCAAGGTAGCCCCAAAGATACGGGCGCTGCAGTGTCCCCCACTCGCGAATATGGTGTTGCAGATAGCTTTCCGCTCGCTGAAAGTGATGAGGGCGCAGAAACATACCTTCGGTCCACACGACCTTTTCTGCTTTGTTCATACGGTTTTCCTGTTAAGACTGGCGCTATTTGGAAATCACACGGATGCCATTGACGTCGAGGAAGATGTTGGCTTCCAGTTCGTCTGACGACGATTTCCAGAATTCGTAGAAGTGCGTCTCTCCCTGCACCGGGAGCGGTAAGGACATCCGCCATTTTTTGCCATCCAGCGCCTGATACTCCGCCATCACGCCGATGTAACGCGCGTCGGGCGCGCTTTTACCGCTCAGCGTTTTCGACAACTGGCCGGGCATCAGGAAAAATTCATCACTGTTCAGCAGGTTGGCGCCAAGTACGCTATCTGCGTTGTTTTGCAGCGACCAGAAATCGGCGGACATAAATGTCGCGTCCGATTTCAACAGCAACACCCTGACTTTAAGGGGAGCGGACTCATTGATTTGCGGATGAGCCCTGAACTGAAGGTTATAGCTGGTAGGTACGCTGTGTGAAGAGGAGCCACAACCGCTGGCCAGGGTGGCCAGCACAAAGAAAAACACCAGGCTAATCTGGCGTACAACCGAATTATTATTCATACCAGGTACTCGTCACGGCTGGATTAATTGATGATCCACGTTCCGGAGTTGGCGTTTTTGCAAGCCTTACCGCTGCCATCGACAGTCACGCAGGTCTGTTTTTTACGTTTCAGTTTGCGTGCGTCATCACGCAGGGTTTTTTCGTACAGCTCGCTTTTCACGACGGCACGCATCGGTACATAACCAATCAGCTCTTCCTGACCTTCATCGGCCAGCGCCATCCAGAAGTGTTCAACCTGACCCAGAACCACATAGGTTTTACCGGCTTGCAGCTGGCGAATTACTTTGCCGCCGAAATCCGGTGTGCTCATCACCGACGCCGGGTAAAGCGCGCGATAGTCTTGTTTGATAGGCTGGAATTCCTTAGGCGGAATAACCGCGTAGCGGTGTGTCAGCGTGACACCGTTCACTTCGCTGGTGACGATGGTGTCATCGGTTGGGGCGGGTTTAGGTGGCGCTTTACAAGCCGAAACGCCAAAGACAAAAAGAAGAGCCAATACCATTCGCATGTTCATAACGTTTTTTTCCATTGCAAATATATTACTGTGTTGACCTGGAGCGTTTTGGAAAGGGTATTTAAATCGCTCTAAATGACGCAAATCCATGTCCAGTTAAACGCTCAGATAATGAATAAAAGGCATAGCTACCGCACGAGTCTGTCGCAGGGACAGGCCGCAATAATATTACTTTTCATTGACTATCGTGACACAATTTTACAGATCAGATTATTCAATTCAATATGATCTCCGACCTGTTGAAATACTATTATTTAATTTTTTTGCAAATTAGGACAATTCTCAAGAAAGAATTTCACTTTAGATGATAATCCGTAAAGATGCCAACCCACCCATTTTGTAACGGTGCGCAATCTTTGCATAAATCGCTGATTATTAATCAATATTAGTGACAACAAGGCAATAGCATATATTTTAAAATGCGAGATAGGATGAATCCTAAAAACTAATTTAATGTGATAAACCCTACAATATTTAGTAGCCAAATTACCTGAATAAAAGTGCGGATTAACGTACAAGATAAGCAACGGCGTTATTTTGGCTTTGATAGGCAAAATATATTGAACAAATAAACATTATTTCCACAGCACGATAGTCAAGTGTGTAACAGTCCCTGACAGGAAACATTCTTTACTTTCATATGAAATTTCAACCCACCTTAAATTGTGTAGTCAGACTTAATTTTTGTGAATCGACAATAAACGAACCCATTCAGCAAAATTGATACAGCGCACTATTTACCCATTTCGGGCCCTGTCGCAAATAAATAAAAAGCCCCTGACGGACAGGTATGCAGCCGGTGCTGATTATTTGTGCAGCGAGAGCATAAAATCCGCCCCCTGCTCTGCCAGCCAGACGGGGAAATTGTCTGGAATCGTGCAAAATGCCAAACGCGACACACGATTTGTTTCAGATTCGACTATGGTTTTGTGCAAGGTTGATTGCGGCAGCACCGCTGTGCACCCGCTAAGGAGAATAATCGATGACAAGACCTGTTCTACACCGACCGCGCGCTCTGCTGCTGGTCATGCAAATCGCGTTAGGCGGCGCGTTACTCGCCACAGCTACCCACTCTTTCGCCGCCGAGGCGCAAAATACGCCGCAGCCACCGGATGTTCTGCTCGGTCCGCTGTTCAGCGATGTGCAAACCGCTAAGCTCTTTCCCGATCAAAAAACCTTTGTCGATGCCGTGCCGAAAGGCGACCCGCTGATGATCCTCGCGGATTACCGCATGCAGCGCACGCAAACCAGTTTCGATTTACGCCACTTTGTCGATGTGAACTTTACGCTGCCCAAAGAGGGGGAAAAGTATGTTCCGCCTGAAGGGCAAAACCTGCGTGAGCATATTGACGGGCTGTGGCCGGTGTTAACACGCACCACCGACAGCGCCGGGAAATGGGATTCGCTGCTGCCGCTACCAAAACCTTATGTCGTGCCGGGTGGACGTTTTCGCGAAGTCTATTACTGGGATAGTTATTTCACGATGCTCGGTCTCGCCGAGAGCGGCCACTGGGACAAGATTGAAGACATGATCAGCAACTTTGGCCATGAAATCGATACGTGGGGCCATATTCCTAACGGCAACCGCAGCTACTACCTGAGCCGCTCGCAGCCGCCCTTCTTCTCGTTGATGGTGGAATTGCTGGCCACGCACGACGGTGACGAAGCGCTGAAAACCTGGCTGCCGCAAATGGAAAAAGAGTACCAGTACTGGATGGAAGGTGCAGATACGCTGCAGCCAGGCCAGGCCAATAAGCGCGTGGTTAAGCTCAGCGATGGCAGCATCCTGAACCGCTACTGGGACGATCGCGATACGCCGCGCCCGGAGTCGTGGCTGGATGATGTAACAACGGCCAAAAATAACCCCAATCGCCCGGCAACCGAGATTTACCGCGACTTGCGTTCTGCCGCCGCGTCGGGCTGGGATTTTAGCTCCCGCTGGATGGACGATCCCAATCAGCTTGGCACTATTCGCACCACCAGCATTGTGCCGGTTGATCTGAATGCGCTGATGTTCAAGATGGAAAAAATGCTCGCCCGTGGTTATCAGGCAGCCGGCGATAGCGCGAAAGCAAGCCAGTACGATGCGCTGGCGAACGCGCGTCAGAAAGGTATTGAAGCCAATCTGTGGAATGAAAAAGAGGGCTGGTACGCGGATTACGATCTGAAGACGAAGAAGGTGCGTAATCAGCTGACAGCCGCAGCGCTTTACCCGTTGTTTGTTAATGCCGCCGCTAAAGATCGCGCCGATAAAGTGGCCAGCGCGGCAAAAGAACGGTTGCTGAAGCCGGGGGGTATCGCTACCACCACGGTGAAGAGCGGTCAGCAGTGGGATGCGCCGAACGGCTGGGCGCCGCTGCAATGGGTGGCAACAGCGGGCCTGCAAAATTACGATCAGCAGAAACTGGCAATGGAAGTGAGCTGGCGTTTTCTGACTAATGTGCAGCACACTTACGATCGTGAGAAAAAACTGGTCGAGAAATATGATGTCAGCACCACCGGCACCGGTGGCGGCGGTGGCGAATATCCGCTGCAGGACGGTTTCGGCTGGACCAACGGTGTGACGCTGAAAATGCTCGATCTGATCTGCCCGAAAGAGAAACCGTGCGACAGCGTACCGCAAACGCAGCCCGCACAGCAGGCTGCCGCGAAGGTTGAACCAACGACTCAGCCGCAAAAACAGCAGCAAGCCGTCGCGCAGTAACGCGCACAGTAAAAAGCCGCAACAATCATGTTGCGGCTTTTTTGTCTCAAAAAACGGATGAACTGGCGGTTAATTCCGTCTGAACAACCGGAAGACGGCCAGCACGACAATCGAACCCAGCACCGCGATCAGGAAACTGTGCCAGTTGAAGCCGGTAATATCTCCGCCATAACCAAATTGTGTCGCGAGCCAGCCGCCGACAACGGCCCCGACGATCCCAAGTATACAAGTCAGAATGAAACCGCCCCCATCCCGTCCTGGCATAATCAACTTAGCAATAACGCCAGCAATCAGGCCAAAAACGATCCACGCGAGAATGCCCATGTTTCTCTCTCCTTCTGTTAGTCTTGTTGACGCGCACATACCACTTCGGCGACGCGTTAGCTACAGTATAGATGTCGGTCATAAAACATTTTCATCTCACAGACTTAATTCAAACGGATTACGAAAATAATTACGTTATTTGTATTAAGTTCTTGCCGGAAATGCCGATAAAGCAACGAAGGTGTGTCAGCCATCAAGGAGCCATTCGGCGTGAGCAATTACAGTGAGCAGTTCCTGAAACAAAATCCTCTGGCCGTGCTGGGCGTTTTACGCGACCTGCAAAAGAACCAGGTGCCCGTTTGCATCACCTGGGGCAGCGGTCAGTTCATCAGCAAGATACTGGAAGTGAATCCAGAAGAGCTGGTCATGGATTTTGGCAGCCAGGAGTACGAGAACAACGCAGTACAGCGTGCGGGAAAGGTTACCGTGACCGCTGAAACACATGGCGCCAAAGTCGAGTTCACACTGACAAAGCTTTCTGCAGGCGATTTTCAGGCTTTACCTGCTTTTATTACTCCGCTTCCGGAAACGCTGTGGTTTATTCAGCGCCGTGAATATTTTCGCATCAGCGCCCCGCTCCACCCGGCCTATTTTTGTAAGGCATTTATGCCGGATAAAAGCGAGATTCGCTTTCGTCTGTTCGACCTGTCATTAGGCGGCATGGGCGCGCTGCTGGATGGCGAAGCGCCTGCCGCGTTGCAACCAGGCATGCGTTTTTCCAAAGTGGAACTGGATATGGCGTCGTGGGGGCAGTTCTATTTTGACGCGCAGTTGATCGCGATTGGCGAGCGTAAAGTCGTTGATGGCAAGAATGAAACCATTGTCACGCCGCGTCTGAGCTTTCGCTTTTTGAATGTCAGCCCGGGCGTGGAACGCGAGCTCCAGCGCATTATTTTTGCCCTGGAGCGCGAGGCGCGCGAACGCGCCAGCCGGGTACGCTAATTACATCGCATCCATCGCTTTTTGCACTTTCCAGATATAGCGCGGCGCCTGCGGCGCGGGGTGGTTTTCCGCCACATGCTTCATAAACGCGTCTGCGCTTAACTCGTTTATCTCTTCAATGGCTTCGCTTCTGTCGGACGAGAAAGTCCGCAGTAGCGCGCCTGCGCCATTCACATACGAGACCACCAGCGCGTACTGCATCACTTTCGGATCGCGGATGCCTGCCAGCGCCCCGTGCTCAAGAATACTCAAATAAGCCGCCCCCATGGAGATGTTGCGCTCCGGGTTTTTGAGTTCGCTGGTGGACGGTTGCCCGCTCCAGCCCATATGACGGTAAACTTCGCGCCCGGCGGTGGAGGCTTTAAGCTGCATCAGGCCAACGGCATTGGATTTGCTGACCAGATTCGGGTTACCGCCGGATTCCACGGCGATCATCGCGGTGATCAATTGCGGGCTGACGCCCCAGGCTGCACCGGCTTTTTCGGTGATGGGCATCCACTGCATTGCGCGTTTTACCGGCACTTCCGGGTTCCAGTCCGGGTTACGATAATCCTGTTTTGAACTACATCCGGCGAGCAGTACCACTAAAAAAGCAAACCATCTCAATTTCACGCAAGCTAATCCTTCTATAAGTGTCATCGGCTACGGATGACAACGACACAGGTTAGCGGCATGATAACTGTTTCCCTATAGATGTCAGCAAGGAATTGCCATGTCCACCTTCCATCTGATTGCCCCTTCCGGCTATTGCATTAACCAGCACGCCGCAGCGCTTGGCGTCGAACGTCTCACTTCGCAAGGCCATCAGGTTAACAATCAGCACGTCATCACCCGCCGTCATGAGCGTTTCGCTGGACATGACAAAGAGCGCCTGGCGGATATCAACGCACTGGCGCAATTGCCGGGCGACAACATTATCGTGATGCCGGTGCGCGGGGGGTACGGCGTCAGCCGTCTGCTCGCGGATATTGACTGGCAGGCGCTGGTGGCGCGCCAGCAGCATCAACCGTTGCTGATTTGCGGCCATAGCGATTTCACCGCCATTCAACTTGGATTGCTGGCATACGGAAAAGTCATCACGTTTAGCGGGCCAATGCTGGCCGGTAATTTCGGTGCCGAAACGCTGGATACTTTTACGGCAGAGCACTTCTGGCGCGCCATCAGCAATGAAACCTTTACCATTGAGTGGGACGGTGAAGGCCCGCAATGTGACGTGGCAGGCACGGTGTGGGGTGGAAACCTGGCGATGTTAACCTCGCTGATTGGTACGCCCTGGCTGCCGTCCATACCCGGCGGCATTCTGGTGGTGGAAGACATTAATGAACATCCCTACCGCGTGGAACGCATGCTGTTGCAGTTGTTGCACTCAGGTATTCTGGCGCAGCAGCGGGCGCTGATCCTCGGCAGTTTCTCGCTGGCGCAACCCAACGATTACGATGCGGGCTACAATCTTAATAAGATGATCGACTATCTGCGCGCGCAATTGACGATCCCGGTGGTCAGCGGGCTGGCGTTTGGTCATGAACCGCAGACCGTCACACTGCCGCTCGGTGCGCATGCCCGGTTGCAACATGCTGAAAAGACGCAACTGACCTTAACGGGTCATCCCACGATCTTGAGGTAAAAAAAGCGCTTTATGCTCTTATTAAAGCCTTGTTTCTGCCGTTATTATATGACGCACTAATCAACCCGGCCGGTTACTGCCGCCCGGGATCCCCCACGGTGAGGATTAAGGAGAAGCACACCATTGGACGCTGAGGCGATAATCAGTCTGTTTATTCTGGGTTCAGTTCTTGTAACCTGCAGTATTTTATTAAGTTCTTTCTCCTCCCGCCTTGGTATTCCCATTCTGGTTATCTTTCTGGCAATCGGTATGTTGGCCGGTGTTGACGGTATCGGCGGTATTCCGTTCGATAACTACCCTTTTGCTTACATGGTCAGTAACCTCGCGCTGGCGATCATTTTACTCGATGGCGGCATGCGTACCCGCGCCAGCTCGTTTCGCGTCGCGCTTGGCCCCGCGCTTTCCCTGGCGACTATTGGTGTGCTGGTCACTTCCGGTTTAACCGGGATGATGGCCGCCTGGCTGTTCAAGCTCAACATTATGGAAGGCTTTTTGATCGGCGCGATTGTTGGCTCCACCGATGCCGCCGCGGTGTTCTCGCTGCTCGGCGGTAAAGGGCTGAACGAGCGTGTCGGTTCTACCCTTGAAATCGAATCCGGCAGCAACGATCCGATGGCGGTGTTTCTTACCATCACGCTGATTGAGATGATCCAGAAGCACACGGCCGACATCGACATCATGTTCCTCGTGCATATTGTGCGGGAGTTTGGCCTCGGTATTCTGCTCGGCGGCCTGGGCGGCTATCTGTTGCAGCAGATGATTAACCGCATCTCTCTGCCGCCGGGCCTTTATCCGCTGCTGGCACTGAGCGGCGGGATTCTGGTTTTCGCCTTAACTACGGCCCTGCACGGTAGCGGCATTCTGGCGGTCTATCTGTGTGGTTTTGTGCTGGGCAACCGTCCTATCCGCAACCGTTACGGTATCCTGCAAAATTTCGATGGGCTGGCCTGGCTGGCGCAAATCGCCATGTTCCTGGTGCTGGGTCTGTTAGTCACACCGTCTGATCTGTTGCCGATTGCGGTTTCCGCACTCATCCTCTCGGCGTGGATGATTTTTGTTGCTCGTCCTCTGTCCGTGTTTGCCAGCCTGTTACCGTTTCGCGGTTTTAACCTGCGCGAACGCATTTTTATCAGTTGGGTGGGGTTGCGCGGCGCGGTGCCGATTATTCTCGCCACCTTCCCGATGATGGCCGGGCTTGATCACGCGCGCTTGTTCTTTAATGTCGCCTTTTTCGTGGTGTTAATCTCGCTGCTTTTTCAGGGAACGTCGCTCTCGTGGGCGGCGAAAAAAGCCAAAGTTGTCGTGCCACCGGTTGGCTGGCCGGTCTCCCGCGTCGGTCTGGATATTCACCCGGACAATCCGTTTGAGCAGTTTGTTTATCAACTCAGTGCGGATAAATGGTGTGTGGGTGCTGCGCTGCGTGATTTACACATGCCTGCGGATACGCGTATTGCGGCACTGTTTCGTGACAACAGCCTTCTGCACCCGACCGGCAGTACCCGGCTGCGTGAAGGCGATGTGCTATGCGTGATTGGTCGCGAAAGCGATCTCCCCGCGCTCGGGAAACTGTTTAGCCAGTCTCCGCCGGTGGCGCTGGATCAGCGCTTCTTCGGTGATTTTATTCTTGAAGCGGATGCTAAATTTGCCGATGTGGCGCTGATTTACGGTCTGGAAGAGGGGCTGGAGTATCGTGAAAGCCAGCAAACGCTGGGCGATATTGTGCAGCAACTGCTGGGTGCCGCGCCGGTCGTGGGGGATCAGGTCGAGTTCGCCGGGATGATCTGGACAGTGGCGGAAAAAGCCGATAATGCGGTACTGAAAGTCGGCGTTCGCGTGGCGGAAGACGAGGCGGAATAACCGCCTCGCGTTAAGTTACACTGTCACAACAGGCACGCGCGGCGCCAGGGCGCACATCAATTCGTACCCTACTGTTCCGGCCGCCGCCGCCACTTCATCGATTTTTATCTCGTTACCCCATAGCTCAACCGGCGTACCAATCCCGGCCTGCGGGCACGGGGTTAAATCCACCGTCAGCATATCCATTGAGATCGCGCCAACAATGCCGGTACGAATGCCATCCACCAGCACTGGCGTGCCGGAAGGCGCGATGCGCGGATAGCCGTCGGCATACCCGCAGGCGACAACACCGATACGCTGCTCGCTCTGCGCGCGGTAACGACAACCGTAGCCCACCGTTTCACCGGCTTTCAGCGTCTGCACGGCAATGATCTCACTGCTCAGCGTCATTACCGGGCGGATCCCGCTGTTGGCGACATCCTGCCACGCGCCCGATGGCGAAGCGCCATACAGCACCACGCCGGGGCGCACCCAGTCATAGTGCGTTTCCGGATGCCACAACGTGGCGGCGGAGTTAGCCAGCGAGCGCGGCGCGTTAATGCCTTCCGCCGCCTGCTCAATACGCGCCAGCGGCGCGGCGATACCGTCTGCCCGCTCCGCTTCAGCAAAATGGGACATCAGCGTCACGGTTGCCACATTGGTAAAGGCATTGAGTTGCTGGTACACGGTGTGCACGCGTTCAGGCATAAAGCCGAGACGATTCATCCCGCTGTTGATCTTCAGGTAAACGTCGAGCGGCGCCTGCAGACGCGCGTCCTGCAAGGCTTTGATCTGCCAGTTGCTGTGCAGGCTGGTCGTCAGGCGATATTTATCAAACAGCGGCAGTTCGTCGGCATGGAAAAACCCTTCCAGCATCAGAATCGGCCCTTTCCAGCCGCGTTCGCGTAGCAAAATGGCTTCTTCAAGATTGAGCATCGCAAAGCCATCTGTGCTGTTGAGCGCGCGCCAGATGCGATCCAGACCGTGACCATAGGCGTTCGCCTTCACAACCGACCAGACTTTTGCGGCAGGTGCCGCGCGGCGCACAACCTGTAAGTTATTGCTCAGCGCCGTTAAATCAAGCGTGGCGAGAACCGGACGAGACATTCCTATTCCTTCTTCGAATCAGTTATGAGCACCGTGTAAATGGTGCGCGCGCACAGGGGTAAAGCCAGGCGAATAACGCGCCACGCTTAAATCATCAGCAGCAATCGCAGGAGTACTGCCGGACATCAGGTCGCTTAACAGCTGGCCGGAACCGCAAGCCATTGTCCAGCCAAGGGTGCCGTGCCCGGTGTTCAGCCACAGGTTTTTATACGGCGTGCGTCCGACAACGGGCGTACCGTCTGGCGTCATGGGGCGCAGGCCGGTCCAGAAAGTTGCTTGCTCGACAAATCCGCCACGCGGGAAGAGATCGCGCACCACCATCTCCAGCGTTTCGCGGCGTGGTTTCAGCAGTTCCGTATTAAAGCCAACGATTTCCGCCATGCCGCCGACGCGAATACGCTGATCAAAGCGGGTAATGGCAATTTTGTAGGTTTCATCCAGGATCGTTGAAACCGGTGCGCCGTCTTCTTCGGCAATCGGGATCGTTAATGAATAACCTTTCAGCGGGTATACCGGGATATCGACGATATTTTTCAGTAAGCCGGTAGACCACGAGCCAAATGCCATCACGTACGCGTCGGCTTTGACCACCTCTTCTCCGCACTTCACACCGTAGATGTTTTCGCCTTCGTACAGCAGGCGATCCACCGGGGTGTTAAAACGAAACTCCACGCCCGCCTGCGCCGCCATCTGCGCCAGTTGCTGGGTGAAAAGCTGACAGTCGCCGGTTTCATCATTTGGCAGACGCAAACCACCGGTCAGTTTGTGTGCAACTTCCGCCAGCGCGGGTTCGACTTCCGCCAGCCGCGCAGACTCCAGCAGCTGATAAGGCACGCCGGCATCCTGTAATACGGCAATATCACGCGTGGCGTTTTCGTACTGCTCGGCGGTGCGAAACAGCTGCAATGTACCGCCTTGCCGCCCTTCATACTGAATACCGGTAGTTTCGCGCAGCAGTTTCAGGCAATCACGACTGTATTCCGCCAGACGCACCATGCGGCCTTTATTTTCCATATAGTGGCGCGTGTCGCAGTTGCGCAGCATCTGCCACATCCATTTCAGTTGCGATGAGGTGCCGTCGAGGCTAATTGCGAGCGGCGCATGGCGCTGGAACATCCATTTAATGGCTTTTAACGGCACACCTGGCGCCGCCCAGGGCGCGGCGTAGCCTGGTGAGATCTGCCCGGCGTTACCGGCGCTGGTTTCCTGCGCGGGACCCGGCTGGCGATCAATCACCGTGACGTCATGCCCGGCCTGGCGTAAATACCAGGCGCTGGTGACACCCACCACGCCACTTCCTAACACAACAACTCGCATATCCCTCTCCTGTGAGTAAAGCACGATCATCTGATTACAAATTGATAACCCAGATGAAAATATTATTCAACATATGGCTTTTTTATGGTGAGCTCCCTCACAGCTTCGCCGTATGACAAGGGTTTCTGTTATTTAGCATCTCCTGCTGCGCGACTTTTCGCCGCAGCATAATATTTCGCAACACTTGCCATTTACGCCGTTGATATGATGAAAAATCGCGAAGAAAAATTTATGGCTTAGGTACAGATTTAATTGCGTGTTCTATGCTTGAAATGAGACGCTCCATACAGAGAGTGTCGTTAACAACGAGGGCGCGCTAATGGCTACGATTGACTCAATGAATAAGGATTCTATTCGTCTGAGCGATGGACCCGACTGGACTTTCGAACTGCTGGATGATTACCTGGCGGAGATTGACCGGGTGGCGAAACTTTATCGGCTGGATACCTATCCGCACCAAATCGAAGTGATCACCTCAGAGCAGATGATGGACGCTTACTCCAGCGTCGGCATGCCGATCAATTACCCTCACTGGTCGTTCGGGAAGAAATTTATCGAAACCGAGCGGCTTTATAAGCATGGGCAACAAGGGCTGGCCTACGAGATAGTCATCAACTCTAACCCCTGCATCGCTTATCTGATGGAAGAGAACACCATTACCATGCAGGCGCTGGTGATGGCGCACGCCTGCTATGGACATAACTCTTTCTTTAAAAACAATTATTTATTCAAAAGCTGGACCGATGCCAGCTCAATCGTCGACTACCTGATTTTCGCGCGTAAATACATCACCGATTGCGAAGAACGCTACGGTGTGGACGAAGTGGAAAAGTTACTCGACTCGTGCCACGCGCTGATGAACTACGGCGTCGATCGCTACAAACGTCCGCAGAAAATCTCGTTGCAGGAGGAGAAAGCACGGCAGAAAAGCCGTGAAGAGTATCTGCAAAGCCAGGTGAATATGCTGTGGCGTACGCTGCCCAAACGCGAAGAAGAAATAACCATCGCGCAGGCGCGTCGCTACCCGGCAGAGCCGCAGGAAAACTTGCTCTACTTTATGGAAAAAAATGCGCCGTTACTCGAGTCGTGGCAACGCGAGATCCTGCGCATCGTGCGTAAAGTGAGCCAGTATTTCTATCCGCAAAAACAGACGCAGGTGATGAACGAAGGATGGGCGACGTTCTGGCACTACACCATCCTTAACCACCTGTATGACGAAGGCAAAGTGACCGACCGCTTCATGCTGGAATTTTTGCACAGCCACACCAACGTGGTGTTCCAGCCGCCCTATAACAGCCCGTGGTACAGCGGCATTAACCCGTATGCGCTGGGCTTTGCGATGTTCCAGGATATTAAGCGTATTTGCCAGTCGCCAACGGATGAAGACCGTTACTGGTTCCCGGATATTGCCGGTTCGGACTGGCTGGAAACGCTGCATTTCGCGATGCGCGATTTCAAAGATGAGAGCTTTATCAGCCAGTTTATGTCGCCGAAGATCATGCGTGATTTCCGCTTCTTTACCGTGCTGGATGATGACCGTAATAATTATCTTGAGATTGCCGCTATCCATAATGAAGAGGGTTACCGGGAGATCCGCTCGAAACTCTCCTCGCAATACAATCTCAGCAACCTTGAGCCCAACATCCAGGTGTGGAATGTGGATCTGCGCGGCGACCGTTCACTGACGCTGCGCTATATTCCGCACAACCGTGCGCCGCTGGATAAGGGGCGCCGCGAAGTGCTGAAACATGTGCATCGTTTATGGGGTTTTGATGTGTTGCTGGAACAGCAAAACGAAGATGGCAGTGTGGAGTTACTGGAGCGTTGTCCGCCGCGCGCCAACAGCCTGTAATGAAAAACCCCTCTGTTGAGGGGTTTTCTTTGCTTATCGGCTTTGTAAGGCTAAATCACCCGGCATCGTTTTCTGCATCCGATGCCAGATCTCACCACTATCATGACCATAGCGGCGCACAACTTCGTAGACTTTGTCATGCTGCGCCTGTTCGCACACTTGCGCCAGCTGGTGGTAGAAACCGAGCGCCAGGCTGCGGGCTTCCGGGCTTGAGAAATAGTGGCGACCAATTCGCGTATACAACCCTTTCATGCCGTTAAGGATCAAACCATAAATTGGGTTACCGGACGCAAATGCCAGACCGCGGAAAATGTTGTAATCGAGGTCAGCGAAGGCATCAGCATGATCTTCAACTTCACGCGCGCTGGCCAGCACTTTCAGCGCGTCTTCCGGATGCTGACGAAACGCGGTGCGAATAAAAATCGTGGAAATGTTGGTACGCACTGAAAGCAGATTATCGATCAGTTGCGGAACACTCTCGTGATCCAGACGCGCCAGCGTTTCCAGAATATTCAGCCCGGAGGTTTCCCAGAAGTTGTTCACTTTTGTCGGCTTGCCGTGCTGAATTGTCAGCCAGCCATCACGGGCGAGGCGCTGTAAAACTTCACGCAATGTGGTACGAGTGACGCCAATCAGTTCAGAGAGTTCGCGTTCAGCCGGAAGAATCGACCCCGGAGGGAAGCGACTATTCCAGATACTTTCAATGATGTACTCTTCCGCGAAACCCGCCGGGCTCTGCGCCTTAATGACCATAGAGAGATTTCCATTACACAGCTAAGCAAAGGACACTCATCATACCAGACCGCACCCGGTGCAGGTAGCGTACCTCATGAAGAAAAAAGGGGATCGGGGATCCATTTTGGCGATTTAACAACGCTTATCCGTAAAAGTAACAGGGCTTTGATGCGCAATATTTACCCCGCAGCACGGAGGATATTTTGTTGCGTAAATGGCAGCACTTTGTTGCCAGGTTTGACTTTTCGCATGATAAACATTCGATTACGCATTATTTTCTTGCCCGCTAGTGGCCTGCGCAATGATTTCGTTTACACTGCTTTGTCTAAGCATCTCCCAGGGAAATGATTATGTTGCGATATTTAAACGGGTGCTCACGCGGGCGCGGCGCCTGGCTTTTGATGGCGCTAACAGCGTTTGCGCTGGAAATGGTCGCATTGTGGTTCCAGCATGTCATGCTGCTTAAACCTTGCGTCCTGTGCATTTATGAACGCAGTGCGCTCTTTGGCGTAATGGGCGCGGGTATTGTCGGAGCCATTGCGCCGAAAACACCATTACGTTATGTCGCTCTGGCTATCTGGATCTACAGCGCGTGGCGCGGCATCCAGCTGGCCTGGGAACATACCATGATCCAGTTACATCCTTCGCCGTTTATGACCTGCGATTTTGCCGCTCGTTTTCCGGGCTGGCTGCCGCTGGATAAATGGCTGCCGCAGGTGTTTGTCGCTTCTGGCGACTGTGCCGAGCGCCAGTGGTCATTCCTGACGCTGGAAATGCCACAATGGTTGCTGGGCATTTTTGTCGCTTATCTGGTTGTTGCACTGCTGGTGCTGATTGCCCAGCCGTTCAAACCGAAAAAACGCGACCTGTTTGGTCGCTAACAGAACGCTCCTTCGGGAGCGTTTTTTTTGACTGATTCAGGATCAAGGCAACATCCGCAAAGATGAATACTGGCAGGGAAAAGGATGATTCGGGTGGCTGGAGTTATCGCACTTATTGACTTCGCTTCAGGTACGCTCTTTTTTACGCAGAAGATCAGGCTGTTCGCCATTGTCTCTTCTTTTATTCTCTATATTGCTGCTTATCGCTGCTACCAGTACGCTTCTAGCGGACTGTTGCTGGCCTCTTTGTTCGTCGCGTTCGTCATCTTACCGACCCTGAAGCGCCCGCGTGACAAGAACGCGGTTCTTCACTTTTCCCTGCCCTGCTGACTGCTGACTGCTGACTGCTGACTGTCCCGGTTATGTATGACGTTTTTGTTAGTCAGCCCATTAAGGCTTATTAAGAACAGGCAGTAGTTAATTTTGATACTGCGTTGAAGTGAAAAGAAAGCAGGTGAAAAGCAATGCATTAGCGCAAGACGAATCGCCACCTTTAGTGGTTTTGAGTTGTTTTGCGCTAATTTTTTGCCCCATTTATCATATCACTGGGTTGTCATCGAACTCGCTGGTGCGTGCGTCGTTGATGATGTAGGTGAGCATTCCTTTAAAGACCAGTCGGCCATCGAAATCCTCATCGTCTCATCCAGATAGCACATCGCTATCTCCCCCGACTACTGGCGTGGCCGACATATCAGAACCAGCAAAGCCCCCCTTATTTATCGCTTCACTGCGGGACTCGCTGCCGGCGCGCAGGAAGTACGTCGCGGAAGGCACGCGAATCAGCTCATGGTCGAGCAATATCTTCTCATCCATGTAATCAGCAGCTGGCGAAGGAAAGCCCATAACAGAGCCCTCCGTTCGGGTTGAACTAGAAAAAGATACAGTCCAGGCCTCAAGAGGTCGACGCATCGCGGTATGTGCGGGCGTACGTCCTGACCCACCGGTTGCCCTCGGCAAGTGACAAGTGATGATTCAGGTCCGCCAGGTTTCACACGTTCGTCCTAACAACCATCCGACCCAAAGGCTCGCGGGTTACTGAGTATAGAGCGGTGATCTTATCATCTTAGCGCGGCATGGCTTCTCCCTTGCACTAACACTGTGTATATAAACAGCGCAAGCCATAAGGTTACATCTCAAAAATGCAAATCAAATTAGTTGCAAAGGCTATCGTTAGAATTAAAAGTAATGGCTACTTTATGTATATATTGGTATTTTTTGACCAGCAGTCACCTAAGATATAATTACAACGAACCTTGCGAGCGAACATAGACAAAGGCTGTCTATCGGATTATGCTTAATGAAAAATTTTATTTTGGTAAGTTCATGTTTCGATCAATTCAGATGCTTAGAGCTCTTGCTGTCTGGTTTGTAGTCCTGCATCATGTGAAACAGATTGCATTCGCAGATCACTTCTCTAATTCCTTCATGGATAAGCTTGCTCACAAAGGCGCGGCAGGCGTTGATCTTTTTTTTATAATCAGTGGCTTTATCATTTATCAAACCATCTATACAAAGCGCGTTAGTGCCGCCCAGTTTGCGTTAAACAGAGTAATGCGCATTGTGCCTGCATACTGGTTATTTACCGGTATAGCTGCATTTTTTGCTCTTTACTTCAATGGGTTAATGTTTGCTACCACAACTAACCCGGAACTTCTAATAAGAAGCCTTCTTTTCTTGCCGACGGAAAGAACTGACATAATAGGTTATATTCCATTCCTTACAGTTGGGTGGACACTAAACTATGAAATGTTATTCTACCTTCTGGCATGTCTGGTAATTTTAACTTCCAGAAAACGCTTTATAGTGCTTATTTCCTTTGTGATAATTTTCAGCTACGAGTACCTTAAGCCATCATTATCAGCCATGCCATTTTATAGCAATGGCATGATGCTTGAATTCCTTCTTGGCGTTTTTGTCGCTGACTTCTATAAAAACGGTATGCTGGAAAAAATAAATCCATTAATTTTAAGCGGACTGTCGGTGGCTGCTTTGGTCTTCATTTACAATAGGCCTGAGGATCATGACATATTATATATTGGATTCCCTTGTGCGGTAGTGGTGGCATGTTTCGTAGGTCTTGAGTCATCAATCAAAGATAATAAGTTTACGAAAATATTTGTTAGACTTGGTGATTACTCCTACTCAACATATTTATGTCACGTTATCGTAATCTGCTCTCTTCTTTATGCTTTTAAAGAAGTTGATAACCGCGAATATATCGTTTCTATTCTTTGCGTCCCATTAACTTTGGCGGTTTCTTTTTTAAGCTACAAATTTATAGAGCGCCCTATAGGGAGTCTATCCAAACACATACTTAAGAAGTCCCCTCCTGTAATAGCATAACATTAGCGGCAGCTATTATAACTGCCGCTAATGTATTAATAACCCCAAAAATCCCCGATAGTGATGTTTTAGCTATGCCGGATGGCAATTCCCCATCATAGGTTCTGATGATGACCTGCCCCCCGTTGATTAATACACCGCGATGTTAGTAATGTCTTCATAAGCCACATGAGGACATCCCCATGAAGAAGCGTTTTTCCGACGAACAGATCATCAGTATTCTCCGCGAGGCTGAAGCCGGGGTTTCTGCCCGTGAGCTCTGCCGTAAGCACGCCATTTCCGATGCCACCTTTTACACCTGGCGCAAGAAGTATGGCGGTATGGAGGTGCCCGAGGTTAAGCGCCTGAAGTCGCTTGAGGAAGAGAACGCCAGGCTCAGGAAGCTGCTTGCCGAAGCCATGCTGGATAAGGAGGCGCTTCAGGGGGCTCTGGGGCGAAAGTACTGACGACAGGCCAGAAGCGGGAAGCCGTGGTGTTGATGTGTGATGCGACCGGTCTGTCGCAACGTCGTGCCTGCCGGCTGACAGGTTTGTCCCTGTCGACCTGCCGTTATGATGCTCAGCGTCCGGCTACTGATGCACATTTATCAGGGCGTATTACTGAGCTGGCGCTTGAACGCAGACGTTTTGGTTATCGGCGCATCTGGCAGTTGCTGCGTAGGGAGGGCCTTCACGTCAATCACAAGCGGGTATACCGTATTTACCACCTTAATGGACTGAGCGTAAAACGCAGACGGCGCCGTAAAGGGCTGGCGACCGAGCGGTTTCGGCTTCTGCGCCCGGATGCACCGAACCTTACATGGTCGATGGATTTCGTTATGGACGCACTGGCCAACGGTCGCAGGATAAAATGCCTGACCTGTGTGGATGATTTCACGAAGGAGTGTCTGACGATCAGCGCTGCTTTCGGTATTTCAGGCGTTCAGGTCACGCGTATTATGGACAGCATCGCGTTGTTTCGGGGGTATCCGACGACAATAAGAACCGATCAGGGCCCGGAATTTACCTGCCACGCGCTCGATCAATGGGCCTTTGAGCATAGTGTGGAACTACGGCTTATCCAGCCAGGTAAGCCAACGCAGAACGGATTTATTGAGAGTTTTAACGGACGTTTTCGCGATGAGTGTCTGAATGAACACTGGTTCAGCGATATTCTTCATGCCCGGAAAACGATTAATGACTGGCGGCAGGATTATAACGAGTGCCGTCCCCATTCATCGCTGGATTACCAGACACCAGCTGAATTCGCTACGGACTGGCGAAACAGGAAATATGAAGAAAAACCAACCGACATCACTAACTGAAGGTTGTATCTAATCCCGGGGGCAGGTCAACAAACATAGTTTTCTCCTTTGGGTACCCGGAGAACATGTTATGAAATTGAACTGTGAAAAGAAACGGTATTATATTTGTCTTTACTAAATTTGATCTCGATGTTTTTGAATAATGTCGGTTATGGTGCTCTCGAATGGGGCCTTGGTATCGATACTTACAGACTGTTGAAAGCCCGAAGGGTGTTGCTGATTATATTCTTTGCGGGTGATTGGGAAATCGTCGATCAGAATCAACGCGCTTGGGCTAGTAATACCGTGCTGTTGATCATCAATCACCTTCACTTAATAGGCATCATTATTAAGTTTAATAACATCATAACGAATAAGTCGTGGGTCTGTTTTGCTGCTTACGTAATAAGTTTTCACGTCAGAAATTATCATAATCTATTCCTTTACGTTAATTAAAATCATACGCCATTACAACGTTAAGAAACATTATCACAGGCACTCAGTGAATGCCTGCTGTAATGCCCGCGTATCTGAAAAACAAAAAAAATACGCTGCGTGATTATAAGCTTAAGAAAGATATTTGATTAAGTACTCTTTTGGAGATGCTTTTGCATAATCCTTTTGGCTTTTCTTTCCATTTACCTTATTTCACATAAGGACCTTTCCCGATTCATTTGTTTGATACTGTTAATGATAGTGTTGCGCGGCTCCCAATCATCTCGTTGAGGTATCTTGTACTTATTTCTTAGTTCACTAACA